>NZ_BAER01000046.1 GCF_000315055.1 Paraglaciecola polaris LMG 21857 | reverse complement strand
AAATTGACTTAAACTTTAATCCGATTGGTATAACTTTGTTCGTCGGTTTTACACCAGCCAACGCTTCGCCTACTTGGGCATTGTAGTCTCGCAGACTGAGTTTCGGGCAAATCAGTTGCTTATATCGATACATGGCTGTCTCTGACAATGATCTAAGATGATAGCCATTTTCTTGTTTCCACTGCGCCAATTTCCCCTCTTTTAAGGCTGTTACGGCCTCGTTGCGTGGATGATTATCCTCCCAGAGTCCAGCGTTGCATCTTGGTGGAATGGTCGCTTTGCATCCTTTGCGCTGAAGCAGCGAATGTGCGTGGCGTTTGCTTATGCCATAGTGCAAGGCGCAAGTGGTATGAACGCGGTACTTTTTTATGCGCCTACGGTATTCGAGCAAATCGGTATGTCAGTCGAAGACACTTTTATGCAAACGGTTATTCTAGGCTTAGTGGCTGTGCTATTTACCCTAGTGGCAATTCGATTTGTAGAAAAATGGGGGCGTCGTCGCCTAACCCTGTTAGGTTTATTGTTTATTAGCATTGCTCACACTTCAACGTGGTACGGATTTAAATCTGCACACTATGAATTGAGCCAAGAAGCCATCGAAAATATTCAGCAAAGTCAGGTGGACGTAACCTTATTACAGCCTTTGGTGGGCAAAACCTATGCATCTGATGTGGATCTAAAACGTGAGCTGGCGGGCATATACAGTAAAAAGATTTGCCGTTGGTAAGTGGAGCCATCATTAACTCAACAATCAGCATCAATGCCTTCTTTGTTTTATTTGCTTTCTTAGCGGCTTTCAATATGTCGATTGGGCCAGTAATGTGGGTGATATTTTCAGAGATATTTCCCAATAGTGTACGCAGTGTGGCACTACCGGTGGCCGCTTTCGTACAGAGTATCTCCAGCTATATGATTCAGCAGTTTTTCCCTTGGCAACTAGAGAATTTAGGGGCAGCCAATACCTTTTTAAATTACGGCATTATTGCCTTTATCGGCATGTTAGTGATGGCAAAAATACTGCCTGAAACTAAGGGTAAAACCATTGAAGACATTGAACGCGATCTGGTCAAAGCTTAAGAATATGCCGTTTGCTGAGCAAATTAATGGGCGATAACGCGTTTGATGCGTTTAATTAGCTCATTTTAGCCATGTAAATTTATGTAATTGCTGGGTAATATACTTTGTATCGACTTACAGGCATGGTACATTTACTGTGTCATTTAACATATTATGTTTAGATAATTATCATGAGCGAATTAGTATATTACGATCTTAAACGCACGGCGACTATGACCCCAAGCATGCCGGTTCAGGTAGCCCGTGAGTTAGGCAGACGCATTGTGGCAGGCACCTATGAGCCAGGCACGCTTATCGACGAAGAAAATACCCTTGCGACCCGTTATCAGGTTAGCCGAGTGGTTATTCGTGATGCGGTTAAAATTTTAGTGGGCAAGGGCTTACTCGACGTGCGCCGAGGTATTGGTACCCGCGTTAGAGCGCGTGACCAATGGTCTATGTTAGACGATGACGTGTTAGCGTGGCATTTATCGGCACCGCCGAATCCTTCTTTTTTAAAGCAGTTGATGGAAATTCGTTTAGCCTTTGAGCCTAAAGCATCACGCTGGGCAGCAGAGCGGGCCACAGCGGAAGACATTGCTGAAATACAAGCGGCATGTTTAGCCATGGAGCAAGAAGGAGGGTCTGTTGAGAACTTCATTATTGCTGATGCAGAGTTTCATCGCTCGGTGTTACGAGCTGCGCATAACGAATTCTTAAAAGCCATGGAAGGGGTGATTTATTCCGCTTTGTTGGTCAGTATTCGTTTAACCAATAAAGATCCCAGAGACAATAAAAGTTCAGTGCCATTTCATCGGGCTGTTTGTGACGCTATCGTCGCGGGAGATGCTGACTTGGCTGAACAGCTAACCGCCAATTTATTAGGCGACGCAGACAAGCGCTTAAGCGGTAAAGTTGCTAAGTATAAATAGACGCATAGCGTAAAGTAGATAAATTCAGGCGGATGTTTAGCCTAGTTAAAACACCAGCTAATGCTGGTGTTTTCAAATTTACCCATTGTCGCTACCTAATCAAAAATCCAATTGTGAGCTTAACTGCACATGCAATAGCAATTTGCGTGTGGATGTCAGGGAGCAGTGCAGTGCACAAGGATTAGGTTTAGTGGATGTCGGGGATAGGGAGCAAGCAGGTGAATGTAGTGACGTGGCGACAGGGCGGAACATCGCCCATTTTGTTTTGGTTATCGTTAATATTGATTGGGCTAATGTGGGTAAATAATGTGTCTGCCCAAGACGAAAGTGCTCCCGTTAGCGAGGCACAAACTAACGCCCATGCTATAGGCTATGTCGGTGCAAGCACTTGTCAAAGTTGCCATCAAAGCGAGTATCAGCAGTGGCAACAGTCAGACCATTTTAAAGCCATGCAAGTGGCCAGTAAAGACAGTGTGCTAGGCAACTTTGCCGATACCGAAGTACAGTTTCACGATATCAAAACCCGTTTTTTTATCCAAGACGGCCAATACAAAATCACCACGATCAACAAACATAACCAGCTCGAAACTTTCGATGTGCCATATACCTTTGGCTTTTATCCTTTGCAGCAATATTTAGTTGATGTGGGAGAGGGTAAGCTACAAGCGTTTAATATCGCTTGGGACAGTCGCAGTGAAAAAGAGGGGGGGCAACGTTGGTATCACTTGCAGCCCATCGAAAAAATCACTCCTGAACATCCATTTTTTTGGCAACGCCATTTTCAAAATTGGAATAGTCGCTGTGCGGATTGTCACTCAACGGACTTGCAACGCAATTTTGCACCTAAAACCAACGTATTCAAAACCCAGTTTAGTGAAGTCAATGTGGCCTGCGAAAGCTGTCATGGGCCGGCAGGTCAGCACGTAGAGCTAGCTAAAAAGGATGCCATTACTGACAACAATAGTGGGTTTAACACACGGCTGCCGGCAGTGAAAAACTTTGTGTTTGCCATGGACAACCCCATTGCTCACGCCGACGGCCAAGCCAACAACAGTGAAATAAATGTCTGCGGGCGTTGTCATTCGCTTCGTACGCCGTTAAGTCATCCATTTTCAGACCCCAAAGGCCAGCAAAGTTTTGTGGATGATAATCGTCTAGAGTGGATCCGAGCGCCGTTTTATCATGCTAATGGCACCATCAACGAAGAAGTGTTTGTTATGGGCTCGTTCATGCAAAGCAAAATGCAGCATGCTGGCGTGACCTGTTCGAACTGTCACAATGCTCACACGGGGAAAGTTAAAATACCAGGCAACGGCCTGTGTTTGCAGTGCCATCAAGCGCAAACATTTAATCGTCCTGAACATCATCATCACACGCCAGATACCGACGGGGCTATGTGTGTGAGTTGCCATATGCCAGAAAAAACCTATATGGGTGTGGATGCTAGGCGGGATCACAGTTTTTCTATCCCAGATTTGAGTTTTCAAACTCAGCTAAGCGAACCCCAGTCCTGTTTAGCCTGCCATGATAAAGATGATGTGCATTGGCGCGAACAGAGCACTAAAATCTGGGGGGCAGGTAAGGAAAATACATGGCAATCGGTTCGCCAACACGTGCAAGATGTTGCGCCGCAAGGTCTGGCTGAAGCTATTGCCTTTGTCCAAGACCCAAGTAACAGTCGCTTACGCCAAGCCTCTCTTTTGGCTGATATGAGCCAATACCGCACTCAGGAAGTACTCGATCTCGCGTTACAGCATCTTGCAAGTGATGATGTGTTAGTGCGACGGGCAGCGGTTGAATCATTGCAAATGCTCAGTCCTCTAGAGCGTTGGCAGGTACTGAGTGATAAGTTGGACGAGCCTAGCAAGTCAGTAAGGTTTGAAATAGCCAGAGTATTGGTTGACAGTATTGAGCAGTTGTCTCGGAGTGACAAAGCCAGATTAAAACCCTTGCTGGCGGAATATGGTGACATGTTAACGCTAAATGAGGATTCACCGATCACTCAATTAGCGCTGGGTAATTTGGCAAGTCACTTAGGGGATTTGGCTGGGGCCGAGCGTGCCTATCTAACCGCCTTTAGGATTGAACCAAGTTATATTCCTGTGCTGATTCAGGTTGCCGAATTTTATCGTCAGCAAGGCCAAGACAAAAATGGAGCGAGTTACTTAAGCAAAGCCTTGAAAGTTGAACCCGATAATGCCCAAGCGAATCATGCTTTGGGTTTATATAAAATTCGCCAGAAACAATATGCCCCAGCATTGACCAATTTAAAAGTGGCTGCCCACAGCAGTGAAGCATTCCCGTCATTTGCTTATATTTATGCGATTGCGCTTGATCATCAGGGGCAGGGGAGTGTGGCCATAGCTGAATTGCGACTCGCCCATGACCGCTGGCCGAACGATACCGATATACTCAGCGCGTTGATCAGCTATTTGAATAAAGTGGGTAATACCCACGATGCAGCGGTATACACGGATAAATTGCAAGCATTGCAGCACAGCCGGCAGTAAAGACTAAAAGTAAGACGGGGAAGGTGCTGCTTAGTAGGGGGCCAGCGCTGAAAAACGCTTATTTTGAATTGATAATGGCTTCGCAAGCCGCTGTGTGGGCAATCCATGAGTTTCTGCCAAACGCTGACATTGACATTTGAAACTGCTTATTCTTGAGTTATATTTCAACGCTGTCGGGTGCTCAATGGGCAAAGCAAGCTTTAGCTTTTGTTACAGCCCTTTAGGTATGCTCAAATGTAAAAACGGTCAGTTATTTTTACGCCTGAAATTGAGGTAGTACTATGCACAGTACAGATATTCGCGTGTTTATTCCCAGCAAAGATTTCGCCCAATCCCAACAGTTTTACCAAGCATTAGGTTTTAGCAAAGAGTCGGTGAATGATGAGCTATGTTTATTCACCTGTGGTGAATGCACCTTCTTTTTACAGAATACTTATCAGCAAGATTTTGCCGAAAATCTCATGATGCAATTAATTGTGACGGACATAAATGCGGCGTACCAACAAATTGTAAATATGGGGGATTTGGCGCGTAAATACCAAGCAATCAAAAATGAGCCCTGGGGTAAAGTCGTGTATTTATGGGGCCCAGCAGGAGAGTTGTGGCATATCACCCAGTTACTCGCTTGATGCCGTATTAGTTCGATTGCACCGTTTATATCGGCGTCTTTTAACCGGTGGTGCAGTGTGCCTTTGTTATACATTCGCGCTGACCGACGCCATTTTTAGGCCGGCAAAGAGTAAAAAGCCGCCAGCAGACTTGTTGATTAGGTTCACAATAGATGATTTCACCGAGCCACTGGATAGCTTTTGGCCTATGTAGGCATACATAGAATAAGACAATAAATCGACCACTAAACAAGATGAGCCCATAATCAGCAGTTGCAACACGACAGGTTGTTCAATGTTGATAAACTGGGGTAGCAATGCAAGGAAATACAGCAGAGCTTTGGGGTTGGCTAATTCAACAACAAAACCCTGACTAAAGCGTGCAATGCCGTTTGCATTCGAACTGGTATTTTTATTAACGCTTAATCCGCCGCTTTTACTGAAAATTGCATTGAGCCCGAGGTAAAGCAGGTACAGCACGCCAACCCATTTAATAACTGAAAATAACAGGTTTGACGCGATTATTAACGAGGCAATCCCTGTTGCTGACAATAGAAAATACACCACATTTGCACTGGCAACACCTGTGACGCCAAACAGGGCATTTTTCGCGCCGTGGCGAGCTCCCTGAGACGCAATAGTGATCACCGCTGGGCCAGGGGACATACAAACAATTATGGTGGTGGTTAAAAAAATAAAGTATGCATGTAAATCCATCTGTCTTCCTATTCAGTACACAATTAACGGTTTTATTGCTAAAGCAGTTAGACTTTACATTGTTGATTAAATTGTCATGCAGAGAACGCAGTATTTAAGTTAACTTTCTTTTGTTAAGTAATATACAAAGCGCGTTGTGAATTAGCTAGCCGTATATGCGACGGGAGTTAAGGTAGGCTATTGAGGGCGACATTATTATTCCAGATGCAGGTCAACTTTTGCGTATATTGACGCATTAAAATATAACCTTTCAGTTGACATAAAATAGCCGAAAGGAGTAAAGTTAATAAAGTTTCAGTAATTACTGAAACTTTAGAAGGTAACTATTTACCTACTCTTTCAGATTTTGTTTTGTGTTGCGTGAGCGACCTAACTAGGAGCCATTAACATGATAGATGAAGCCTTTGTGGATCTATCGCGATTACAGTTTGCTATTACCGCACTGTTTCACTTTCTATTCGTGCCCCTAACCTTAGGCATGACGTGGATCTTGGTCATCATGGAGTCAGTTTATGTCATGACTGGCCGTGAAATTTACCGAGATATGACCAAATTTTGGGGCAAGTTGTTCGGCATAAACTTCGCGGTGGGGGTGGCAACAGGCTTAACCATGGAGTTCGAGTTTGGCACCAATTGGTCTTATTATTCTCATTATGTGGGTGATGTATTTGGCGCGCCGCTGGCCATCGAAGGCTTAATGGCATTTTTCCTTGAATCGACATTTGTGGGTATGTTCTTTTTAGGCTGGGACAGATTATCCCGCCGGCAACATTTAGGTGCGACGTTTCTCATGGCGGTGGGAACCAACTTATCGGCATTGTGGATTTTGATCGCCAACGGCTGGATGCAAAACCCGGTGGGAGCGGAATTTAACTATCAAACCATGCGAATGGAAATGACCAGCTTCGCAGAATTGGTGTTTAACCCTGTGGCGCAGGTCAAATTTATTCATACCGTATCCGCAGGTTACGTTGCGGCATCGATGTTTGTGCTGGGGATCAGTAGTTACTACATTTTAAAAGGGCGTGACATATCGTTTGCTAAGCGCTCATTCTCAGTTGCTTGTGGCTTCGGTTTAGCCTCTGTGCTGTGTGTTATTTTACTTGGTGATGAATCCGGTTATGAAGTAGGTGAAGTGCAAAAAGTGAAGCTCGCCGCTATTGAAGCGGAATGGCATACTGAAGAAGCGCCTGCGGCGTTTACTTTGTTTGGATTCCCTGACTCTGAAAAGCAAGTGACCCACGCGGCAATTAAAATCCCCTATGCCATGGGTATTATTGCTACTCGCTCGTTAGACGAGCAAGTTACGGGTATTAATGATTTAGAAATTAAACATGAGAAACGCATTCGCAACGGTATGTTGGCTTATGAGTATCTAGATAAACTCAGAAATGGCCAAGATACCCCAGAAAACGTAGCGATTTTCGATACGTTAAAAGACGACTTAGGTTATGGATTACTGCTTAAACGCTATACACCTAATGTGGTTGATGCCACCGAAGCACAGATTAAACAGGCAGTGAAAGATTCGTTTCCAAAAGTGGGCCCTATGTTCTGGTCCTTTAGGATTATGGTTGCCTGCGGCATGATCATGCTGGTGATATTTGTATTGTCATTTTACTACAACGCCCATCGGGTAATTGAGCAGAAACGCTGGTTGTTATGGGCGGCGGTGTTCAGTATTCCGCTGCCGTGGATTGCTATCGAGTTTGGTTGGGTCGTGGCTGAGTATGGCAGGCAGCCGTGGGCAATATCTGAAATATTACCCACCTTCTTGGCGACATCGTCACTGACGACTAATGATTTATTGATCAGTATTGCTGGCTTTATCATTTTCTACACAGGTCTTGCCATAGTAGAAGGTTGGTTAATGCTGCGTTTTGTGAAGCAGGGGCCAAGTTCATTGCACACCAATAAGTATCATTTTGAAAAAATTAATCAGCCAAGCAAAGACGAACAAGGGGCTCACTCATGATTTTTGATTACGAAACGCTCAAATTAGTGTGGTGGTTAATTATTGGCATATTGCTCATTGGCTTTGCGATTACTGACGGCATGAACATGGGCATCGCTATGTTATTGCGAGCGGTGGGTAAAACAGACAGTGAACGTAGAACCGTGATTAATACCATTGCGGCGCACTGGGAAGGCAATCAAGTGTGGTTTGTTACCGCTGGTGGGGCATTGTTTGCTGCTTGGCCTATGGTTTACGCCGCGGCGTTTTCTGGTTTTTACTTCGCGATGTTATTGGTGTTGTTTGCACTGTTTTTTCGCCCGTTAGCCTTTGATTATCGCAGCAAAATTGAATCCCCTCGCTGGCGTAACAATTGGGACTGGGCGTTGTTATTTGGCAGCGCAATCCCTGCATTGGTATTCGGTGTGGCGTTCGGTAATTTGTTTTTGGGTGTGCCTTTTAATATCGATAATTTATTGAGAGCTAGCTATCAGGGGTCGTTTTTCGGCTTGCTTAATCCCTTTGGCTTATTAGCAGGGTTGATCAGTATTACCATGATGGTAGGTCACGCAGGTATGTGGTTGCAGCTGCGCACAGCACATGATGTGGCAAAACGTTCAGGTCAATTTGGTCGTTATGCATTAATCGCCTGTATGGCGTTGTTCGCTGTGGCGGGAATTTGGGTGTCGAACATGGATGGCTACCAAATAGTCAGCATGCCGGATACACAAGGCTACGCAAACCCTATTGCTAAAGTGGTGACAACCGCGCCAGGCGCTTGGTTAGACAATTATACGGCAATGCCGCTAACCATCATCTTTCCTAGTCTGGCATTTGTTATGGCTGCACTGGCAGTGCTCTTCTCTAAAATGGGTAAACCGGCACTGGGGTTAGTTTCATCAAGTTTAATGTTAGTGGGCGTGATCATGACGGCGGGTGCATCTTTGTTCCCCTTCATTATGCCGTCAAGTAATAACCCTAACGTAAGTTTAACCATGTGGGATGCGGTTTCCAGTCATATGACGCTGAACGTATTGTTTATTGTTGTGGTGATATTAGTGCCTATTATTTTGTTCTACACGACTTGGTGTTACGTCAAAATGTGGCGCAAAGTGACAGTGGAAGAAATTGAAAATAACCCCCACGGCAGTTACTAAAAACGCAGCGGTCAACAAATCGCGGCTTGTGCAAGTATAGGTACATGCACAAGCAAGCTAAGGAGAATAATTATGTGGTATTTTGCGTGGATTTTAGGGGTGTTATTAGCCTGTACCTTAGGGGTAATAAACGTGATGTGGTACGAGTTCCAACAAAATAAAGACAGCATAGCGGATGATCAAAAAGATCTTTACGAAAGGCTAAAAAACGAAAGTGACGATTAAAATCCGCCCAGACCGCGCCCAGCAAATGCTGCTGCGCGGTTTTTTAAAGCGTGAATCTAAACCCGCGGCAGGCTTACTTAAATTTAGCATCGCCCTTGGTACGGTAAACGCTTTATTGATGATCGCCAGTGCATATTTGTTAGCGCAAAGTGTTCATTTGGTGATGTTTGAAAACGCAGATCTCGCCAGTGTCAGCCATCTCCTGTGGCCTCTAGCTGCGTTTGTGTTGGCCAGAGGCCTACTTTTAGCATTTAGTCAGCGCTTTAGTGCTCGTGCTGCGCGTAATATCAAGTCAGCCATGCGTGCAAATTTACTGGAAAAACTCAGCCAACTTGGGCCGCATTACACGGATAAAAAAGGTCACGGCGCAACCTTAAATATGTTGCATGACGGGGTAGAAGCGCTGCATGACTACTATGCTAATTACCTACCTAGTGTGGCTTACAGCGCACTTGTACCGCTGGCGATACTGATGGTGATATTTCCTACGGATTGGCAAGCGGGTTTGATTTTTCTGTTCACTGCGCCGCTTATCCCGTTTTTCATGATTTTGGTGGGACACAAAGCGGAACAACTAAACCAAGCTCGTTGGCAGCAATTAGCCGTGCTGGGTAATTATTTTTTCGACCGAGTACGGGGTTTAACCCAATTAAAACTATTTGATGCGACTAAGCGAGAGTTGCAGCAAATCGCCGGTATATCCGATGACTTTCGTCACGCGACGTTAAGTGTTTTGAAAATTGCCTTTCTGTCGTCTTTTGCTTTGGAATTTTTGGCTACCATTAGCGTTGCGCTGGTTGCGGTGATCATTGGCTTTCGATTGTTTTTCGGCACATTAGACTTTGCTACCGGCTTCGTGGTGTTGTTGTTAGCCCCCGAATTTTACTTACCCTTGCGTAAGTTAGGAACGCACTATCATGCTCGCCTAGAGGGGATCAGTGCCGCAGGCGACATGTTGGAAGTACTGAATACGCCGATCAGTGATGCAAAAAACGATAGCGCAGTGCCTAATAATGAATTGAACAAAAGTAAGCAGGACTCGCAGAAAGAAAATCAGGCGTTAGTAAACATGAATACCGCAATGACGGATATTCGTGTTTCAAGATTGAGTTTTACTTATCCAGATAGCAAAGAAGGCATTCATAATATTGAATTGACGTTACCGACAACGGGCATGGTCGCCTTTGTTGGCTCAAGCGGGGCGGGTAAAAGTACGTTATTCGACTGTTTACTAGGTTTTCATCCTCAAGTCATACCACACATTAGTGTTAACGATGAAGCACTTAGTGTTAAAGACATCGCCGCTTGGCAGCAACAAATTGCCTGGATCCCCCAACAACCCACGCTGTTTTACGCCAGTATTAAAGACAACATAACCTTGGCAAAGCCGACGGCGAGTGATGCTGAAATCGCCCGTGCTGCTGAACAAGCTGGGGTCTTAACTTTTATTCAATCGCTGGAAAATGGTTTTGACACCATGCTTGGGGAGCAAGGTGAGGGCATATCTGGTGGGCAAAAACAACGTATTGCTTTGGCGCGGGCATTTTTAAAACAGGCTCCCATTTTAATATTGGATGAGCCCACAGCGCACCTTGATAGCACAACTGAAGGCATAGTGCAGCGGGGTATAAATGACTATGCCAAACACCATTTAGTGTTAGTGATTGCTCATCGGCTTAACACATTAAAGCAAGCTGCTCATGTCGTGGTGTTAGCTGGGGGCAACCTCGTCCAGCAAGGTAGTTATCAGGAGCTTAGTGACGTGCAAGGCCCATTTTCTCAATTGATAACGGGTGGTGATGAGGTGAACGCAGCGCAACAGAGCGATATAAATGACTAACTTTTTGCGTTTATTGCACCTGTGTCGCCCTTACTATAAAGCCATGTTATTAGGCGTTTTTCTTACAGGGTTGACGGTTCTGGCGAATGTTGGCTTACTGGCTATTTCAGGCTGGTTTTTAGCCTCGATGGCAGCGGCAGGCATCGCAGGTGTGCAAATGAACTACTTTACCCCAGCCGGTATTATTCGCTTTTTAGCCATAGTGCGCAGTGCCTCGCGTTACGGCGAGCGCTTGGTGACGCACAATGCAACCTTTTTGTTATTAAGTGAAATTCGCGTCAACGTGTTTGCCACCTTGGGTAAGCTTAATAATCAAGATTTGGCTATGAATCGCAGTGCCGATCTGTTTAATCGTATGCAAGATGATGTGGACGCGCTGGATAAGTTTTACCTAAACGTTTTATTGCCCATGTTAGTGGCATTGGTTTGCGTGCCAATCGTGATCACTATTATCGCTGGTTTCAATGCCCAAGTTGCATTCATCTGTTTAGGTGGCATTGTGCTGGTAGGTGTGTGTTTACCGATACGCCTTAGTCGTAAGCTTGGTTGCAGTGCCGGGCAACAAACTCAGCGTTCCGCCGAGTTACGAGAAGCCTTGTCAGAGATGTTAAGTGGTCAGCGAGAGCTCGCCTTATATCAAGCGACCAACAGTCAATTGGCCAAGTGCAATGCAATTCAAAAAGACTACAACGATTTACTCGACCAACGCCATAAAGCGCTGGCGGACAGTGATGGTTTAAGCCTAATCGTGGTGCAACTAGCGATGCTGGCCAGTGTTGCCTTATTGGTACCGCTGGTGAGTTCAGGGCAATTGCCCAACGTGCACTTGGCCATGTTGAGTTTATTTGTTTTGGCCAGTTTTGAAACCGTATTAACCCTTCCTAATGCGTTTATTCAATTACCCGTGGCGCTAAGTGCTGCTGGGCGCATTTTTGCGTTGCACGACAAACTGGCCAAAAGTGCGGGGTTTGATGCCAGCGAAACACCGCAAGATTTAGGATCAGCGAGTCCTGCTTCATTGCCACAGGATATTACGTCAGATTTGGGCATGGGACTTGGCTTGCAAAATGTCAGTTATCGATACGCTAATGCGGCGCTTGATGATCTTGCGCTTAATAACGTCAATATCACCATCAACGCTCAACAAAAAGTGGCGTTGGTTGGGCCAAGTGGCAGCGGGAAATCAACCTTAGTAAACTTGCTTAGTGGGTTATGGCCAGAACAGCAAGGACGTATCTTATTCAACGCTGAGTATGAGGTGTTAGCCAAAGCGATAAGCTTTGAAAAGCGCACCCAGTTAATGGGTATATTAGCGCAGCAACACCATATTTTTGATGGCACCATAGCGGATAATTTGCATTATGCCGCACCAGAGGCAAGTCGCGAGCAAATGCAGACTGCATGTGAGCAAGCCCAATTGGGTGAGTGGTTATATGAGTTGCCAAATGGACTAAATACCCGTTTAGGCAGTGCGGGTCGTCGCATGTCACAAGGTCAGTCTCGACGCTTAGCGATTGCGCAAATGCTGCTGCGTAACCCTGCTATTTTAGTGCTTGATGAACCCACTGAAGGGTTAGACAATCAATCTAAGCAAGCCGTTATGCAAGCAATCATGCTTGCCATGAGTCGCAGCACCGTATTGTGTATTACCCACGATCCCGATTTATTGCAAAATATGGACAAAGTCATATGGCTAGAAAATGGCAAAGTCAGAGGCGAGGGCACCCATCAAGCGTTGCAAGCCATACATGGGGAATATCTTGAGTTAACCACCCGATTTTAGCCTTGCTGGGGGGATCATCTGTTAACCATCGCTATTATATTTTGGCGACCTGAAACGATACTCGTGTTACTCCCTTATCTTTGGTTAAGATGTTAGTAGAGTCCCTCACATTTTAAGCGATAGCTGGCAAGGATATAGTATGGCACTTTCAGCAAAGCAATTAGGTGTATTGAAAGGTATGGCATCAGCGATGACATTGTCCATATTGACGATTATGCTAAGCACTTATTTCGATCCATTCTCCAATGCCTTAATCGGCGATATTCAGGGCAGGTTTGACGTGCTAGGGCTATCCATTATTCTGCCTACTGGATTTCTGCTGGTGTCAATCGGTCGATTGGCTAAGCTACGCTTTTTTAGTCCTGATGATATTGATGGTAGTGGGTTAACACGGGGTTCTGAAAATGCTTTAGTCCTGCAAAGCCTGCTACAAAATACCTTAGAGCAGTTTGTTGTTGCCATCATTGTATACACAGCATGGTGCTTGGTAATGCCGGTTTCTGTTTTATCCGCAATACCTTTGTGCTCGGTACTTTTTGCATTGGGCCGTACGTTATTCTTTAAGGGTTATAAAAATGGCGCTGCAGCCAGAGCGTTTGGTTTTGCAGTCACTTTTTACCCGACACTTGTGTTGTTTGTGATTTTTGTTATTCACACACTATGGAAAATAGTAAGCTCAAACTGACTGTAAAAGATGTTTTAAACCTGAATTCAGTTCGCCGCAGTGTTGAGTGGCGATGGGCAACTGAACAATTACTCACCACATGTGGAGGTCTACATGAAACGCGTTACTGGTATAGGCGGTATTTTCTTTAAAGCGAAAGATGCACCTCAGTTACAAGCTTGGTACAAACGTCACCTGGGCATTGATGTTCAGGCTTGGGGAGGTACCGCATTCAGTTGGTCAGACTCGGACGGCAAGCCCGTTGGTGGAACGACTGTCTGGTCTGTTGGGTCTCAAGACGGCGAGCAGTTTAGCCCAAGCAATGCTTCATTTATGATTAATTACCGCGTAGATGATCTTTATGCGTTAGTCGATGTGCTCAAAGCTGAAGGGTGCAATGTTCTCGATAAGATTGAAGACTCTGAATATGGTAAGTTTGCTTGGGTCATCGATCCAGAAGGAAATAAAGTTGAATTATGGCAGCCACCTGCCGGTCAATGATACTAGCTTGTGGAAGTAAACGGCCAGATAAACAATAAGGTTTATAGGTCGTCGATTGTCATAATAGGCATGTATTGTTACCCTTTGATTGAAGAGCCTTAGGTCTCTGTGAGGCGCTCTGTTTGACCAAGTCAACGTGCGTTTTCATCAGTTTTTGCCTGATTTTTATGTTTAGCCATTAAGGATTTTATGCGTAATACGCTGCTATTAACCTGTTTTTTAGTGTTGGGTTTGAGTGCCTGCACTCAGTCAAAATTGGCTTCTGCGGATCGTTCTAAAGTCGAAAGAAACGATATTTATCAACCATTAGGTGAAAGGTGTGAAGATGCCAAATATCAACTTGAACAAACGGTCGAAGAAGGCCAACTATCTGATTTGAAAGAATTAAAGCGTAATATTGAATTGTACTGTGTTTGGCGCAGGAATTAGTTTCATCGCTATTACAGTAAGCCGTTAATATCAGGGATCGTTAACGTAATTGGCCTAGCGCTGGGCGTTTTGCTGAACTAGATGATTTGCTCGACACGGTTATCGGCAGATATTGATTAACACATGAGCCAATGAAAAATGGACATCCCAAGCCATTTCCCCAGCGGCATAGTTAATCTTACTTGAGATCCAAGCTATTATTTTTTTAAGGTGTAGTACCATGTTATTAGCCCAATATAAACAAACACGGCAATATACTGAGTCGCTTTGCGCCCCGCTCAACGTAGAAGACTATATTCCTCAAGCGGTTGATTTTACTAGTCCGCCCAAATGGCACTTAGCCCATACAAGTTGGTTTTTTGAAGAGATGATCCTGACGAAGTTCGTGGCGGGTTATGCGGTACTAGATGGGCATTTTACTTTTTTGTTTAACAGCTATTACCAAAGCGTCGGCGAAAAAGCCGTACGCGCCCAGCGTGGCCTTATCACGCGACCTACTGTTGAACAGGTTTATCAATATCGTCATTATGTCGACGAGCACATGGTACGTTTGCTCAGCACTGATGTCAGTGATGAAATTAAAGCCCTGGTGACCTTAGGTATAAACCATGAGCAACAACATCAAGAACTGTTATTAACGGATTTAAAATACACCCTGTCGTTAAATCCTATCTACCCTGTGTATCGACCAGATTTTAACCTGGTAAGCCAATGCAGTAACGCTGTCGAAACCCCTGAGCAATGGTTAAGCATTGATGAAGGCGTTTATGAAATAGGCCATGCAGACGAGAGTTTTTGTTTTGATAATGAAAGAGGGCGACATAAAGTTTACTTGCAGCATTTTGAGATTGCTGCCTGTTTGGTGACTAATGGTGAGTATATTGAGTTTATTGAAAGCGGCGGTTATACCACTTTTAACTATTGGTTAGACGATGGCTGGACGTGGATAGAGAACAAGCAAATCACGTGTCCTTTGTACTGGAAATGTGTGCAAGGTCAGTGGTATTACTTTACGTTGGCGGGGCTGAAACCCATTGATAAACAGGCAAGCGTGTCGCACGTTTCGTATTACGAAGCTAATGCGTTTGCTAACTGGAAGAAAATGCGTTTGGCCACTGAGTTTGAATGGGAAGTCGCCTCAAGCCAGTTTACGTGGGGCCAGCGCTGGGAATGGACCTCATCGGCGTATTTAGCCTATCCGGGCTTTAAAGTGAGTGATGGTGCCGTGGGGGAGTACAACGGTAAATTTATGGTGAATCAAATGGTGTTACGTGGTGCGTCTGTTGCCAGCGCAGAACAGCATTCGAGATCCACGTACCGAAACTTTTTTCAGCCACATTTTCAGTGGCAATATTCTGGTATCCGCTTAGTTAAATAAGCAGGTCAGCTTAAATGATAACCAAGAGACAAATAAGATGATTGAAGAGTTCGCGAATAACGTCGATGCTGGCTTGAGTCAAAGTGAAAAAACGCTTCCGTCTAAATATTTTTATGATAAAAAAGGCGACGCGCTTTTTGTGCAGATCATGAAGATGCCCGAGTATTATTTAACCCGCTGCGAAATGGAAATATTTAGCACGCAAACCTTGGCTCTCATCGAGTCATTCCAAGCGGATAAAAACGTTTATTTTGAGTTAATTGAACTCGGTGCCGGGGACGGTAGTAAAACGCGTAAACTGCTTGCAGCCCTAAGTGATGAAGGGTATCAATTTGATTACATGCCAGTTGATATTTCTCAAAATGCATTAGATCAACTCGAAAAATCATTACAGCAAGCCTTGCCCCACGTATCTGTTATACCAAAACATGGTGATTATTTTGAAATGTTGGGCTCGGTAAAAGACAGTCATCATCCCAAAATTGTACTGTTTCTAGGTTCAAATATTGGCAATATGTCAGACGCCATCGCCAGTGATTTTCTTTATCAACTGGGCGCCAATTTAAGCAAAAATGACAAACTGTTACTGGGCACAGATTTGATTAAACCGGCTGATATTGTCTTGCCAGCTTATAACGATGAAAGCGGTATCACGCGTTCGTTTAATATCAACCTTTTGCATCGTATGAATGCTGAGCTGGGGGCCAATTTTGACCCGGGTGGATTTGCACATGCGCCTGAGTACGATGAAAACGAAGGCATAGCTAAAAGCTATTTATTGAGTGGATGCGATCAATCCGTCGACATTAATGCCATCGGAAAAACCTATCATTTTCACGCCGGTGAAAAAATCCACACCGAAATTTCGCGTAAATATAATGATGAGATTGTCTGTGGGTTGTTACAGCAAACTGACTTTTCAATCGCGGCCAAGTTTACCGATAAGAATCATTACTTCGCAGATTATTTGTTGAACAGAAATTGATACATATCGTCTATTTCTGTTCAACAAATCTGGCAACCGTATTTGCATAGGGTACTTGTTATCCCTATAAAAAAGCTTCGTTGCCTGCCATAAATTACTATTTTAAGGCGTTTAGCGAAACGTTATTCACGGGGCGATTCGCTAGCTTCTTTATTGTCGGCTGATTTATTTTGGCCGCCAGACATAGGCTCTATTTCAAGCACAGGATATCCACGAACATAGGAGTAATCTGTGTCTTTTGCCGGTACATGGCAGCCTAAACAATCGGTTTTATAGTCGGTGGTTTGCAGTTTGGGTTTATCACCTGCGGCATAAAATGCCCAGCCCCAACCATCCCCCCACAACTTACTTTCTGGGAATCGACCTTTGCTATCTTTAATCCAAACAAACCAACCTTTGGTTTTGGTCGCATAGGAAATGCGTCCAGTGGTTAAGTTCTCTGTGTCTGTCTCAAGCACTTCTTTTACTAGTACTGCTGCATCAGGGTACGCATTATTTTGTTGATAGTATTCAACTGTGCCTGGGCTGGCATAAACAGTATGCATTTCATGGGAGCCATTTTTATCCGCTGCAAGACCGGAAAAAGCACCAAGAAACTCCCAACTCCTGAAGTTTTCTGGTAACTGTGGAATCCCATCATCGTCAACTACATCGTCCAGTGTAACGGCACTGGAAGCAGCTGTACTTAGGGCAAAAATAGTTGCGATTAAGGTGGTGCGTAAAGTGAATATAGCCATGCTATGAGCCTTTATTTTATTTTTGAACGTACATACCAATATAAACTCACTTCTCTACTTTATAAAGTTATTTTGGTATATTTATATAAAAACTAATTAAGAGTCGTAAAATCAATGGCCAGACCTAGAAAGTTTGATGAACAAACCGTGCTCAGCGGCGCAATGCTGGTTTTCTGGCAAAAAGGCTACGCGGCTACGTCCACTGAAGATTTAGAGCAAGCTACGCTAATTCGTCGTGGTAGCTTGTGCAATGCCTATACCGATAAGCGAACACTTTTTTTTAAAGCGCTTGAACACTATGGCCACAAAGAAATTACCGAGGTGGTGAGCATTATGACGAGCGCTAAAAGTCTCGTTACCGGATACCAACAGGTTTTAGACAAAGCTATCGCCCACGCAAGTACCGATGATAGCACCTCAAGGGGATGTCTCCTTTGTGATGCCGCCAGTGAGCTGGGCGGGAAAGATAAGCTTGTCGCTGAAAAAGTGAATGAGTTGTTTACGCCTATGGCAGACGTTTTTTTAAAGCATTTTTCATCCGCAAAAAAACAGCATAGCGACGACGAACTAACCGCAAAAGCAGATGCCATTATGGCCGGGTATATGGGGTTTCGGTTGATGTGTAAGTTGGGATACTCCACTGCCAGATTACAAGCACTTGCCAAAGAGAATGCTAAGCAACTGACTGTATGAGGCAGGCAAGACAGATTTTGATGACGTTTTAATTGGCAGTGTAACGACTTGTTATATGGGGTATGCGTTCGGCCGCGAATGTGTTCTGGGTAATACATCGACGTTAAACGCAGGTAATTTTAGGGAGGATGAAATAAAGGTTTGCTAACGGATAAAACCGCAAATCAATGCTTTGTTCATTTTAGAAAAGTCATTTAGGGTTGTGTAAAAAAACAACCTGAGTAATATCGGATATTAGAGATATTTTCTCGCTTCAATACGTAAATTATTATTTTAATTAAAGGAAATCGCATGAAAAAGGGAATTACCACATCATTTAATATAATTGCCACATTGGCACTGTTTATTGCTTTTACCGTACAATATGCCTCTGTACGTGAATTAAACATAGGTGAGGGATCTAATACTATTGTTGACGTATTATTCGAATCATCGGAAATAAAGGTTTTGTTCTACCTCTTCGTATTCATTATAGTCGCCGCAACACTTTCAGCTGTTTTCAAAGAAATATGGAATCGTCTACTTTCTGATATATTGACGCTCAGGGAAATTACCTTTAACGAAGCATATTCATTGTGTTTTTTATTGATGGCAGTCACTCTTTATTAATCGGTAGCAAAAAACGTGAAACCGTATGTTCTCCGCTTGACTCAACGTTGGCTTATTTGTCACCTATGCTGAGTATTATATGCAGGGGATGACTTATCCCCTGAGATTAGAGCTGAATTTCGAATCGCTTAATTCTCACCTGTTAATTAGCCAGTTAATCATAGGTTAACTGTTAAGGATCAAAATGATACGCCATATATTACTCATAAAATTTAAGGACTCTGTTGGCCATTCTGATATCGGTAACGTCAAAATACTCTTTGAATCTATGGTGCAGAAAATTGATGGCGTGCTTTCTGTGGAATGGGGCCTGAATGATAGCCCAGAGCACATGAATAAAGGGTACACATATTCTGTTTTTATGACGTTTGCCAATGAGAAAGGTCGCGATAATTATTTACCTCACCCTGAACATGAGGCGTTAAAAGAGGTCTTTGTTCCACTTCTGGACGATATAGTGGTATTCGACTATCAAGTTTAATATTGCGCGTAAAGAGCCAGCTTATTGCTGCATTTTTCTATGAGTTTCGTTGTACTGGTTTAGTAGTTAAAATCGTACCAATGGGGTTAAGTTTTGCTGATTGGGCTTGGATCATTTAGCTTGTTTAGTATAGAGATAATACCCTCAGTCAAATGACCCCTCGCATAATAAGCCTGACTCTATATGGCAATAGTGCTGCGTAGAAATAAGGCAGAGCAACAAAGGTTAATCGTTTCTGTGCATTCATCAGGAAATGACATTGTTATGAGGGGAGCAATGGTAATTGCTCATGGGATGAGTGTTATATGGGGTGCTGTGAGGCATACCTAGCATACAGAACAGTTGTAAAAGTGTTGCGAATGAACAGGCAAGCCATGTGTGTTCATTGCAACATAGATAGCTGGTGGTAGTAGTAGCTCTATTTATTTGGTAGTGATGAAAGATGTTCGGTAAATTAATTTCTCGTCTTTTTAGGCGTGGCAGTAATCAAAGTAGCCATAAAAATGCCGCCGCTAATGATAGGGCTAACAACAAGACAGTGCCGGGAAACAATCCGTCACTGCAAGCGGATATGCAGCAAAGGTTACACAGTTCTAAAATTGAGGAGAACACTGGCGAATACGATATTCCACTGCCTAAACGTACGGTGAATATTAGCGTCGGCTCGTTGAATCGGTTGGACTTTCTATTTTACGATTACTTGCTTGGGCCATCACAAACTAGCACCACATTAAATCCTATTGAACAGTATATTTTAACGCGGGTGAATCATGCGCTCAAATCTCCAGAGAGTGTGTTAACTCATTTCCCCGTGTTACCGCAATCAGTCGTGGCATTGACTAACTTGTTGAACAATCCTGATTTTGATTTGCAAGCGTTTATCAAGGTGGTCGAAAAAGAACCGAGCATAGCCACTGAATTAATGAAAAAAGCCAATAGCCCAGCCTATAAACGTGGTGATAAAGAGATTACCAATTTACAGCAAGCCTTTATGTTTATGGGTGCTGACGACATTAAAGAATTTGTGCTCAATCGTTTTATTAAAAACTTATGTCAGCAAAAGCCCGTTTATTTTAAGACCTTCGGCGAAAAAATCTGGTTGCATAGTCAAGATGTAGCCAGCATCGCTAAATCACTTGCCACGCAGCGTAAGCAAAATGGTGACGCTGCCTACACCATTGGGTTAATGCATGATTTAGGTAAGGTGGTGATTTTTCAATTCATGGTGGAAGCATTTAAAAAAATCGATCCGGATTTCAAACAAGACTCTCTGGTGTTTAAGAAATTTCTAAGTGAAAAGTCTATGCGCCTGAGTGTCGAGCTGATGAAAATATGGAATATGCCTATGCTCATTGTCAATGTGGTGCAAGAGCAAGTAGCAGATATCGGCCGGTTGGACGAACTTGAACCCTTATCGGCGACTTTGTTTGAAGCCAATCTTATCAGCGAAATCAGTTTGTCTTATCAAGGTGGTCATATTCAACCCGAAGAGTTGCTGCCGTTATTAGCGCAAACTAAATTACGCCCTGATGCGAGGAAATTTCTGCTGCAAAAATTGAATATTGAACATGATGTAGCGCTTTCAGCTGTTTAATTTAAAGTGAAGCACTTTTGTGTAACCGTCAACATTTACAAGATTTGTTCTTAAGGCTTGGTTATTTGAAGTTTCTTCTGACGATAGTGATTTTACTGCTGTGTGCACAATGCCAAGCGCAATCATCTTTTGCGATCCCAAGAAGCAAAGTACTCGATATTACGGATCCCGTTAGCGGACGGGAATACCCGTTATTTATTAAGCTTCCACGCTCATATGATCCCCAGTTAAGCCAAACCTATCCGGTGATTTACCTCACTGATGCTTTATACAGTTTTCAACTTATCTCAGGTGCCACGCGTTTTCCTATGAACAGCGGTACGATGCAGGAGTTTATTATCGTAGCGATTTCATACGATAAGGGCTCAAAAGGGGCGCAAAGTCGAGTGCGAGATTACACTCAGCGTAAAGTACATGACTGGAAGCTAATGACTGGTAAGGCCGCTGAACATGCTACTTTTATCCGCGAGACGGTGTTTAGTTACATTGAAACGCACTATCGTGCCGATCCAGCAAAACGTACTTTTGTCGGGAATTCATTGGGCGGGCTTTTTGGGGCCTATATTCTATTCAGCCAACCAGACATGTTTAGCAATTATATTATTGGTAGCCCATCTGTTTGGTTTGCTGATAATGATATTTTGACGCAGTCTGTTGTGAAAAGTGAACTCGCCAAGCGTGTGTATATGGCAGTTGGTGCGCAAGAGTCACCTGAGTTTGGGCAGCAGCAAGATATGTTGGCGGGTGCCAAGGCGTTAGCGCAGAAGATTGAGCAGCAACAAAGTTAGCTAATAACCCTTAAATTTTCGGTGATTGAGAATGCAACCCATACAACAGCGTTCCCTACGACCGTGATTCAAGGTTTAGATTGGCTGTACAGAAAGTAGGGTAGAGATACTGACACTGACACTGATACTGACACAGGAACTAGCCCAAGGGTTTAATGGGGTTGTGTATTCTAATAATCCGCAATAAAACCGCTAAATATGTACGGTTACACTGAGCAATAGCCCGAAACCGTTCGACACGACGGTTTCGTATTAAACTGGTTTCGCCTCAATCAAAAATTTGAATGCCGATAAAGCGAGCACACTCATACTCTCTATAACAATATTGAGGGCGTTATCGCGTTTAATGCTCTTTAATTCAGTGTGGCGAATTCACCTAACGCAGACATAGCTTGTTCGGCTTTAGCGGTGGGCACAAAAATGTGGTCATGATAATACGCTGCTACCACGTTGGCGCTGATACCGTTTTGCGTGAGCTTTTCGGCAATAGCGGCGGTAAGTCCAACCGCTTCTAAACTGGAGTGCACAGTCAAAGTAATTTGCTTATACGTGCCTTCAAATGCAATGCCTGCATCTTGAGCGGCGTCAGCTAACAGGATCAATGTTAATCCTTCTGATTCTTTGAAAAAACACACAGGGTTTAAATGGGTATAATCGGCCACGTTACCGTCGACGGTGCAAAAAGCATACTCACCGTCTTGTAAATGCGGAGACATGGATTTAAGTAATTGCGCTAATTCGGTTATACCGGACATGAATTGATTCCTTATTGAAGATAGCTTAGCAAAACGGCACTTTAGCCTAATAGGATGCTGATGTGAAAGTCTTATACCTGCGAAGTGACTTATATCCTGTTTTACTCAATGCTTAAACGCTCTTGAGCGGATCTGTTGAATACAGCCGTTAACAAACGTCATCGTTCAGCAACTATTACTTGAGCATTATTGTGGGTGAGGGCTGAGCATATTATTCATGGATGCTAGGGTATTGCTGATAATTATTAGTGGGCACATGACTATAATATGCAGGGAAACTCGTTAGCAGTCATATAGCAGATAAATCAAACCTATCAATCCGTCAATTTTTATTGGCGTGGGGTCTGGGCGAGGTTATTTCATTCATTACATATATCGACATTTTCTCCCAGATAATAAGTCACCACTTGAACGTATTGCTCGGCATTATTCCATTCCTTACGGATGTTGCAGATATAGGGATAAAACGTGCGCATCAACGCCCGACCATCGGTATTAAAAAATTTCTCGGTCACAAAATCCTCGCACAACTTCGAGGCGGGTTAATAAAAACCTCTTGCAGCAACGATGAATGCCCCAGGGGATCTGCCGGTTACGCGTTTCTTTAGCTACTCCTTTGCTAACTTTTTTAAAAAGCTCCTCAACGCTTATTTCTTTGCTGATATGACGCAGTAAATATTTGGTATAGATACCGTTTTTAGCTCTCCCGCATATGCCACCCCGCTTGGCGCTGTGGCATATGCGATCAATGTTCCTGAGGGGGTTTTAAGTGGAGCCAAACCAACTGAGACGGATTTTTTTCTCCGAGTGCCACATTACAAAGGGATTGTGGCGACATGCATCGAGAATGATAATATTTTGCGTGTTGGCAAGTTGCTGAAAATAAAGTGTTGATGTCAAATAAGCCAGCCATGAAGCTTTGGCTACTGGAAAACTGCATATTCAGTGGGACCAGGTAATTGTGGTATTCAATTTGAATTGCGTGATCCGCATAATAAAATACGGCCAAAGCCTGGCCTGATTTTATCTGCTGGATATCGGCGTAAAATTTATCCACTGAATTTTTTAGTTCAAGCGCTTGGCTATCGATAACGGTACTCACCCTAAAACCGAGTTCCGTAAAACGGCCAGCGATAGCCTGAGCGTCGTTGATAGCATTTTTTAACGGACATTAGCGTATTTTTGATTGGCTATAACCAACGCGCTCAATTTTGTCTTCATAAGCGAATGTTAATGAGCATTTCAGCGAAAATATTAGCCCAATAAGTAAGATCGATTTATACATTCGCTGCCCCCCAACATTCAACGTTTCTTGTTGGGTAATACAATGTTCACCTATGATTGACAGGTTAAATTGCTGGTGCTTCTACCCGCCCGTTTTATCGTATATGTGACGCTGGCAGTTATACTGTGTAATTATTTTGACCGCCTAGGCGCCATTAAAAATTAGGCCCGCGCTTTTCAAAAAACGCCGCAACGGATTCCTTAAACTCCGCTGAGGCCAATTGTTCGGCGAATATTACCCCTTCGCGTTTCATCTGGTCTCTTACCTGCTCTTTGGTGACGCCGCGGATCAAACGTTTGGATTGCTTGACTGAGTTAGGCGCCAAACTAGCGACCTGTTCCGCTACTTTCAGGCTTTCTGATACAAGGGCTTCATCCTCGAATACACGGGAAATTAGCCCTGCACTAAGGGCTTCTTCAGCGGTTAAGGTGCGTCCTGCAATCATCAAATCATTCGCCCAGGCATTTCCCACCGCTAAAGGAAGCAGCAGACTCGAAGCGGCTTCAGGCACTAAGCCTACATGAGTAAATGGCGCACGAAAGCGTGCACTCTTTGATGCGTAAACCATGTCGCAGTGCAATAACATAGTCAGGCCCACACCAATAGCAGGACCATTAACCGCCACGATAATGGGCATTTCGCACTCTGAAATTGCCTTTAAAAAGCGAATGACGGAAGGGGTACCTGTCTCTTCAATCGGATTTATGAAGTCATCTAAATCGTTACCTGCGGTAAACGTATCGCCTGTGGCGGTCAGCAACACCGCTCGGATCTGTGGGTCTGATTGGCTTTCTGCTAACGCATCTGCCAGTGCCGCATATAAGGCACGATTGAGTGCATTTTTAAGCTCAGGACGATTAATCGTAAGGCGCATAACGCGGTTTTTCTTTTCTACAATGAGAATGGATGACATCAGATTTCCTTTTTTGATGGTGGTGAGTTATCGCTGGCGACAATTTTTTCAGCATTTTTTGCTACATGAACTAAGAATCGAGCAATGGTTTCTTGTTCCCCAATACTGAATTCACTCAGTAAAGCGCGATTGATATTTCTTACCTGATGACTGGACTGCTCACATAACGCTTTGCCCTTAGGCAGTAAAATAACGTTTTGCACCCGAGCATCGTTTGGGTTTTTTTCACGTTTAACCAGTTCAGCCTTGGACATGCGATCAACGACCCCAGACATGCTTGAGTAGCTCATGTTTAGTTGATCCGCTATGGCTGTAATTGGCGCGTTGTCACACTTTGCAAGTGAGAAAAGCACGCCTAACTGGGTAGTGCTTATTTGCATCTCACTTTTGAGTTTACGATCAGCCGCTTTAAACAAAGCAGCATGGGCAAGTTGCAATAAATGGAATATTTTTAGCTGTTTTTTCATTAACGTGTTTATCGCAAAGTTATTTATTTAATGTACGAAATAAAATTGTTATCAGCAAGTTTTAGCTGTCTTTTATGGGCTGAATATTGCTTTTTTGTGGGGAAATATCAAGCGTTATTTGTTTTTATTTCGTTAGTGAATTAATTTAATTTACATGCGAAATAAATGATGTTCATATATAGAAATGCCGCAAGGGGCTTACCATTTGACACGCTAATAGTAGGAAGTACGAGATGAATGCAATTGAAAATGGCGTAAGTGCTCAGCATAAACAAGCAGCCACTCATTCCGAGGGGCAAGTGCAGAAGCTTGTCACAGAAGCCGGGCACTTTGTGGCGATAACTGTTTTTCACAGCCAAACTGCGTGTGTGAAAGGGGTCTGTATTATTGCCTCCGCTACTGGCGTTGCACAGCACTTATATCAAGATTTCGCCATTTGGTTGACCGTACAAGGTTATCACGCGGTGACGTTTGATTATGACGGTATTGGTTTGTCTACCGATGGGCACGTGAAGCAATGTAAAAGTGATGTGCTTAGCTGGGCAAGTAACGATTGTCCTGTGGTCCTTGATGCGGTTGAACAGCAATTTTCTGGCCTAGAATGTATTTGGATAGGCCACAGTGTTGGCGGACACATGCTGGGCATGATGCCTGATACCAAGCAAATATCTCGTGCAATTACTGTGGCTGTTGGTACGGGGACTTGGTGGTATAACTCACCGAGTACCAAGCGTGTATCTTGGTTTTTATGGTATTTCTTAGTGCCGATGACGGTGCCCTTATTAGGTTATTTTCCTGGTAATAAGCTGAATGTTCTGTGTGATTTACCTAAGGGCGTTATGATGCAATGGCGTCGTTGGTGTTTAAAAGATGGCTATGCTGTTGAAGGGGAGGGGCAGTGGTTAAAAGAGCGCTTTGGCAGTGTCAGTTTGCCCATTTATTCACTGGCGTTTAGTGATGACGAAATGATGTCCTTGAAAAACGTCGACATGCTGCACGCGCAATTTACTGGCGCAAGTGTTACACGGCACGTCATCGAACCTAAGGATATAGGGCAAAAACGTATTGGTCATATCGGCTGGCATAGAGAGCGATATCAACAGCTGTGGGAGCACGTCTTTGCGCCAATCCTGAGTACCAAGGGCTAGTTTACGGTCGTTTTTAGTTTTGTAGGTTTGATTTATTTGAGTGGATATTGATAAGGGTCTAGCTCCAGCTTACAGGGGATAATAATCTCCGCTCAGTTAAAACTTTTGGGGAGGCGTCAGTTTATGGCATGCAAGCCGTTAACGAAACATGGGTGTACATCTCATTGTTATCCCTGCCTAAGGCGCTTTACTTGAATTCAAAGGTCATTAACCGAGTCATAGGAACAGATTATTCATCTGGACTTGATTTAATATTGTGGGGACGTCGAGCTATGACCCTAAGCTAACATTGCATGGACAGATGAGTACTAGCGCATTTGTCCGCCAGTACTCATTATTCAGTCGCTATTTTATTAAAACAAAGTGCTCAATACTGTCGTTATAAGTCTTTCCATTGCTGGCTGTGAAACTTACGTTTAGTGAATAAAACTGACCCTTGGGTAATGCATCAGTCGGCATGAGCCCCTTAGTTGAGACGGTTGCCGTTGAGCTACCGGTCATTGTATATAGTACGTTTGTATCAGTTTGTATCCTATCTTCGATAGGGATCCGCTGGGTTTTAAAATGTCGAAACCAAACCCGCAGGCCTCCTTCATCGGCAGCAATCACTTTATTGCCTGTTCCTGCATGGTAGTTAACATGCACCTCAAACGTTTGCCCAGCATGGATGGGCGTTTTGTTAAGCTCTGGGAGGTTTTCAATTTTGATATAAGGTTTGACGTCTGCTTCAACAGTAAATTGCAATTCATCATGAAAATCTGCATTTTCTTCGGCTTGAGCGCTGATCTTAACCTGACCTTGGGTTAACGCGTGAAGCGTACCATCGGCATCAACCGAAGCAATCTCTGGCGCTGAGCTAGTCCAGCTTAATTGTGCATTGTCTGGGCCTTCAGGAGCGATATTTGCGTTTATCCGCTGTACTTCACCTACAATCAGTTTGGTTTTTGAAGCGCTTAAGGTCACTGACGTAATAGGCTTGGCGTACCATTGGTGCACGGTGATTTTGGCTTTGGCCGACAGGCCGTTTTTAGTGCTCGTGGCCATAATCATTGTGCTCTCGCCTACTTTGCCTACCATCTTAAGAAGTCCGCTGGGGCTTATTTGAGCGACGGTTGGGTCGTTTGAATGCCAGTGCACGTCTTGGCTTGCGTTTTCAGGCGTCGCGGTCACTTTTAATTGCAGTGTATCTCCAGATCTTGGCGCTAAGTCTTGGGTATTTATTGCCAAAGTAGCCGGATCCAGTGCGTTAGTATCAAATATTTTATTGGCTTGTTTATTGGAGAAACTAACCGTTTCGCCGTTGCGCCAACGTACCTGAATATGGCTTATTTTGTCCTCTTTACCTAATCCGAAATGCGCAATATTCAATAAGCTTTGAGAGAACACTTCACCCGCTGAGCCGATGCGTTTTTGGTAGGTATGTGACGCTGTTTGTAAGGTAATTTGTGCGCCGAGAGCATCAACGTGATTCTCGGGGGAATAACCCACTCTAACCAAGGCGTAGTTGTTGCCAATCACAGGCTGATTACTATACAAATACCATTGACCGTATTCACTGCCGCTGAGTATGTCTAAATTGCCATCGAGATCAAAATCAAACGCTTGGCCCATGTCGCCAAACCCCGGCCCACCTAAATCACTTGCACCATGCATAGTAACTGTTTCGAAGCTACCTCGGCCTGTGTTGAGCAGCATGAGATCTGAGATGCGTTTCTCGACTAATCCCCAACGATAAACAAATAAATCTTGATGACCGTCATTGTTAAAATCGCCGGTTGTCACACCTAAGGCGTTACCACCTGCCGGAATGTTCCATTGTTGGGTAACATCAACAAGTTTGCCGTCTCTGTTCTCTAGCAGCACGTCCTGTATATTACGATTTTCCGGTATAAAATTAGGCGTCGCTTCTTCTACACCGGATAAGGTGAAGAAATAGGACCAAAATATATCGCCGTTGCGTACCAATGCCGCTCGCCAATGGTCGTTGCCCACATGACCGAAATAAACTCCGTCGGCTGAAATATCGTCGGGCCAGCCTTGTGCGTTTGTTTTATCAAATTCTAGGGTGCCGCCAGATGGCACATCCGTTGATATTTTGTCTTTACCCAAGTAGATGGGGTACGCTTTTCCCCTAAAGCCGTTTTGCCCTAGAAAATGATAATTATGCAATTTCAGTGCGCCACTTGCCTTGAAGCTAAATTCGTCAACACCTTTATAACCACGTGTTTTCAGAGAGAAATTTCGGGCGATGGGGTCAAAGTCAACGGACGGTGTTTCGCCCTTGCCATGCTCAAACTCTTTGCCTCTGGCCAGATACATATCCAAGTCGCCGTCGTTATCTATATCTATGTCGGTTACGGCCATAACACTGTTCAGTGCTCGAATGTTGCTAGGAATGCTGTCGCTGATATCGGTGTAGGTAAAATCGCCATTGCCTTGCCAAACAGATAAGGGCCCATACATGACGATATCGTCGATGTTATCACCGTTAAGGTCCGAGACTAAGGCACGAGAGGACCTGACATCCTGAATACCGGGTACCGACTTGAAGGTGAAACCACCTTGGCCGTTATTCTCGTAAAAAAAGTGCTGGGGTTTTTGATTGGCCAAGCCGGTTTCATTAACTAGCATGAGATCCAGATCGCCATCTAGATCCATATCCGAGTATCTGGCCCCACGACCCCGAGCGCCTCGGTCAATACCGACATCTCCTGTGTAGCGAACAAAATTACTGTTATCATTTTGATAAAAATAAGAGACCGATGGGTTAGTACCATTACCGCCACCCCGAGTCAGGACCATATCGAGATCGCCGTCATTATCGTAATCACCTAGGGCGGTGCCGTGCAGATCTTGCATGAACCAGCGAGACAGGTCGTCTTTGTACTTAGTGATGGTACCGTCGCCGTTATTCCAATAGATTTTACTGGATTCTGCGTTGTGATTGTTAACGATAAAGTCGTAGTCACCGTCTTGATCAATATCGGCAACCGAAGGTCCGCCGTATTTAATCGAATTCACTTTGTCTAACCCAGCTTGAACCGAAATATCTTTGAACTGCGGGATTGGCAGATGCTCTATATCTTCTACTGTGAAGGTTTTTATGGTGAGCGGAGAATTGATCGTCTTTAACTGCAATCGCCTGTTACCCAAAGCATTAAAGCGCACCAATACACTGATAGTTTGGCTACCCGTTTGCGAGATATTGAGGTTATCAACTAACACCTGGTCGTTATCTAATAGTGATAAGTTCGCCGACTGCCCAGGATTATCGATTTCGAAAATTAATTTTTTAGTTTTGCTACCCGTTATCTCATAATCAAATTCCACAGGGGATGAGGGGGTGAGGGTAATATTGGACAAGCTTTCTTCAGACTGACCACATGCGAACAAAGCAAATTGCAGCAGCAGAAGGGCGCTGATAAAAAGTGTTTTTGTGAATGGCTTACCTGTCATTTTTATACTCATTTTTCATACTAAGAACGTTAAATTGCTCGAATGGCGGTAACGCTAAATTTTTATTTTACCGCCCAATAATCCATACCTAGGCCGTTAAATAGATTTGCCGAGAGTGAGAAGCTGGTTAGCTTGTTGGTTTTTCAAGGTACGGGTGGTGCCATCACGCCAGCGCACTGTAATGTCGGTAACCACCTCGTCTTTGCCTAAACCAAAATGCACTATGTTCAACAAGCTCTGAGAATGATTGGCGTTGGTTGAGCCAATAAGTTTGTACTGCTTTTTACCTTTAGTGGTTATCCAAACTTTTGCGCCATAAGGGTCGATGCCATTTTCTGAGTAGCCTATTTTTATCAATAGGTGATTGTTATTCCCATTGTCCGTGACGTTTTTGTATAAATGCCACTTACCGTTGTCGTCATCGCCACTTAAAATGTCTATTTTTCCATCGAGATCGAAGTCAAACGCGACCCCTGAATCACCGTGAGACTTCGAGCCGATTTCTGTTGTGGCGTTATGTGCCACACTGCTTGTGAAGTGACCATCACCTGTGTTGAGTAACATCACATCGGCGATCCTGCGTTGTAAATCGCCGAAACGATAAACGAAGAAATCAGCATTTCCATCGTTGTTGAAATCACCCGAGGTGACCCCCCAGTTATTTGTATTTAGGCTATCTGGTATGCGCTGGGAAATATCTGTTAGTACACCGTCGTCGTTACGGAGCAATACATCTGGTACGGCCAATTCTTGGGGTGTCCAATTGGCTTCGTAATCGCTTACGCCCTTAATCGACGCGCGCACATCCCAGGCAACGTCGTCGGTTAATAGCCACTCTAGACGCCATTTATTGTCACCTAAGTAGCCCAAATACCAACCGGTTTCATTGACTTCGGCCGGAAACCCCTTTGCCTGCTCTTGGGTGATGGCGTGTGCATCTTTTGGTGTGGTGATCTGTTGTTTATTTGCACCAATAAATACCGGCATAAACTCAAGTAATTTAGCGCGGGGGAAGTGATAAAAGTCGCTCAGTACGATATCTGAATCAGCGTAGAGCGTTAATCCATCATGGCTCTTACTGCCTACATCTCGCAAATCGAGTGATTGTTTTTCCTTATCGAAACTGATGCTGTTATTGGCAATGGTGTAATACAATTTTCCACGGGCAAAGTAGTAATCTAAATCGCCGTCATTATCGATATCGGCTTGGGCCACAGTGATGGTTCCTGGATAATCATCATGTCCCTGAGGCAATACGGTGTTGGTGGTATTGCTGAAGGTAAAATCGCCATTACCTTGCCAGATGGATGTTTTGTCGTAACTGGTAAACGCAATGATATCCATCACATTATCACTGTTGTAGTCTGTTATTAACACGCGTTCTGCTTCGATATCTTCAAATCCTGGACTTTCTACGTAGCGAAATGTGCCGTTACCGAGGTTTTCGAAAATGATATTGCGTGGCAAGGCTTCATTGACCATTTTTGCGGCATTCACTTGCATAAAATCTAAGTCGCCATCGTTATCTAGATCCACCCAACGCACACTTCTACCTCGAGCGCCTAACTCTGATATGCCGGCTTCCTTTGTAATGTCAGTGAAGGTGCCGTTGTCATTACGTAGTAAACGTTGAGGTTGAGGCGTCAAGCCATTACCGCCGCCCAGTGATAACAGCACATCATTATCCCCGTCTAAGTCGAAATCACCCGCAGATATGCCATGCAGATCGGCTTTTGGATACACATTCTTTATTTCATCAAAGTGATGTGCTGCATTACCCATGAAAAGTTGTACCGGCGTCGTGTCATGATTGCTTAATAGAAAATCGTAATGCCCATCGTTATTTAAATCCGCAACTGCTGGGCCGCCATATTTCCAATTTGCTTCGCTAACTAATCCCACTGAATCGGACACATCTTTAAATAAAACACGGTTCTGTTTGGGAACAGTCTCAATGTCATGCTGGCTGCAAGCGCTTTGAAGTACGATACTAACGCCTAGCGCTACTAGGGAAAATTTTCTAAGTAAAGTCATGTTGTTATCCAATATAGTGGTCAGACGAATTTGCCGAACTCGTTGGTAAATAGCGATCTATTACCCGCTAGCGTAATTTTCTGTTAAAGACATTTAGCTAATCACTTGTTACCCATTCGATTGGTAATCATACTGAGCGCGCATACATTTAGTTAAATATCTTTTGTAAGTTGTTAACAATATTAATCATACTTCTTACATAATTGGATCTCAACCAGAGATTTTCAATACCGTGAAAATCAGCTGCAAAGTGATTGGTTTTTAAGTTTAAACAGGTGCTGTTAGCTGTTTTACAAAAATTTAATCCGGGAGCGGGCAAGTTAACCCTAAAGAGATAATATTGACTTAAGATCTGCAGCCTGCCGTGACCGTTGAAGGTGTTTAAATCGAAGTGAGTAAATAAGCTTTATAGAGGTGTGATTTTCTTCCCTTAGTCTTTATTTTGTGGAACTTAATGACATATAGTCGGGTCAACTGTTGCATAATTGTTAATTAAACGCATTAATGCGCAAACTTGAGAGAACAATGGCCACTTTATTTCCTTTCCCTACCGCTACAAGCGAACTCAAATTAAATCCCAACGTTGAAATGCGTTCACGGCCTAAAGGAAAATTGGGCTCATTGATATTACTCGATCTGCTCGGTGTGGTGCTGATGTTGATGGGCTTGCGTCAGCAATTTCATCAGCAAGGTTTTTTACCTGAAGTGCTGAATGTGTCATACGCTGGTGTGATGATGTTGATTGCAGGGGTAGCACTGACCTTACCGTTTTTCATCTGGAGTATTAAAGCCAGCTTTGGTGCGTTTAATAAAAGCGTTAAGTAAATCCGATTGACGGCTTTCGGTTGCGATCACGCTAAGGCTGGAAATTAACCGTTAACCAAACGCTTTGCCAACGCTCGCGTTTTTCCTGTGGTGATAACATCTTGGGGGACACGTAAACAGCACTGCCTATGGTGTATTTCTGCGAAAATACCCCAGCGTTCACCGCGCCTTTTACTCCACTTGCAAACTCACAACTAACCAGAATGAGGTTGTGGCATGCTTTGCACTGCCAAAAAATAGCTTGCTCAGACCCCTGGTAGATACCTTCAAGTTTGTGCTGGTGAAATACTTCGAGCACACCGTTAAGGTCCGATAAATAGGCGGTTTTTTGCGCCATGCAAAAATCACAATCACATGCTCTAGGCTGATAGCTATGCAGAGAATTCGGCAAAGTCAGTTTCACCTGTACCTCACCGCAGCAGCAAGCGCCTATGTATTCCATTGGTCTTCACAAAATAAACTGTTCACAAGTGTCACTCTACAAAGTTATAAAATAAGTTAAAGCCTAGCTATAAAGCCATGCTGGATTGTTATCCAGAATATTAATACATCGGATTGTCGTTTTTCGACTCACTGGGGATCTGCTGAATTGAGTCCCAGTGTTCAATAATTTTCCCGTTATCATCGAAGCGGAAAAAATCCATGGTGATGTAATGGATATCATCAGGCCACGTTTGGTGGGTATGAAGCGCAACTAAGTCGCCCTCAGAGATTGCTCGTACAAATTCGATATATTTCAACGGATAATCGTTAGCCATTTCGGTGAAGTAATCAATGAACCCTTGCTTGCCGTCGTGTACGGAAGGGTTATGCTGTATATATTTATCACCCACATAAAGCGCTATGGCTTTTGCTGGATCGCCCAAATAGGCCATACGATAAAAATCAATGGCATGTTGTTTGTTCGCTGCTAAGTTGTGTGTCATTTTCTGCCCTCATCATACATATGATTACTTCGCTATAACTGCGGCAAGCCTCAGTAGTAGCAAGTAAATAATTTACCCAAGCGGTTCGCGTTATCTCTTTTATCGTAATGATCAAGTACTGTGGGGAAAAACACGATAGCGTCGCACACCATGCTTAGCAACATTATCCATACTGACTCACCGTACGGGGGGATCCCGCCGCGCTTGTCAGGAATATAGATTACGCCTTTATGTCATCCGTAAAAGCCTTATGCCAAAAAGTCTAAGGAAATGACGAAACTAACAATGCGTTCTTTTATGAGTATCATGTTGGGAATGTAATTTCCGTCTTTATCTGCATTTCGTAACGGAGGCATGGCATAAATACCCACCTGAATGTCAGCCTCTACAATATCAGTTTTGTCTGCAGTGTCATGAAGCACTCCATAATTGATTTCATATTGGTTCAGTCATGCAGACATTTTTTGAAAACGGGCCGGGTAAGTATCTCGGTTTATATAACTAAATACATCCTGTGATCCTTCCGCGGTATATTCGGCGAGCTGCATTTATAATCAATTTCTGTTGATTTAATGACGACTAGGTGTGGAAATAAAACGCAGCATTGATACGCCGGTATTTACCAAAGATTCATCCTGGCGTGTTATGACGAACTTTATTCATTACGATCTAGGTTTTGCTCATCAAGAAGCAGTCTCGCACCCAACAATATCAGTACACTGCCTGTGATGCCCTCCATCCATTTAAGGGCATGTGGATTCGCAAAAAAGCGTTTAGCTGAACTAACCGCTCCGGCAAGGCCACATTGCCAAATCATCGCAATCACAAAATGTATCCCTGCCATGGCCATTGCTTGCAGGAAGGGGGAGTGCAGGGGATCAATAAACTGCGGCAAAAACGCCAGATAAAACACCGCTGTCTTTGGGTTTAATACATTTGACAGAAATCCCTCTTTTAAAGAGCGACGCACGCTAAGCGCTCTAACAACTGAGTCATTTACCGTTAATCCAGCATTGCCGATAAAGGCCGTTTTCAACGCGCCAATGCCTAACCAAATGAGATAGCCGGCCCCAATCCATTTCATGATTGAAAACAATTCAGCCGACTGAAGCAAAATGGCAGATATACCCACAGCGGAAAAGGTCGCATGCACAAAAAGCCCAAGGCAAATTCCCAAGCTGGTTACCACTCCATCTCGTCCACCCGAGCGGCTGGTATTTTTGATTACCAGTACGGTATCAATCCCAGGGGTGATGGTTAACAGGGTAATCGCTAGCAGAAACGCTTCAAAATTTAAAATGTGCATTGATTACAATTCACCTACATCGTCTGATTATGGACTAAAACCCTATGCCGATTTTTATACCACAGCTAGGACGGTAACCAAATCGTCTTTTTGATCTTAGGTTGTCAAAGGTCATGCGCTTTACACTCGCATATAGTAACCGACACCATTAACATGACAGGGCTGAATTGAGTCAGGTGTACGAGCATATTAATGTTTGAAACTCAGTCCTGCCTAATAAACTGACTAGCGGGTTTGAGCGAAAACCGGACACAAGGAAAATTGTCTGGTAGTGTGGAGTTAGGTCAGTTTTCGACCCAAAGCGGACGAACCAGCCCCCGTAGTTTTTTCCGGTTTTTGAGCGTAGCTGAGCGATATTTAGATTTGCAATAATTCAACCCGAACAAAATGAAAATATAACACCAATATTGGGAAAGATTCTAAATGACCCCTGACATGCTTAAGCTGATTAACTTTATGCAAGAAGGACAAGCTGGGCTTTATTCTAGAAACTCCGATCAGCTTAACCAAATCCTCAAAGAATATGATCCTGTTGAGTCTGCTTTATACTTTAGTTCTCTATTATTAGACCCTGCATACCAATCAACGACTGCAACTCTAGAGAAAGCAATTCACTTATGCCTAGGCATATGTATCGGAAAAAAGAAAACAAGTAAGACCTTCATTAAAAAAGTATTTAAAGCCGTCTCATCTGATGGCTTCTCAATGATGGAAGATCCTGCTGAGGATGTTATGGCTTCGAGAATTTGGCTTAATGGCAAAGAATACAAAGTATTACTAGGCCTATGGGAAGGGTGTATC
>NZ_BAER01000047.1 GCF_000315055.1 Paraglaciecola polaris LMG 21857 | reverse complement strand
AAGTTGACTTAAACTTTAATCCGATTGGTATTATTTAATGCAGTGGGCGGACTATTCATGTTCGCTTACCTGAACCAAAACACGACAAATCGTAGTATTTACTTATCAGATCTTCAGAAACAAATTATATAACCTCCAACTCACCTTAGCAAAATAAAAGCGAGGAACATATTGACACTTATTTGCTTAGTGAAAACGCTCCGAGTGTGCTTGTTGATTCTGGCCAATTGACAGATATTGATCCGTTTAACCATAAAGGGTTAGGGGAGCTGTCATGAAGTGCGTGGCTATCTACCTATTGATAGTCATCTATAACTGGCACAACAGACGGGCAGTGATTTGCTAAGTAAAGCCATTTTCGTTTAAGCCCTAAGCAGATCAAGAAAAGTACCTTACCGACATCAAAAGTCACTAAGGTACTTTCTACTTTTTAGAGGGCTAGCTGGCTGTACTGTTATTAAGCAGATAGAGTTTTCTTTCTTTTGACGCCTCTTGGAACTGTAAAATAAAGCTATACATGACGGGCAATACCAGTAAGTTTAAAATTAAAACGGTTAACATGCCACCCAGCATAGGCGCAGCAATTCTGTGAGTGACGTCAGAGCCCGTTGATGTACTGAGCATGATAGGGATTAAGCCCGCCATAGTTGAAATTGCCGTCATAGCAACCGGCCGCACTCGTTTTGAGGTTGCTGATAGTACTGCATTTTTAATTTCGTCTACCGAGAGCGGTTGTTCGCTAGCGGCGCGGCGCTGTGCTATTTCATTATCAATAAAACTCAATACCAATACACCAATCTCAGCAGCCATTCCGGCCAGAGCTATAAAACCGACAGCAACACCGACCGACATATTGTAGTTATTGATATAAACCAGCCAAATACCACCAACCAGTGCAAATGGCATAGACATCATGACGACAACAGGTTCGATTACATTGCGGAAATTAAGGTAAAGTAGTAAAAAAATTAAAAATAATGTCGCAGGCGCAACAATACTCAAACGCTGTGCGGCTCGCTCCATATATTCAAATTGTCCAGACCAAGTAACCGTATAACCAGCAGGAATGTTAACCTTTTCAGCTAATACTTTTTTAGCTTCACGAACAAACCCCCCAATATCTGAGCTGGCTATATCCACATAAATCCATGCGTTCGGACGGGCATCTTCACTTTTTATAACGGGGGCGCCACGTCGATAAACAAGATCTGCCACCATAGCCATAGGAATTTGTGTCCCTGTTGGCGTTGAAATTAATACCCTTTTAAGGGTCTCTAAGTCATCGCGCAATTCCCTTGGGTAGCGTAAATTGACTGGGTAACGTTCCAGACCTTCAACAGTCTGCGTAATATTCATGCCTCCAATTGCACTTTGAATCACATCTTGTACTGCGCCTACTGTTAAACCGTAACGTGCCGCTTCTTCACGTTTCACATCAAAATCAAGATAATAACCACCCACAGTACGATCACCAAAAGCTGAGGTAGTTTCAGGTATGCCTTTCATTGCCTGTTCAATATCTTTTGATACTTTTTGCAATACAGTTAAGTCAGGGCCAGAAACCTTGATGCCTACCGGCGTTTTTATGCCTGTTGATAACATATCTATTCGCGTTTTTATCGGCATGGTCCAAGCATTGGCCACGCCGGGAAAGTTTATGGCTTTGTCCATTTCAGCCATCACTTGAGTGGTTGTTTTACTGGGATCTGGCCACTGTTCTTTAGGTTTTAAACTAATAGTCGTCTCTACCATAGACAAAGGTGCGGCGTCAGTAGCGGATTGTGCTCGACCCACTTTACCAAACACGTGATGAACTTCAGGAAAGGTTTTCAAAATTTTATCACTTTGTTGTAAAAACTCTTTCGCTTTGGTGATCGATATGCCCGGAAATAACGTGGGCATGTAGAGTATATCGCCCTCATCTAGTGGCGGCATAAACTCACTGCCTAGTTTGGAATACGGATAATAAGTCACCGCAAGCAAAGCGACAGCTAACGCTAGGGTAATACCTCGGTATTTCATCAAGAGAGTCAGTGCAGGCTTGTGCAATTTGTGTAATACACGGTTAACGGGGTTTTTATGTTCTAGCATTATTTTTCCCCGTAAAAAGTAGCCCATCATGACTGGCACTAGTGTTACGGCCAATATTGCAGAGGCTGCCATGGCATAAGTTGCGGTAAACGCTAAGGGACTAAATAACCGTCCTTCCTGGGCTTGCATGGTAAAAATAGGTAAAAATGAAACGGTAATGACCAATAACGAAAAAAATAGTGCCGGGCCCACTTCTCTGCTGCTATCACCAATCACTTTCCACCTTTCGTCATTAGTGAGTTCGCGGCCTTTTTCTTCACGGACTTTTGCTAAACAGGTATGGGCATTTTCTACCATTACAATGGCACCATCAACCATAGTGCCTATCGTAATAGCAATGCCACCAAGGGACATGATATTGGCATTTAAACCTTGTAACCGCATGACAACAAATGCCATCAGAATGCCTAAGGGTAGGGTGATGATAGCGACGAAGGCGGAGCGTGCGTGTAATAAAAACATAATGACCACTAAACTGACAATGACCAGCTCTTGCAGCAAAGACGTGTTTAAACTTTCTACCGCTCGTTCAATAAGGTTTCCTCTATCATAGACGCTGATTATCTCAACGCCTTCGGGCAAACCAGCCTTAAGTTCATCTAGTTTTGCACGCACTGCTTGAATGGTTGCCAAGGCGTTTTCACCAAACCGCATAATGACAACGCCACCCGCGACTTCACCCTCGCCATTTAGATCTACCACACCACGACGCAATTCAGGCCCAATATGAACATGGGCGATATCTTTTAAACGAACAGGTATGCCATCAGCCGTCACGGCAACAGGGATCATGTTGAGATCTTCAATTGATTTTATGTAGCCTTTGCTGCGCACCATGTATTCAGTTTCAGCCATTTCAATTAAACGACCACCGACGTCTTTATTTGACGTTTTTATGGCCATTTTTACTTTATCAAGCGGGATGTTGTAGCGCGCCAAAGCGTTGGGGTCCACATCCACTTGATATTGTTTAACAAAGCCTCCCATTGAAGCGACTTCAGCAACGCCATCCACTGTTTGTAAGGGATAGCGTAAATACCAATCTTGCAGTGAACGTAACTGAGCTAAATCGTGCTGGCCGGTTTTATCGACTAAAGCATATTCGTAAACCCAACCGACCCCTGTTGCATCAGGACCAAGTGTCGGCGTAATACCTTGAGGCAATCTACCGCTCACATAATTTAACGACTCAAGTACCCGTGAGCGTGCCCAATACATGTCAGTATTATCTTCAAAAATGATGTAGACGAAAGACATACCGAAAAAGGAATAACCCCGTACCACCTTAGTGTTGGGAACCGCTAACATTGAAGTGGTTAACGGATAGGTCACTTGATCTTCAACCACTTGTGGTGACTGTCCTGGAAATTCGGTAAAAACTATAACTTGTACATCAGAAAGATCAGGGATTGCGTCTAAAGGCGTGGTTTTATAAGCAAATAACCCTACTAACGTAATAATGATGGCCGCTAATATCACCATAAACCGGTCTTTTAGTGAGGCTGAAATGATGGCTTCAATCATAATTATTGCTCCTTAGGCTTCACATCATTGACACTCGGCATATCCATGGCTGGCATTTTAGTTTCATCGCTATTTTGTTTCTGCAATTGTTCAAGCATTTTTTCGGTTGCTTCACGCAGTGATGATTCAGAGTCCACCATAAATTGTGCAGAGGTGACGACTTCTTCGCCCGCTGCTAAACCAGAGATCACCGCAACAGTGCCGTTAGACTCTATGCCTAATGTCACTAACCGCGGCTCAAACTTGCCGGGCGCTGATACAACAAAAACTTGAGATCTTTCGCCTGATCGGATGACTGCTTGTGCGGGAATAACGACAGCGTTTTCAATAACATCAGAATGAATGATCACTTCTGCAAACATATCAGGGCGTAATAATTGCTTTGGGTTATCAAAAATAATTCTAACTTGTGTAGTACGTGTTTTTGATTGTGCATAAGGGTAGATGTAAGCTAACCGCCCAGCGAATGTTTTACCGGGAACACTGGCTAACGTCATTTCCACCTCATCTCCCACTTTTATCCAAGGTAATTCATATTCATACACATCTGCATAAACCCATACTTGGCTCAAATCAACCACCATATATAATTCAGTTTTAGGGGTTACATATTGACCTTGTCTTGAGCCAATGCGGATTACAGTGCCTTCCACGGGAGTATGAATGTGCAATTGTTTTTTAATTTTTCTGGTTTTTTCTAACTCGTCAATTTGATGTTCTGCCACGCCAAGTAACACCAAACGCTCTCTGGCACTTTCAACCATTTCTTTAGCACCGTGCCTAACATCTTCAAAGGGGCTATTTTGAAGGGATTTAAGGCTATTTAATGCGAGTAAATACTCCTGTTGAGTTGACACTAATTTAGGTGAATATATGCTGACCAATACATCGTTTTTTTCCACTTTTTCACCGGTTTTATCGACTTTCACCGCTTCAATCCAACCTTCAATTTTAGGGTGTAAACGCGCCATATTTTGCTCGTCAAAATCTACTCTTGCTGAAGCGCGAATTGTTCTACTCATCGACTCTCGCTTCGCAAAAGAGGTCCGCACGCCAATATTTTGCACCACAACAGGGTCTATTTGCACTGTACCTAACACGGCTTCACTGTCTGATTCACCCGCATAAACTGGCACATAATCCATACCCATTGAATCTTTGCTTGGTACGGGTGAAGTAACCGATGGATTCATTGCATTTCGATAGAATAACGGCTGTTCTTTACCTGTGGTAACAACCTGGCTTTGCTGTGTATTTGCTGAATTTTCAGTGCTATCCATTTCGTTTCCAAAAAGTACATAGCCAACACCGATCCCAACACTTAACATAATAATTGCACTGACTAATGTAGATTTATTCATAAATACTTTCCCTTCCAACCGAAGCTTGTAAACTTGCTAACGCTTGATTGCTTTGTGAAACAGATTGCCAGTACTGCAATTCATAGTTGAATAACGTCACTTGGCTACGTACTAAATTTAGAAAATCAACTTCGCTGACTTGATAACCGGCCAACATTGATTGCACCGTTTGTCTGGCCTGGGGCAATATTCCGCTTTCAAATAATGATAGTTGTTGTCGTGAGCGACTATAATTGGTGGCGTTAGTCGCGATATCTGCTTTCACCTGATTCATCTCATCGTAGTAGGCGTATTTCGATTTAAATTTTTCTTTAATGCGTTGCTTAACTTTGTAGGACTGCTTTGTACTTGCATATAAAGGGATCTTAATTCCCAATTTTATCGAAAATAAGTCAGCTCTATCTCCCCCCATATATGGTGGATTCTCTCCAGTTCTATTGCCGTATGTCACACCAACATTGAAATCGGGGTAGTATTCTTGCTCAGCCAATTTAAGGTTTGATTTAGCAGCTGAAATAAGCGCCTTATGTTTTTGCAAAAGCGGTCGAAATTGGCTAGCCAATTGATACAATTGTTGTTCGGATAATATATTTTTTTCCACCAAATCAATTTTATTGGGTAAACGAATGGTATTTCGAGGCGCAATATTCATGAGAACATTCAATCTAATGATTTGATTCTCTCTTAAGGCTACTATTTGAATATTTTTATCAATTAATTTTGATAACTCTAGTTGAGATAACAATACATCTTGTTGTAGTCCGTCTCCTGTGGTGTATTTGGTATTTGCTATTTCAACAAATTGTCTCAGTAAATTTTGGTTTCTATTTACTGTTTCTATTGCCCGATCCAAATAAAAAATTTGCCACCATTTAATACTCACGTTGCTGGCTAACAACATGCGCATTTCTGTTAAATCAAAATATGCGGCTTTGGCGTTAAACTTGGCGGCTTCTTCTTTTAAATCCAACTTCCCTGGAAATGGGAATGCTTGCGAAAAACCAATTTGTAGTTGTGTCATACCTTCTTGACTGCGCTCAAAACTGTCGGTTGGAAAATTGACGGCTCCCAAACTTAATATTGGATCTGGTAAGGTCCCAACTTGTGATGGCAAACTTTTCATGGCCTCATATCGTGCCTGCATTTGCGCGAGATTAGGGTTATTTTCTAGCGCTAGAATAATTGCATTTTGCTCAGTTAATACACCGTATCCAGAGTAACTACTTTTATTTAACTGTTTGGCAGCTAAATGAGGGGATAATAATAAGACTGATATTACCAACACAAAATCTATCACTTTCATATGTTCATCCTATTAGATGTTTTTGAGCTTTCAAAAATTGTTTTGTTAGGATTTTTATGGGTATTTAAAACAGGAACTAACCGAGAAGAGTTTACAGTCAATCGGCTTGGAGACATTGACTTGAGACAATTGCGCTACTATCAGTGGCTATTCATACTGTGTTTATTGAAGTCAGCATATGTCGATTTGTTTTATGGTTTGTGTTTGAACGGCAGTCGTTGAGAAATCATTTAGACTTAGCAATGTCTGAGAATCGCTGTGAGTTCAATCGATGGACGCAACGCAACGCGACGGAAAGTGGTCTTGCGTAAAGGTGTACGTTAACCACATATTATTTGCCGAGATTGCACTATCAAAGCTAAATGCACTACACCATTAAACGAACCAAGGAAAATGAAACATTAAATCCACGAACATCTGATGCAGCAACGGCGCGATGATAATCGAGATATACCCGTTCTGAAAAAACTAACCGTAGAGCATCCGTTTAGAACGATTAAAATGTGGATGGATTCGACACACTTCTCAATGGGGCATAAAAAGAATGTGAGCATCGAAATGAGCTTAAATGTATTGTCTTACAACCTGAAACGACTGATGACCATAATGGGAACAACTGGATTGGTGGGATCCATCAGAAAATAAAGGCGAATTTAACCTTTGTTCACTCTGTAAAACCGCATTAAAACATCAAATTCACCATAATCGACTCACCTTAATACAACAAAACTAGAATGCAGTGCGAACCCTGATAATTGGTGATTAACTCATTCAGTCGATAGAGTATCGCCCACGGCAGGATCTAGCGGTTATTCGGTGCTCTTTCAAAGAGCGATCCTAAATAGCAGTAATAGACGTTCATGGTTTATCAGTTATTTGACAACTTGAGTAAGAATTTAACGGCAGATTTGTTCAAGCAGTAATTGACTTTTTAACGCGTCACTCTGACGAATTTCCCGTTAAACTTGAGCGGAAACAATAATATAGACACGCATGGCGCTATTTGATGTTGTTTATCAAGGATGGGCATTTCGCCAAAAACTAACCAGATAACAACCCCATGCGTGATATTGATATCTTACAGGCTTTGCTTGCAAAGCAATGCCCCAATTTACATGCGAAAGGCCTTTCGTCCCTCATGGTTGCCACACAATCTTTGCTTGATGGACAACAACTGTCGTTAACCGAATTAGGCCGTAACATTGCAGGCTCGGTCGCCCCAAAACACAACATAAAACGTATAGACTGATTGCCCTGCCTCATCGCTCAGCAGCAAAATTGGGCGCGAGTATTGTGACTATCTCTCAAGGTCAGGGCCAATACTACTCGTCATCGGCGCGTATTATCCATTATAAGGTTAGGTAGAGAGGTCAGAAAAAGAGCTTCGGATTACAAGATAAATGCAGTTCAAATCAGCTGGGCTGCCTTTTACCTTAAGAGCATCAATATATTTGCTTATTTTCACAAATAAGGGAGACCATATCTTATGGGGGGACTCCCCAGCGCCGCCGTAACCGGTCGGAAAACTGCGAAGCGGTTTGGAGGTCCAGCCCACGTAGTGGGCGATAGATGACGACCTTGTTAGGCATTTTTTCCAACAGCCATTAATACCCTCATGGTGCCTTTTGAACTATTCATTTCAAATGAGTTTTTCACTTGAATATCAATGAATTCATTTTCTTTGAGGGTACGTAACACTCTATTTTGAGACAACCCTGTTTCGGATGAATCTTCGTCTGAAAGCCAGTCCCACTGCACAAACATACCGCCCTTTTTCAGAAGAGACTTTAATAGCACAAGTGTCATTTCATAATCAGGTAAAAAGCCACAAACTGATGATGCTACGATTAAGTCAAACTTATTGGACAAATACGGATTGCTATCAACCAAATCCTGAGTTAGGAAGTCTGAAATAGCCGAAACATTACTTAGGTTTTTCTTAGCTAAGATCTTTATCATTTCTGATGAGCTATCAAGGGCTACTATGTTTTTTACCCTAGGGCTAAGAAGCTGGGCAAGGGTGCCAGTACCACAACCAAAGTCCAGTACAGATAGACCATCAAGTTCAATGACACTAGAAAGTTCGTCAAAAGCATTATTGGCATATTCTTGTACCGAGGGATCAACATCCCAGCCCTCGGCATATTCGTCCCATTCATTGCTCAATGCTGTTTCTCCTATGGGTAAGCGACCAAATCAGATGAATGCCTAGGCATAATGACTCCCCAAGAACAAACTGTAATTTGCTCTGACTAATTGCTTGTATGGATAATAACTCACGTAAACACATTATTTGAGCTCACCAGTGGCAAACCAATGTGCGCAGTCGGGGCCGAGCTCCGACTCGGCACGCTGTTCATAATTCATTGTCTGCTCCGCAGAAAGCACATCACGCCACCGGCCATTCGTGCCTTTGTGAATAAAGGTTTCCGCACCTCCTTCCCAAAACGCCCCACCAAGAGGGACACTCTTGGTGGCATTAGCCTTCATATAGTCAAAACTGCAATGCTTTAATATCTTGTCCCACTTCGACTCTTCGATGGACGTGCCAATGAATTCTGCAATGCGGCGAATTTCTCCAGGCATGTCTGACTTCAAATTTGCAAAATGCACCATGTGTACATTCGGTAAATCACGGATCGCCCACCAAGTGCGAGCATTGTCCCAGAGCGACCAAAATGGAAAGCCATCTTGATCCAGCCAGTCATCAAAATACTGGGAGATCGACGAGCATGGTGGTTCGATTTCCGGGCCAACTCTGCCTTGGGTCTTGTTAAGGGCGTCGTACCAAGCCGTGTTCGCATTTAGATGGTGGTTGTATAGACTCCAGACCACATCGCGTCCATCTCGACCGATGTAGATATACTTAGCCCTTTCTGAAAAGACCAGGGCATCCACAGGTAAGTGCGATTTTATGAATCGACGATGTGTCTGTGCCTCGATTGCCGGCAACTTGACTTCTTTTGGTGGAACGCGCAAGTCCATCCAGGGCGACATTGCAGCGACTTCCAAGCCCTCCTCAGCTGAAAACAGAAGCTGGGACACGATTTGCTGTATCCAGGTCGTCCCTGATTTTGCATAGGTGGAAATGACAATGTCGTCGTCACGAAAAACAAAATCATTCCAGATTGTCGAATCGAAATGGTGGCTGTGAAGCTCTCTTGTCTTCACTGGGTGATCAACTTTATTCATTAGGTCATCTCCTTAGTCTACAAGTAGCGCATAAAGCCTAGGGCTAACGAATCCCCTCATAAACTTAAGCGGAAACAATAATATAGACACGCATGGCGCTATTTGATGTTGTTTATCAAGAATGGACATTTCGCCAAAAAACAATCAGATAACATCACCATGCACGATATTCGTATCTTACACGATTTACTCAAAAAACAATGCCCAAATCTACATGCAAGGCGCCTTGTCTCTCTTATGGTTGCAACGCAATCATTGCTAATTTTAGCGTCATGATCACAGGGTTAAAAATGCCTGATCGTCTAGGGTGCGAAGTGCCATACAGTCGCTGTCTTTGCCAATGATCATCGATTTATCTACGCGTACGTTACTGCCTGCATAATGGCCTGCTGCAGTGAAGGTGCATATTTGCACGTAATAGTTATCGATTTTAGGCAAGGCAAACAACTGTTGATAGATTTGCTGGCGCTCTGCAAATGCCCCGCCTTTGTTTGCTAATACCTGATTGTCTGCATCGATAAGCTGAATATTTTCACCGCAACGACCGACTATGGGTTTGCTTACATAACCTGTTGCTTTGAGCTCGTCGCTTAGCTCGAAACTGGTGTTAAGCAATAGGGGATGATTGGGAAACAAAGACCACAGCACTGGCAGTATCGCTTTGTTACTGGGTATAAGTGTCCACAGTGGTTCGTACACCATAATGTCATCATTGAGCAATACATCTGAAAGTTCCACAATCTGGGGTTGGGTTACACGAGCTTGGTGTGATTCAAGCGCCTCTTGTTCTTCCTCTTTGCGTAATTGATTTAATGCGGTTTCCCAAGCCCAGGTTTTCCATACCCAACGAATAGGGTTGCCATGCTGATCAAGGATTTCTCCTTGTTCGCCAAAGGTTAGCGTGCTTAATCCGATGACTCTGACACAATTAAACCCCGCAGCTTCTATCGCTTTTTTCATAAATAGCGCGTGATAGTCTTCTTCAGGGTCGATATCTTGTAACACATGGATAGTGCCGTTTTGCACATCAACCACATCACATTCTTGCCATGCCTTGACTAACGCTTTAAATAGATCAGCGCCATTATCGTCACCGCTTTTTATGCCTAAATGCCACGCCCACTTACCTTGTACTTTGCCTGCTTCCATATAACAAGAAGCTGAGTCACAGTTGTATTCATAGACTTTTAATCCTTGGTCCGTCATGGCAAAGTCAAATCGACTGGTGATCAGCTGGTTGTTACGGTTATCCCAAGAGCGCATTACTTTTGCTAATATTGCGCTGGGTAATGCAAAAGAATGCAGCAGTTCTGGGTGTTGCAATACATAGTCTGTGGCGTGCATAAACAAACCGTGTAGTTCGTCGGTTGCAGATTCCAGTGAGTCTACGGCGCTTTGTGATACTGCAAAATATTTGAAATAATCTTCTTCTACTGAGGTCAACCAATGGCCTTTCATCATATCCACGTAGGCTGCTTCATCTTCATTGGCTATGTTCAGCCACGGCCGGTCAATGCAATCTGAGGCATTGTGTTCGGTCAATTTAATTTTAAAAAGAGCGGGATTTTCTTCAGGCAGTTGTACACTATGACGGGTGTCAGGCGTCTGAATGACCCAACCCAAAATGCTTGAGCCGGTATAAGCGCACTTTAACCAGTAGTCACCTTTGGCGCCTATTTTGGCTTCAATTTCCCGAGAATAAGATTGTCCTGCCGGCCAGGGGGTAAAATTCATGTTCTGCTCAGCCACACGGATCTTGTCATCAAAGACTTCTGTCACGATGGCAATATGGCCAGTGTGCTCGAACTCACCGCCTTCATCCCAGATGAGCATACAACCGACTTCAGGACGGCGAAGCGAGCCGTTGGCAAAGGCATTCAGTGGTAGCTCAGTGCTGTTTACCACGTCACGGATAGCGCGCAACTTGAATATTTCATAGGCCATGGACACATCATTAAAAACGAGCCCTAAATTGATATATAGCCAACGCCTTGCAAATTCGACGCACTGCCATTTGTAGCCCATATAAATACCGTCATAGTAACTACGAAATGCCTTGCGATTTGGATATTGGGATCCATCGACGCTATCGTAATCTGATGAATAGCTCACTACGCCTTCTGCGGTTGTGCCCTGTATTGCACCAAAAGGTAATGAATGGGCTTTGTCATTTATCGACAGAGATTTGGTGTGTGGCTGTAACATGAAAATAGTCCTCAAAATGTCGATTATGGGCAAGAGCAAATTGCTTGCTTACGCCCGTGAAGATGATTGAAATAAGGTACTTAAAAATAATATTCAGTAGACGTATCACCTAGGTAAAAAGTCACAGGTAAACATTTACGTTTAGATCGTCACATTTCTACAGTGGGATAGCGACGGGCATCACGTGCAGCAAATAATTGCTTGCGTGCCCCCACAAACTGCTATAAATAGCCCCTTCGGTTATACTTTTTACTTCGAACCACTTTTGGAATACAAATATGTTAGAGCAATTCCACACGGCGATAGCGCCGTTTTTAACGTTTTTTGGTGACAACCCTTATACCCAAGCTGGGCTTGTTATCGTGCTGTCGTTTGTTATTGCTTCGATTTTTAAATATGTGTTGATAGCAGGTTTAAAGGCGCTGATTGCGCGTATTAATGTCGGTGTAGACAGCAGTTTCTTAACGTTATTGCACACGCCGATTTATTTCAGTTTATTACTCATGGGGTTTTCAAGTGCGGCACTGATATTGTCACCAGGGGATCTCTACGCCCATATTATTTTTTCTGCATTACAATCTGTCGCTATCCTTATTTGGTCAGCGTTTTTTCTGCGCGCGAATCATGCGTTATTGAGCAAGATAGCCGGTAACCCAAGGCGCTTTCATGCGGTCAATAACAAAACATTACCCTTATTCTTAAACTTAGTGAATATCATCATTTTGGTACTGGCAGTTTACTTTGTGTTCTCTGTTTGGGGAGTAGACATGACCGCTTGGCTAGCGTCTGCCGGGATCGTCGGTATTGCTGTGGGTTTTGCCGCAAAAGACACGCTCGCTAATTTGTTTTCTGGGGTGTTTATTATGGCTGACGCACCATACAAAATAGGTGATTACATCGTGCTTGATTCAGGAGAGCGCGGTGAAGTGACGCATATTGGAATGCGCAGTACACGCATGCTAACCCGAGAAGACGTTGAAGTGACTATTCCCAATTCGGTGATGGGAAACTCCAAGATCATTAACGAGTCAGGAGGGCCCCATGAAAAGTCACGGTGCAGAGTACCAATTGGCGTTGCTTACAACGCCGATATCGATGAAGTGCGCGAAGTACTGATGCAAATTGCCCTAGCGGAAAAAGAATATGTTTGTGAAGAGCCGGAACCAAGAGTGCGCTTTCGCCGTTACGGAGCGTCAGCGCTGGAGTTTGAATTGCTGGTTTGGATCAACAAACCGGCTCTAAAAGGGCGGGTAATCGATATTTTAAACAGTGAAATATTCAAACAATTTAACACCCACAGCATTGAAATACCCTATTCAAAACACGATCTGTATATTAAAGAGATGCCTTCAAGACACATTGAAACTAACGAATAGGACACCTCAGCCTGAATATTCGAGGGGCTTACGCGCATTTAAATGTGTCTTTCAACACGGCATACCACAGGCACTTGGTGTGCTGGTTTACAATGCGTGATAGGTTTTTTTGATAAAAACGTACGTTAAGATAAGTCTCGCTCAGCCAGAAAACGAACCAGTTGTAAGGTTAAATTTTCTCGACGAGAGGTATCCGGCCAAAGGGCGTAAAGCCCAAGGGGCTTGATTTCCCAATTAGGTAAAACATGCACTAAATTCCCTGACTTTATTTCTTGTGCCACCAAATGCTCAGGCAGTATGGTTAGCCCAAGATTTTGGTCGACAAAGTGTCTCAGTGCTCCGGCACTGTTCATGCTAACGCGTGAATTTCCGCTAATGGTAACCGTATCGCCTTCTTTGGAATAAAACTCTGTGCTGCGTGAACGCATATCGAAGTGTACCCAATCCCAGTTTTTCAGATCCGACGGGTGTTTTGGTGACGGGCGAGCGTCACAGTATGCTTTGCCCGCCACGAGAAAGCGCCTGCTTTCACCGAGCCGTCGAGACATCATCGAACTGTCTTCTAACCACCCCGCGCGTATACACAGGTCTAACCCTTCTTTGAGTATATCGACTTTTTGGTCTGTGTAATTTAGCGAAAGTGCCACTTTGGGATATTGCCGCGCGAATTCAGCAATGGCAGATGAAACGGCAGATGATGCTAAAAATGCCGGAAGTGAAATTTTGAGTTCACCGATCAATTCCTGTGAACGTGTGTTTAATTCGTTCAGCCCTAATTCTGCGCTCTTTGTAATATTGGCAACATGGGCATAGAACTTCTGCCCTTCATCCGTGAGGAAGAGCTTTCTTGTGGTGCGATAAAAAAGTGTGACCCCTAAGTACTTCTCAAGATCTGACACAGTTTGACTAACACGAGATGGGGCGATGCCTAGCTCTCGAGCTGCGGCTCGAAATGCCCCTTCGTCGACCACTTTTACGAAAACTGCCATATGCCGTAGGTAATTAATCATTGTTCTGTATTTCGGAATAGTTAAATGCGTTTATTGTGCATATTCATACCAATTTGTAAACGCTATATTAGCGTCGTCATTCGCACTAAGCACATTTATTCGCTGCGCTGTTAGTTGAGTCAGAGCAGAACCACATTTATTGGAGTTACTATGAAACTGGGTAATACAAAGTTGGCTTTGGCCATCACACTGGCAACTGCTTTGCCTTCATTGGCATATGCGCAAGATGTGCTAGGGGAGGCAAGCGCGCTAGAAGGGTTTTATGCCACCGCGCATTTAGGCTATAGCCAACAAGCACGCGATTCTGAGGCGTTTGGTAATAATATCGCTGTAGATACTGATTTCCCTAGTCAGTTTGACGCTGGTGATGGCGCCGTTGGCGGGATAGGTATAGGTTATGTATTTGACGATAGGTTCCGCGTTGAAGGCCGTATCAATCACCGTGAAGGTAGCTTCTCGGAAACGAAATTTGGTACCGGTACCCGAGATGGGCAAGAGTATATTTTGAATGGCAATATTGAAAGTACCACTTTTACGGTGGAAGGCTTCTATGATTTCGCCAATAAAACGGCCTTTACACCTTATATTAAAGTTGGTCTAGGAGTATCGGATAACCGTTATTCAGCCAAACTAGGCGGACAGGGGGTCGCTGCTTTTGATGCCTTTGATGGTGCCGCAGATGGCTACTATGATGCCTACTCTGATGGCGACTCTACTGACTTTAGTTGGAATATTGGATTCGGTGGTAATTATCAAATAACTGAAACCGTGAGTATGTATGGCGAGTACCAATATGCCTCGTTTGGTGATGTTAATACAGGGCAAGATTCATTTACGGACGGCTTTAAAATTGACGACATAGCGAGTCATGAAGTTGTGCTCGGTATTCGCGTTAAACTGTAAATAGTTATTTTATTTATTCCTTATTAGTTATTCATTTCACGGAGAAAATGATGAAAAAATTATCGAAAATGATATTCGGTTTATCTGTACTGGCCGTAATGCCGGCAATGACCTACGCAGAAGTGATTGAAATTGCTACTTTCAAATTAAAAGACGGGGTGAGTTACCAGCAATTTGCACCACTTGATAAAGCAGTGGAAACGGAACACGTTGTGAAACAACCTGGGTTTATTTCCAGAGAGGCCGCGAAAGGTCAAAATGGAGAGTGGTTAGTCGTTGTGCATTGGGAATCTGAAGAAGCGGCAGAGGCCTCGATGAAAAGCTTTATGAATGTTAAGGCGGCCGGCGATTTTATGTCGCACATAGATGCCTCAACAATGAATATGAAAAACTATACAAAAGAGTAGAGCTTATCCGCTATTCGCGCTTATTCATCCTGAATACCGGCATGTGATATTCAGGATGATTCTGCGTTAAGTTGAATATTTAGTTTTCCATATGCAGCTTAAATTTAATACCCGACATACTGCTGGATAGCATAGGTGTATTTATGTTTACGGATAAATGCGGTAAAAAGCGTCCGGAAAGTGTGTAAGTCCATCTACCGAAACAATTGGCGTATCCTGCATATCACGATTGTTAATATCGACCAGTACTGATAACCAGACGCTAGTGCTTTCGTTTTCTGCTCGGTTCAAGGTCAATGCAGCCTTGACGTCATTTAGCTTCAATCCACAGCGCTTCTTGATTAAGGCGTCTGAACATTCATTCAATTAATCTCTTAAACTACCCGACCTTGGGTGTTCATAAATCTTTGTATTTACGCAATATTGTTATTTTTTAACGTATGTTCCCAGTATGTCGTCCGCCGATAATATTCAACGAAGTCATCTATTAGCCAGTAGTCATTGGACTTATCCGGGGCAACCCCAAACGTTCTGGGCGTTAATGTAATGTTAATAAAATGTCATGTGGAATACATTCTTTGGAATGAATGTTTTGCCCTTGGACAGTTTATATTCTATGCAAGTTTCCGAATGTTCTTTGGCTAAGTGGCGAATGATCAATTTGGATTCATTACAAATTGATCTAACAGGAGACCATTATGCCAAAACGTACGATTAACTTTCACCGGTGCCCAAAGTTACCAGCAATAGGTATTTTACTTTCAGTTTTTCACACCGCGGCCTACGGCCAAGTCGAGGTGATCGAAGTCACTGCACAAAAGCGTTCTGAACCGCTAAAAGAAGTGCCTATCGCAGTGACCGCTTTCACTGGGAAGTCCATGGAAACATTAGGCGTTGCAAACGCGAGTGATTTGGTAAATGTGACACCGGGTTTTTCGTCTGCTACTCAGCAAGGTTCAAATAGAAATTATTTTCTACGTGGTGTTGGGACCAGCGATGTGCATATCACCGCTGCATCTGCCGTGGGTCAGTATTTTGATGGTGTAACACTTACCAGTGGCTTTCATGCAAAAGCGGCCTTATTTGATATGGAGCGAGTAGAGATCCTAAAAGGACCGCAAAACACCTTGTTTGGTTTAAATACAACCGGTGGTGCTGTTAACTACATTAGTAACAAGCCGCAAATTGGTTATGGTACAACGGGCAAAGCGAGCTTGAAACTGGGGAACTATGGTCATACCGAAGCAGATTTAGCCGTCGGGTTTGACTTGACTGATGAGTTAGCTGCACGTGTTGCCATTCAAAGCATTGACGATGACGGCGCTTTCAAATCCGTCAGTAATGGGCAAAGGTACGGTGATGATGATAGCCAAGCAGCGCGCATTGCCTTTCTATGGGAGCCATCAGACGCATTAAGTGTAACGCTTAACATGCATGGCTTAAGTTCAGTTAACAACAGCACGGCGATCAAAGCGGTAGGTACGCGTTCGGCAGATGGCTCGGGCGGTTTATGTGCCGATGCGCCGACGGGAATAGTTGATTTTGAGAAGGACACTAATTGCCTCAGTCGAGATGGCGGTGGGTCGGGGGAACTGGCATCTGATCCGTCAACAGGCGATTGGAATACCACGACGCAGGACATTGGGTATGAAGAACTTGATACCCGAGGTGCGTATTTAAATATTGATTACGAGCTACCATGGGCCGTTCTCACATCAGTGACTTCTTGGGATAACCTTAAATTTAAAAACGCCAATGACAATGATGGTGGCGACACACTCGGTCTGAGCACCTTTCATCAAGATGATCGAGATACGATACAACAAGAGCTGCGTTTAGTTTCTACCGGGGAAGATGATTTTCGCTGGATAGCTGGATTATATTACCTTGACGACGACGCCACATCCTATACAGCTTTAAGGGGAGCCAGAGGGTCGTTTCAAAATGGTTTGCAAGTACCAAATGTTCAGTTAGATCACACTAAAGAAAACTTCAGTGTGTATTTTCAAGGTGAATATGACTTCACAGATACGTTAACGCTTACCGCTGGGGTTCGTTGGTCCGACGAGAAAATTGAAGGGCACTATTTGCCTTCTTCACCAAATGTGGCGGGTGATCCCACAACAACTATGTATTTTACCAATGAGATAGCGGCATTAGTTGCCGCACAAAATCCAGGAACGCCTGAGTACGATGAAAATGGCTATGAAATAGCCAGACAGGTTACGCAAATCCTCGAGAACAAAGATGTTGGTTACACTGTCAAGTTAGATTACAAAGCAACCGAAGATTCGTTAATTTATGCCAGCATGTCGAAAGGGTTCAAGGGCTCAGCCTTAGATACGCGACCCGTATATGCACTCGTCCCGGTTGCTAATGTCCTTTCTGGCCTTGCAGAAACAAAGCTTGAACCAGAATCATTAGATGCGTGGGAAATCGGTTACAAAAGAGATTTCTGGAACAACCGTATTCAAATGGATGCAGCTGCATTTTTCTATTCTTATACAAATCTACAGCAGTTCGTGACTGCTAGAGGTGTTCCAACACTTGATAACGCCCTTGAATCGGAAATTAAAGGGATAGATGCCAATGTGAAATACGCAGGGGATAACGGTTTGTTTATTCAGGCGGGAATTTCGTTACTTGATTCTGAAATAACAGATGTGGGCGACAGTGAAAACTTCTTTGTAGGGGCGGAGTTGGGCAACGCGCCAAGTGTTTCATTGATGCTGCTTGCGTCGCAAGAATATGAACTAGAAAATGGTAGCTTGCTAACCTTAACCAGCAATATATCTCATACCGGAGAGCAGGTTAAAGGCACGCCAACTAATGGTAATAACATGGTTATTGATCAGTTATCCACCGATGCCTACACCTTGTTGAACGCCAACATCAGTTACAACTTTGGCGAGGACTTACAATACAAGTTTTCGGTGTACGGTAAAAACCTGACGAATGAACGCTTCTGCAGCGGATTATTAATTAACGACGGTAACGCAATATTGCGCGAAACGACAAACGCTCAAACAGATATTCACATGAATGTATTGTGCCGGGTGACTAACGCGTCTACTCGTACATACGGGATTTCGTTCGGTGTTGAATTCTAAGTAGCCAGTCGTCATTTTTATACCCTTGGATACCACTTTGTACTTTCGGGCAAAGTGGATCTGATCCTTCAAATTCAGTAAGGGACACCCTCAGTATGGCAATCAAGGTTAAACATTTTTTATTCTTGCTACCCATTTGCTTCAATATCAGTGTGCTCACAAGTCAAGCGAGTGCCGCAGAATCTGAAGCCACTCGATTGTTAAATAGTCGCACCGCAGAATTTGATAAAAACATTATCAAGGTGTCAGAAAACGTTTATACCGCCGTTGGTTACGGTGTTTCACCGGTGAGCATGATCATAGGTAAAACAGGTATTGTGATTGTTGATACCGGTATTAGCGTGGAAAGTGGACAGCAAATACGAGAAGATTTTCGTCGTATTGTTGATAAGCCAGTGGCGGCTGTAATCTATACCCATGGGCATGGTGACCACACACTAGGTGCCTCGGCATTTATCGATTCTCCTGATGCACAAGTCTGGGCTCGTGAAGGCTTTGGCAGTGAGCAAAATGCATTAGGAGAAGCCGGTATACAAATTCAGAAGCGCCGGGGCGCTATGCAAGCTGGATTTCAACTTTCAAAAGAGCAACGTGTAAATAACGGCGTGGCGAAAGCTTATTGGCCGGACCGCAAGGCGGACGTCTTTTCTGCCGGGGATAACTTCTACAAATCTTGGCCTAACTTATATGCAATTCGTGGTACTCAGTATCGAGACGTACGAAAGTGGGCAAATGTCTTAGATCAAATTTTACAAGAACACCCTGTTGCTGTAGTTGGAGGTCACACCCGCCCGATTATTGGTGAAGATAAAGTGAATGAAACCCTTACAAACTTCAGAGATGCCATCCGTTTTCTATTTAACAAAACCGTAGAGGGTATCAATAAGGGGTTGACGCCAAACCAGCTGGTAGATTACGTCACGCTACCCGAAAAATACCAAAATTTAGATTACCTTCGCCCTTATTACGGTAATCCTGAATGGGCCGTTCGAGCGATATTTGATGGCTATTTAGGATGGTTCGATGGAAATGCCACAAATTTGTTCCCCCTAAGTGATAACGACAAAGCCGAGCGTTTTGCTAAGGTTGCAGGCGGGGTAGACGGGTTACAGACGTTAATTAATCAAGCAATAGAAGACGCCGACTTTCAATGGGCTGCCGAGCTTTGTGACTATGTACTTGTGCTGGAGCCAAACAATAAACAGGCTATGGAAAATAAAGCTGATGTATTAACGGCTCTCTCTGACAACATACTTACCGCGACGGCGAGAAATTATTATTTAAGCAGCGCGTTAGCACTGCGTAAATTAGCGAGAAAATAAACCATGAGAGCATTAATTATTGTGCTGCTGGCAGCATCTATTCTTTCTTGCATGGCTAAAGACGAGGCAACGCCCGTTCAAAAAAATAGCAATGGATCGTTGCAATCTCCCCCTAATATTTTGCTCATTGTGGCAGACGATCTCGGTTATTCGGATTTAGGTGCATATGGGAGCGAAATTGATACACCTTCTATTGATAGCCTGGCCAGTAACGGCGCTCTATTCAGCAACTTTTATGCTCATGCTAATTGTTCACCGAGTCGAACGATGTTATTTACTGGTATTGACAGTCACCTTGCAGGGTTAGGCGCAATGCATGGTTACGAAGGGGACAATCAAAGAGGAATACCGGGTTATGAGGGGCACCTAAATCAGCAAACCGTTTCATTTGCTAAGTTACTGCAAAATTCAGGCTATCAAACTTATATGACAGGCAAGTGGCACCTAGGTGATACACCTGGCTCCTCCCCTAAAGCGCAAGGTTTTGACCGCTATTTTGCGCAAATGAAAGGGAGTCCACCAAGTGGGCATTTTAACGTAAACGGTGGACGAAAAGGCGCAACGAGAGCCTATTTAGAAGACGGGGTTGATCGCACAGGTATGCCAGTTCCCGATGATTTTTTCTCAAGTAACTTTTACACCTCGAAATTGATTGAGTATATCGATGCTGGACAGCAGAATGCTTCGCCTTTTTTTGCTTACTTAGCATTCTCTGCACCGCATATTCCGGTACAAGCGCCAGAGTCGCATATTGACCTGTACAAAGGGCGGTACGATAAGGGGTATGATGTGCTCCGCCAACGTCGATTTAATAAGATGCAAGAGCTTGGTTTGATTGATAAAAACGTGAGTCTTAGCGCGCGTGCTCCGGATGTTGAGCCGTGGGAAAACTTAACGATTGAGGATCAAGGTATTCAAAGTCGACGCATGGAGATTTACGCTGGGGCAATCGATAACTTGGACGACAACGTAGGTCGGTTGCTTGACTACTTACGCGCATCTAACCAACTGGATAACACCTTAATACTGTTTATGTCCGATAACGGTGCTGCGGGCTTTACTGGCTGGCAGAGTAAAGTGCTCGTTCAACGTTACAATAACGCTGACAATAGCCTTGAGAATTTAGGGCGGGACGGCTCAATGATGTTTTACGGACCAGGTTGGGCTTCAGCAAGCAGTACACCTTTCTATCTGTTTAAACGTCACATGTCAGAAGGAGGCATTCGGGTCCCTTTTATTATTAGCGGTCCAGGTGTAGAGCATCACGCCACGGTTAGTCGCGAAATGTTAACGATCAGAGATGTTGCGCCAACTCTGCTTGACGTGGCTGGCGTGCGTTATCCAGCCGCTGAGTTCGAAGGGCGAAAGGTATTACCTCAAACTGGATTATCCTTCGTGAGAAAATTGCAGTACCCCGAAGATCATACCCATATTCATCAAACGACTGAGGTTTTCGGATGGGAGCTGTTCAAGCGCCGTGCAGTGCGCAAGGGCGATTGGAAGGCGGTTTTGCAAGAGACACCATTCGGAACGGGTAATTGGCAGTTGTATGATCTGAGTGTCGATCCTGGAGAAACTCACGACTTGGCTCAACAAGAAAAAGAAAAGCTGAATGAAATGAAAGTCGCTTGGAAATCGTATGCTGAAAATAACAATGTGATCATCAGTAATGCGCCGCTTCGATGGCCTTAATTTGTAAAGTGGAGGGTTAGCCCCGGTTTGACAACTAACTTTCAGGCGCTACAAACTCCATACACGGGTTCACAATGAGTTTGTATCAAGCGTGAAATAGTGGATCGACAAAATTTATCATTTGGCCCTGTTTTTAGAAGGAAATACCCATGTTTAACGTGCCCATAGTGGGACCAATTATTTTAAAGTCTGTAAGCGGCTTGTTTTTATTGGTCAATGTTTGCACCTTTGCGCTAGCAAATCAGGACAATATTGCCGCGAGTCATGCTGCTGAGTCGAGCGACCATATCGTTGTAACAGTTTTAGGCTCAGGTACGCCGGACCCAAGCCCTACACAATTTGGCGCTGCAATCTTGGTGCAAGCTGGTGGCAAAAATATGATGTTTGATTGTGGTCGAGGCTGTACGACACGTCTGGCGCAACTAGACAAAAAGTTGATCAATAAAGTCGATCATTTGTTTGTCACTCATCTTCATTCAGACCACTTAATGGGAATTGATGATCTTTGGCTAAATGGTTGGACACAAGGCAGAAAAGTGCCACTTCAAACATGGGGACCTGAAGGCACTAACGATATGATGGAAGGCTTACGTAGCGCATTCAAGCGAGACATTAGCTATCGTCGAAACGATAAAGTCCCAGCCCCTAGTGCGGCCCTTGATAATGCTTTTACCGATTTGCCTTTCAAAGGTGGAGTCGCACTTGATAAAGATGGCGTAAAAGTCACCGCTTTTTTAGTAGATCACGCGACTATCGTCCCTGCATATGGCTATAAGATTGAATATAAAGGGCACTCAGTGGTTATTTCTGGTGATACAACGACAACAGCGTCTCTTTATCAGCAAGGAAAAGATGTGGATGTATTGATGCTTGAAGTGATGTCACCTTCGACCGTTGATTATTTAAAGTCGATATTTAGCCCTAAACAGATCAAAACTGTCCTTGGTTACCATATGACGGCGGACCAGACGGCAGATATATTAAAAGAAACCAATCCAAGTTTAGGGGTGTTCTATCATACTAATAACAGTGAAGAAGCCACAAAATCGCTTCTCAAAACGACGCATAGTATTTATAAAGGCGACTTAGCCGTAAGCTATGATCTATTTCAGATAGTCATTGGTGATGACATTAAAACCTTTAATGCCATTGATAAGCGCAAAGCAGGTGCAAATTGAGATTAGTGCGTTAATTGTTTATTGATATCAAGGGGATAGAAGGCTAGTGCCGTCTATCCCAACCATTCTTTTACCCTAAATGAGAATGAAAGAAGTGTTTATATTTTATGCGCAACAAACGGAGGTGGGGGGACCCAGCAGCATTGAGTGTCTATATACCGAATACAGACACCTAATATGCGTGAAAATAATGTCCAATCAATATTAACGAGAAAGCCGTGTTTAGGTTGATTTGCATATTTATATTAGGTCATTGTACGTTTTTAACATTCCAAGGAATTAAATTATGCGCTCAATCTGGCCGCTTGATTGAGAAGCGTAGGCTAATTCTGGCGCCGCCTAATTCACTGTCTTCAACAATCAGTGTGCCTTGGTAAGCATCGACTAAATCAGCTACCACTGCCATACCAATGCCTTGTCCTTCTTGATAACTGTCAAGGCGAATACCTCGGGTGAGAAGTAACTGACGTTTCTCTTTAGGGATACCAGGGCCATCATCTTCAATGTCTATTTGTACAAAATTTTGCTGAGTTTGCACACTGGCCCGCACATTATCTTTAGCGGCTTTGCAGGCGTTGTCTAATACGTTGCCCAGTAGCTCCATCAAGTCGGTGCTGTCTCCGTAAAAATAGCCTTTATTTTCGTTAGTTTGCAGCTCTATCTGTAACTGCTTTTGTGCATGGACTTTATGCATAGCATTAATCAGTTTTGTCAGTACGGGCGTGATTTCCACCGCTTGTTCCCAAGCAGTGGCAGTGCCAGCAACCGCACGTTTAAGCTGACGCTGAATTTGCACATCAATTTGATTGATTGGTTCTTTGGCATCTTCCGGTAGGGCGCTGTTACCAGAAAGTACCGCCAAAGGTGTTTTTAAACTATGGGCGAGATCGCTCAAACTATTTTTATAACGACTACGCTGCTGCTGCTCTGCCGCTAACAGGTGATTAATGCTGCGCTTGAGCTTTTCAAGTTCAGGAGGGTACGTTTGGCTAATATGTTGAATATGTCCGCTTTCAGCTTGTTTGATTTGCTTGATCAAGCGGTTTATTGGCCACAAGGCGGCATTTAAGCTCACAATCATTAGCGCCAGTAACACCAATGCAATTAAGCTTAACCAGCGCCATAAGGTATTAATAAAGCCTTGTTCTTCTGTGTTGTAAGCGCTTTTGTCTTGCAGAATATAAAAGCTTACCGGAACAAATTTTCCGCCTGAGTCAAACTCGGCTGTATAGGCAAATAAGAAATATGGCTCCAGCAGCAGATAGTTTTCATCAAAGCGCTCTTTGCCTATTTGGGGTGGGGTAAATTCTGGCATCACGTGCCAGTTCAATGATGATAATGAGCGCCACACTAAGCGATCATTTATTTTGATAAACGCATACAAACCTGAGCCGGGTATATTTAACTGATCATTAAACAGTTGCTCTGGCATTGAGGGCTGATCTTCCGACATTTCAAATTCGGATATGAGCGTCAGGTTCTGTACCCGCAGTTGCTGCAACATAGATTGGCTTAAGCTGCTCGTGAATGCGCTCTCAAGAGTCAGCGCAGCGAGTGGAATAAACACCACCAACACGAGCAGCGCAGCGGCAAAGCTGCGCAGGCGTAAGGATAAGTTACGCACCAGTTAGACTTGGAATTCTCGGCTAATGCGATAGCCACGACCACGCATGGTTTCAATGGGATTGATGGTACCCTCAGGGTCGAGCTTTTTGCGCAGTCGCCCAACAAATACTTCAATGACGTTACTGTCTAGATCAAAATCTTGATCGTAAATGTGTTCCGTTAATTCCGTTTTCGACACGACTTTTTTAGGGTTGAGCAGCAGGTATTCGAGCACTTTATATTCATAGGCCGTTAGCTCAATATCAAGGCCATTCACGCTGACCTGCTCACTCAAGGTATTAAGGCTCACGGGACCCAGTTCTATGGTGGGATTTGCTTGGCCAGCAGAGCGTCGGATAAGGGCTTTTACTCGGGCTAATAACTCTTCGCTCTGGAAGGGTTTGGTAAGGTAATCGTCTGCACCTGCATCTAAACCCTCGACCTTTTCTTGCCAGCGATCCCGAGCAGTAAGAATCAATATGGGACAGGTAACGTTGTTTTTACGCGCTTTTTGTATCACTTCAAAACCATCCATTACCGGCAAACCAATATCGATAATGGCTAAATCGTAGGGGTGTTCACTGAGCAAGAATAGCGCTTTTGCACCGTCATCGGCTAAGTCAACGCTGTAACCATTGGTTTGTAAAAGTGTGTCCAACTGAGTTAATAAACGGCTGTCGTCCTCGACAATTAAAATACGCATTAGTCGTCCTTTTTACCACTTTTTAGTACTCTTCCAGAGCGTTTGTCTACGTCAACATTGACGACTCGTCCTGATTTTTGCAGTACCTTTACGCGATATTTGTTTTTACTTTGATCAACTTTCAACACACGACCTTGGACCTGCTGCTGAGCTTTTTGCGCAGCTTGGCTCTTATCAATTTTAGCATTGTCATCTTGGGCATAAACAAGCCCAAACAAGCCCATCGACAAGCTGATAAGTAGCACAAAGAATGTATTTTTGGCGATATGTTTCAACGGTTGACCCCATTCACAAACGGTTACGAATTAGTTTAGCGCAATCGATCCCTGGGTGGAAATAATTCCAAGTCGGGATATATGCATCAGTGACAATGTTTGCGTCGATGATTAGTTTACTCGGGCTTAACTGAATTTTTGCTGAACTGTACTTTCACCGCTAAACAAAATCTGTACTTAAGTTCAGTATACGTCTTTGTTAAGTATTCAATATTGTATGGGCACCGTAAATTTGCATGAAATAAGATAATTTAGCGCAAGAAGATTAAAAGTCGACTTTCTTTCTAAGTTGTTTTCTTTGTCCAGACTTCTTTTTAGTATCGATTCTTCTGAGCTGGGAGCCTTTGGTGGGTTTGGTCGCTTTACGGGGTTTTTGTACCACGGATGCTTCACATACTATGGCTGCCAAACGTTCTAGTGCATCTTGGCGATTCATTTCTTGGGTGCGATGTGCCTGCGCTTTAAGTACTAATACGCCATCTTGGGTGATGCGATTATCGTTACTCTTTAGTAATTGTTCTTTATAAAATTCAGGTAAAGAAGACGCTTTAATATCAAAGCGCAGATGGATCGCACTGGATACTTTATTGACGTTTTGACCGCCAGCACCTTGGGCGCGAATAGCAGTGAGTTCAACCTCGTGATCTTGAAGCGAAATATAGCTCTTAATAAAAATCATTTAGTTGTCCTTTGGCTGTTGTTCTCATTTTTTGGGTTTCTTCGAGCTCGCACGTTGAGCGTTAACGCGAGCAAACTGTAATAAGTTCGCCCGTGTTAACATCAATGGCTGCTCATTGTTTATTTAGCCGTTTCGACGACGCTTATTTAGCCGTTCCGACGATCATGGCAACACTTTAATATAGGGTTTAACCGTTACCTGTTGATATACGCCCCCATCGATGTACGGATCGGTATCGGCCCAAGCTTGCGCATCTACTAAGCTGGGGAAGTCAGCAATAACCACTGAGCCAGTAAAGCCCGCTTCACCTGGATCTGCGCTATCTATCGCTGGGCAAGGTCCAGCTACTAATAAGCGGCCTTCATCATTGAGCTGCTGTAGGCGAGCTAAGTGCGCACTGCGCGCTTTTTTACGCAAAGGTAAGCTGTTTTCGACATCTTGTGAATAGACGACATACCACATGTTTTCGTTCCTTATTTTTTAGTCGCTTGTTTCATTACGCTAACAAACTCGCGCAATTTAGTGAGCATCACTTTTGGCTGTGATAGGTTCTGGGCAATGATATTCACCGTAGCTGAGCCAGAAATCGCGCCGGCAGCGCCAGCAGAAATCGCCTCTTTGACCTGCTCGGGCTTAGAAATACCAAAGCCAAGTAGTGGCGGCGCCACTTTATACTGGGTTAGCTTTGCGATTAACTCACTGGCAGGAATAGTCGCCGCAGTTTCAGCACCTGTTACACCCGCTCGACCAAGCAAGTAGGTGTAGCCTTGGGATTTTTTACCAATTTCAGCTAATGTTTCGTCGCTGGCATTGGGCGGGGCAATCAATATTTGCTTAATGCCTGTTTGATTGGCCGCATCGATAAAGCGGTCTGCTTCGCGCAGGGGCACATCAGCAATTAAAATTGAGTCGACGCCTACGTTAGCAGCATCAGTGTAGAATTTATCTAGACCAGGTTTGATAACGAGGTTGCTGTACAGCAATAAGCCGATTGGCGTGTCAGGGTAAATGTCACGAAACTGGCGTATCACTTCCAAACAATCACTTGGATGAATATGATGGCTCAGCGCACGTATACTGGCTTGCTGAATAGTTGGGCCATCTGCAATTGGATCAGAATAAGGAATACCTAGCTCAAGAGCATCAGCTCCACCTTCCGCTAATGCTTTTAATATATCTAACGACGTTTTTATATCTGGGTCGCCTAGCATCACGAATGGAACGAATGCCCCTTCATTTTTTGCATCCAAGCGCGTGAACATTTCAGCATAACGATCCTGTTGATTACTCATTGGTTTGGCCTCCCAAAATACTGTGTACGTGGGCTAAATCTTTGTCGCCACGACCGGATAAATTCACCACGATTATGCTGCCGTCTTCTGCTTCATCGGCCATATTTAGGGCGTGGGCGAGTGCGTGTGATGACTCAAGCGCCGGAATTATGCCTTCTTTGCGGGATAATAACTGAAACGCATAAAGCGCTTCATCGTCGGTCACCGCAGCATAAGTTGCGCGGCCAATATCATGTAAATGGGCGTGCTGTGGGCCAACGGCTGGGTAATCAAGACCTGCTGAAACTGAATATGACTCTTCAATCTGACCGTCTTCGTCTTGCATAATGTAACTATAAGCACCATGCAATATACCCTTGGTGCCTTTGCCTATGGCGGCACCGTGTTCTGTGGTATGCAAGCCTTTACCTGCAGGTTCAACACCAATTAACTTTACGCTAGGTTCGTCAATAAAATCAGCAAACATACCGATAGCGTTAGAGCCGCCGCCTACACAGGCAACCACTGCATCAGGTAAGCGCCCTTCTTTGGCCATGATTTGCGCTCGGGTCTCTTCGCCAATCATACGATGAAATTCACGTACTATGGTGGGGAATGGGTGTGGGCCTGCGGCTGTTCCTAATAAATAATGGGCTTTGTCATAGGTTGCTGACCAATCGCGCATCGCCTCATTCACGGCATCTTTTAGGGTGCCAGAACCTGCACTTACCGGGATAACTTCTGCACCCATTAGGCGCATTCTGAACACATTCGGTTCTTGACGCTCAACGTCTTTGGCTCCCATGTATATACGTGCTTTTAAGCCCAGTAGGGCACAAGCTAATGCGGTGGCAACGCCGTGTTGGCCAGCGCCTGTTTCAGCGATCACTTCGGTTTTACCCATGCGCTTGGTTAATAACGCTTGGCCAAGCACTTGATTGGTCTTGTGGGCACCGCCGTGCAATAAATCTTCACGTTTTAAGTACAATTTCACTGTCGGATTAGAGACTAAATTACGGGTGAGGGTCATCGCCGTAGGGCGTCCCGCGTAATCGGTCAATAATTCCATGAATTCTTTTTGAAACTCAGGATCGTTCTGGGCATCGATAAATGCTTGCTCTAATTGGTCGAGCGCAGGGATCAGTAATTCAGGCACGTACATGCCGCCATACTGTCCGAATTTACTTTCTAAATGATTCATAATGGTTTCTCGTTTTTAACACGTTAAAATTTGGGCTACTGGGTTCGCTTAGGCATTAATACGCACGCAATTTCTCAAATGCGAGTTGCAGTTTTTCCTGTGACTTCACGCCAGGAGCGTCTTCAACGCCTGAGTTTAAGTCAATGCCACCGAGCCCCAAGCTGGCAGCGTGCTGCACGTTATCTGGGTTAATACCACCAGCCAAAATAATTTTGCAGCGCAGTTGCGGGCTTAATGACGAGCGAGCGAACAATTGCCAATCAAACGCTTGGCCGGTTCCACCACTTTGCTCGCCCACTTTGCAGTCCAGCACAAACCGATCAACGTTTTTTTCGTCAAGGGCAGGGAGGGTATCAGTGATCCCCTTGGCTAACCAAATTTGGCTGCTATCTGTCAGTGCGACACGTAATTCGTCAACATAGCTTTGAGACTCGTTACCATGCAGTTGTACAGCGGTTAAGTGCAAAACATTCGCGTATTCGGCAACCATTGATATAGGGGCATCGACGAATACGCCAACATAGTTAAAAGGCACGTCTTTAACTATGTCTTCTGCTTGTTGTAGCGTCAGGTAGCGTTTTGATTTTTCGGCAAATATTAACCCCGCGTAACTCGCACCGCTGGCTGCAATGTTAGTGGCATCTTGAGCCCGGGTGGTACCGCAGACTTTGACAGTTCCATATACCAGTTGCTTAATCGCTTGTGTTACATCATCTTGTGACATAAGAGCACTGCCAACTAAAAAACCATCTACGATAGGGGAGAGTCGACGTACATCTTGATGGGTATAAATTCCTGACTCAGAAATGATTACATGTTGGTGAGTGGCGGCATTGAGCAAAGGTACCAGTTGCTCTGTGGTAGCTAAGTCGGTCGTTAAATCGCGTAAGTTACGGTTATTAATGCCAATTATATTGGCCTGAAGAGCAACTGCGCGATGTGCTTCTTCTTCATTGCTCACTTCTGTGAGTACATCAAGGCTTAACGTTTTTGCTACGGCCGCCAGTTCGCGGTATTCCTCGTCAGTTAACACAGATAACATCAATAAAATGGCATCTGCATTGTGGTGACGAGCGAGGTAAACTTGATAGGGCTCAACAAAAAAATCTTTGTTTATCACCGGCTGGGTAACACGTTCACGAACATATTCTAGGTATTCGAATTTCCCCTGAAAATACTTTTCGTCGGTCAATACTGAAATGCATGCTGCGTAGGGTAAATAAGCGGCAATGATTTCGTCTAAATTAAAATCTTGTCTAATTAAACCCTTAGAAGGTGAAGCTTTTTTGCATTCTAATATATAACCAGCATTTGGCTGACGCAGGGCCTCATAGAAGCTGCGAGTCGACGGTGTTAAGTCATCGATGAACTGTGTCAGTGGTAAGTCAAGCTTACGCTGGGCAATTTCTTGGCGTTTATCTGCGACGATTTTCTCTAATACATTTGCCATTACTGCTTCCTTTAAATTATATCGTGGCGGCGACTGATTGCTGACGAATCTTCAATCACGTGCAATGGGCGCTTCGCTTGCATGGCGTCAAGCGCCATCTGCGTACCTTGCTGATAGGTATCAGCTTTGCCGCATAACTTGATCAGCGCACCCGCATTCATGGCTACCGCTGCTTGATGAGCTGCTTGCCCACAGCCACTCAACACGTCTTGGATCAACTGCTTGTTTTCATCGGGTACCCCACCTTCTATGGCGCTCAATGGGTATTCTTCAAGGCCAAAGTCACTCGGGGATAAGGTATATTCAGTTAACGTTTCCCCGTTTATTTCTACCACCATTGACGGGCCGTGAACGGCTAGTTCGTCTAAACCACTTCCGTGCACGACTAAAGCTTTCTTGTAACCGAGCAATTGTAAAGTACGGGCAAACGGCATCACCAGTTCAGGGGCATATACCCCTATCATCATATGACTCGGCTGGGCAGGATTAACCAGGGGTCCGAGTAAGTTAAAAATAGTTCGTGTTTTGAGCGTGGTGCGCACAGGCATCGCGTGTTTTATCCCAGCGTGATAAACAGGGGCAAACAAAAAACATAGGTTTGATTGGTCTAAGCAATCACGTGCTGTTGCTGGCGACATATCGAGTTTCATACCGAAAGCATTGAATAAATCCGCAGAGCCAGATTTACTCGAAACGCTGCGATTACCATGTTTGGCTACTTTCACACCACAACTGGCGGCAACAATCGCCGCGGCGGACGAAATGTTGATGGTGTTGTGACCGTCACCGCCTGTGCCAACGATATCAGCGAAATCATAATCAGGGCGCGCAATCGGGCTGGCATTTTGGATCATAGCTTGCGCGGCACCAGCGATTTCCTCGGGCGTCTCACCTTTTATTTTCAAGGCGCTTAGCAGCGAAGACAACAGAATATTATCGACTTGCCCAGTCACAATTTGATTGAACACGTCAGTGGCTTCGTTTTGGCTAAGAGATTGACCTTGATAAAGCTTTTCAAGTAATGGAAATAGCATGACTGTCCTCAATCGTTGTCTTGGGTTAAATAATTGATGCTTTGCATCAATAATTGACTACCAAAAGCAGTTAAAATGGATTCTGGATGAAACTGGAAGCCCAGCATTCTATCTTTCTCGTGACAAACTGCCATAGGAACGTCATCAAAATGGGCTAAAACGGTTAATTCGTCAGGCATATTGCTGGCCATTAATGAATGGTAACGTGCCACGGGTAACGGCTGAGGCAAGTTCACAAACATTTTATCGCCTTGGTGGGTAATTAACGATGATTTACCGTGCATGACCACATTAGCGCGAATGATATCGCCGCCGTAGGACGCCACAATGGCTTGATGGCCCAGGCAAATACCCAGTACAGGAAAGACGCCTTTTACTAGGTTAATAAGCACGGGCATACAACCCGCATCGGCAGGTGTTCCAGGCCCAGGAGAGAGCAATAAAATAACTTGGCTATGCTTAGCCTGTTCTTGCATTTTTTCAAAAATAGCTTGTGGTGAAACTGAGTTACGATAGACCGTAAGCGCTAAACCCATGGTGCGCAGTTCATCTACCAAGTTGTAGGTAAAGGAGTCGAAGTTATCCACCAAAAACACATGAGGATGTTGATCGTTTGCCGTATTCGCTAAGCGCATTATTTTGCCTCCGGAGCTTGATGGGATGTAAGAATTGCCCGGATAACCGCTTGGGCTTTGCCCCGGGTTTCGTCAGCTTCTGATTGGGGATCTGAATCAAAAACCACACCCGCTCCAGCTTGAATATGGGCAATTTTATTTTTGATAAACGCGGAGCGAATAACAATGCAGGTGTCCATATCACCGTGGCCATTAATGTAGCCCACGGCACCGCCGTAACTGCCTCTACGTTGTTTTTCAACTTCGCGAATAAGGCCCGCGGCGCTGACCTTTGGCGCACCTACTAATGTTCCCATGTTCATACATGCTTGGTAGGCATGCAGGGCATCTAAATCGTCGCGTAGTTGACCCACCACTTTGGAGACTAAGTGCATCACGTGTGAATAGCGGTCGACCTTTAATAATTCTTTTAAATGTCGAGTACCGGGTTTAGATACTTTCGCTACGTCGTTACGCGCTAAATCAACCAACATCAAATGCTCCGATTTTTCTTTCTCATCTTCACGTAAATTCAGTTCAATGCGACTGTCTAAATCTAAATTAATTGATCCATCAGCGTGCTTGCCTCTTGGGCGAGTGCCGGCTATGGGGTAAATCTCAACCTGGTTTGTATCTTTTAGGTACTTAAGGGCGGATTCGGGAGAAGCGCCAAACATGCAAAAATCTATGTCCTGCATGAAAAACATATAGGGGCTGGGGTTTTGTATTTTCAGAGCCTTATATGCCTTGTGGGGGTCTGGACAGGGCAAGCTAAATGTACGTGAAGGTACAACCTGAAAAATATCGCCAGCTAAAATATGTTGTTTCAGATTTTCCACATCTTGGATAAATTCCTGATCTGACTTGCTTATTTTTAGCTCGTTGCTTGCCACGCTGGGTGATTCAATTTCTGGAACGGGTTTTACGTTACTTAATTTGTGTTTAATTTGCTCTAAACGCTGACTGATAGCGAAGTAGTTGTTACCGACATTTTTACCACTGAAGACACTGCCAATTAATTCGGTTTTTTTCGCTTGATGATCAATTAACAATAACGTTTCGGCGAGATAAAAAACAAAATCTGGGCAGGTATTTTCGCTGTCATTGACCTGGGGCAGTTGTTCGAAAGTAGCCAGTAAATCATAAGCAAATGCCCCGCCTAAAAAAAGTGCTTCTGGATGCGGTCTAATCGCTACTACGCGATTGATTAATAGCCGTAGCGCATCGAATACCGCCGGTGCTTTTAAGCGACTGTCTTCATCTAGTTGGCTGTCATTAAAGGTAAACGTTAGGGTAACCGTGCGGGTTTGTTGATTGAATGCGTGTTCCACGCCCGCAGGGCAATATTCAATGAACAAGGGTAATACTGCTGCGCCATTATCGGTTAGCGCTTGACAAGTAACGACTAAACCATCGCATTGCAGTTTTATTGCTGCATCGACTAGCAATAAACTTTTCAGATTGTCTTTACTGTCAATTTCTGCTGATTCAAGTAGTAGATTATGTGACCTACCTTGGCAGAGGTATTGATAAGCTTGAAGAGGATCTGCCACATAATCGGCTGATAGTAATAATGTCTCTACTTTGCCTGCTTGTTCTGTTAACTGCGCTAAACTCATGATTTTTCTCAATAACCTTGTTGGTAACCTGTCTTAGGCAAGGGTGTTAAAAGGGTCGTAACTTTTAATCGGGCATAAAAAAAGCCCGTATTATACGGGCTTTTCTTGATCAATCGCACAAATACATACGCTCACAGCCCGCTAGTTAGGGATGTGCCACCACCAAATTAAGTTAGTTGAAACGCGTAAAACAGTATTCATGGGTATAAAATCTCGTTAGTTTGTGGACGATAAATCTATCGTCTGACAACAAACATTGCCTTTTTTCAGGTTTTGTCTGCTATTCATGACCAAATGCGTATAATACACACTTCAGGCGTATAGAAGAAAACAATTTTGCTTCTCTGTCAACACCCAATTTCACGAGCGTACTCATTGAGTCGCAACTAAAAGGTCATATTGAAGGCTTTATGAAAATCGATTTGCACTGCCACACTTATTATTCTGACGGCCAACTCTCCCCTGTCGAGCTGGTGGATCGCGCGCACAATATGCAAGTGGATGTATTGGCTATAACTGACCATGACACGGTGCAAGGATTAGACGAAGCATTGGCCCATCAAGCAAAACAAAAACGTGCCATGCACATTGTAAATGGCATTGAACTTTCTACCTCATGGCATAATTTTGATATTCATATTTTGGGTTTGAATGTCAATAAAGACGATGCTGTGTTCTGTCAGCGTTTAGTTGAGCAAAAAAACGAACGAGACGCCCGAGCGCAAAAAATGTCCGATAAACTGGCCAAGGCTGGGGTTGAAAATGTCCTGCAAGATGCCAAGTTATTAGCAGGGGAAGGGCAGCTTACACGCGCACACTTCGCCCGAGTCTTAGTGGCACGCAAAGAGGTGCGCGATTTTGAAGGCGCCTTTAAAAAATATTTAGGCAAGGGTAAACGCGCCCATGTTAAACCCCAGTGGATTTCCATTGAAGAAGCCATTGAATGGATCCACGACGCTGGCGGCAAAGCAGTACTCGCGCACCCTGGGCATTATGACATGACCACTAAATGGCTGCGCAGATTGGTAACTGAATTCAAGCAAGTAGGGGGCGATGGCATTGAAACCACTCATGCACGTATAAATCCCGAGAAACGCAAGCTGATTGTTGAGTTAGCCATGGAGCATAATTTACAAGCGTCAGCGGGTTCTGACTTTCATTTTGTTAGCCGCTGGACTGAACTGGGTAAGAATTTAGGGTTACCTGAGCACCTTACCCCAATTTGGCATGACTGGCCGTTTATCGACCAGCCAGTTGATATATCATCTAACGCATAACATCGCGTATAACTTACTGGGAAGTAACGACTATGAGCCAATTTTTTTATATTCATCCTGATAATCCTCAAGCCCGCTTGATTAAACAAGCTTGCGAGCTCATTCACAACGGCGAAGTGGTGGTTTACCCCACCGACTCTGGTTATTCCATTGGTTGTCATATGGATGACAAAAATGCCTTAGAGCAAATTTGTCGTATCCGCCAAATCGGTAAAGATCACAATTTCACCTTGATGTGCCGCGATATGTCGGAGTTGTCTGAATATGCGCAAGTGGATAACGCCGCGTTTCGCATGATTAAAAACAACACTCCTGGGCCTTACACCTTTATTTTAAAGGCGACTAAAGAAGTTCCCAAGCGTTTGCAAAATCCTAAGCGTCGCACTATTGGTATTCGCGTACCAAACAATCCCATCGCATTGGCTTTACTTGAAGAGCTGGGCGAGCCCATGATGTCCACGACACTTATTTTGCCTAACGCCGTAGTGGCAGAGTCAGACCCTGATGAGATACGTGACAAGCTTGAAAAACAAGTCGGCTTGATTATTCACGGTGGCTTTTTAGGTGAGCAACCGACCACAGTGGTCGATTTATCGGACGGCGAGCCAGTGGTCATTCGAGAGGGCAGCGGCGACGTTAGCCCATTTAATTAAAATCGATATTAGTCAGTTATGACTGCGGATAAAACGCCTCAAGAATTAGCGATTGAGCAAGAGGTAATGCGCCAAGGGCAACCTGTGCAGCAGCCTTTGCCGCTGGCGTTTATAAACGGGCAGGCATTTACCGATCAGCCGGAAGACTTATACATTCCACCTGACGCATTAGAGTTAATCTTAGATGCATTTGAAGGCCCATTGGATTTGTTGCTGTATTTGATCCGGCGACAAAAGTTCGATTTAGTTAATTTGCCAGTTTATGAAGTGACTAAACAATACATGTTGTACGTCGACATGATGAAAGATTTAAAACTTGAACTTGCCGCAGAGTATTTATTAATGGCGGCAATATTGGCTGAGATTAAATCAAGATTGTTGCTGCCTAAACGACCGGACGTGGAAGAAGACGAAGATGATCCCAGAGCAGAGCTTATAAGACGCTTGCAGGAATACGAGCTGATAAAAACGGCTGCTCATGAATTAGACGGTATTGTGCGCATGGAGCGAGATGTGTTCAGCGCACAAGCGCAAACCAGTGACTCAGTTACACCAATTAAAATTCTTCCCAAAATTAACTTACAAGACTTGGTGGTGAGTTTTCAAAAGGTGATGCAGCGGGCGAGTGCGTTTGAGCACCACCATATTGCACCTGAGGCACTATCAACTCGGGAGCGTATGGCGCTGATTTTAGAGAAGCTAAACAGTGAGCACTTTACTGGGTTTGACTGTTTGTTTTACGCGAACGAAGGCCGAGCAGGCGTAGTGGTGACGTTTTTAGCCATACTTGAATTGTGTAAAGAACAACTGATCGAGTTGGTACAGAGTCAACCAACGGCCAATATTCACGTTAAACTGCATGTAGGAGAGTCCCAGTAAATGGCGAAGCTATCATTAGTGCAGTTAAAACAATTGGTCGAAGCCGCGATATTTGTATCTGATGCGCCGGTGAGCCAAGAGCACTTACAAGACACGGTATTAAGCGCCCTGAAAGTGAGCAAAAAAGCACTTAATCAGGCGATTGATGAATTGCAGATCGAGTATCAATCTCGCGGTGTGCAATTGATTGAAGTGGCGAGCGGTTATCGCTTTCAATCGCTGGATAGTTTAGGACCTTGGTTGAGTAAATTATGGCAAGAGCAAGCGCCAAAATACTCCAGAGCCTTGTTAGAAACCTTGTCTATGGTGGCTTATCGTCAGCCGATTACCCGAGGTGAAATTGAAGATGTACGTGGTGTTGTGGTCAGTAGTAACATCATGAAAACCCTAATAGAACGGGATTGGGTAAAAGTCGTTGGGCACAAAGAAGTACCAGGACGCCCAGCCTTATATGCAACAACTAAAGGATTTTTAAATTATTTTTCGTTGAAGAGCTTGAAAGACTTACCCAGTCAAGATGCTTTTGATACGAGTAATAGTCAGGACGAACGTAAAATATTAACGCCGCTGGTTGAAAGCACTGAGCCTGTTGCTGTTAAGCGCACTGCTTCAGCGTCAGAGGTAACAGAGCCACTAACACCAGACGAGCAAACATTGACCGAACAAACCCCGTCAGAACAAGCTACAGAGACTAAGCTTGATGATACTGACAACCCTAATCAAAGAGAGCAGTTACACTAATGAGTGAAAAATTACAGAAAGTCCTAGCTAATGCTGGCGTGGGCTCCCGTCGTGAGATGGAAAAATGGATAGCCCAAGGGCGTATTTCGGTTAACGGTAAAGTCGCTACATTGGGCGACCGTGTTGAACCGTTAGATCAATTACGGGTTGATGGTAATTTGATCGCCGCCGCCGCGAAAGAAACTATCTGCCGGGTACTGATGTACAACAAACCTGAGGGAGAACTGTGTAGCCGTAAAGATCCCCAAGGTCGCCCTACGGTTTTTGACCGTCTGCCTAAAATTCAAAATGGTCGCTGGATTGCAGTAGGCCGTTTAGATATCAACACCAGTGGTTTGTTATTGTTTACCAATGACGGTGAACTAGCGAATCGATTGATGCACCCTAAACATGAAATAGAGCGTGAGTACGCAGTGCGTGTTTTTGGCGAAGTGGATCAAGACATCATTAAACGTCTTAAAAAAGGGGTTGAGCTAGAAGATGGGGTATCTAAATTTACTGAAATCCGTAAACGCCCAGGGGACGATGAAAGTTTAAACAGTTGGTATAATGTGACCCTATCTGAAGGTAAAAACCGCGAAGTTCGCCGATTGTGGGAATCTCAAGGCTTGCAAGTTAGCCGTTTGATCCGTGTTCGCTACGGTACCTTAGATTTGCAAAATCGTTTACCGCAAGGAGGTTGGATCGAACTACCACTGACGGATCTCAATACCTTGCGTAAAAGCGTACAATTAGATCTAGAACAAGAATCTCTGATCGAAGACAAACAAACAAAGCTTGATCATGTGCGCTTAAGCCGCATGCGTCGCTCAGTGCAAAAGCACAAGGTAAATCAAGGTCGTGCGAAGGCAAGACCGAAGAAAAAGTAATTACTACTCAAAAAAGAGATATAGATAATTTAAGTTCTGTATCTCTTTTTTAGTAAATATACTTTTAATAAACATCTGTGCCAAACATATAGGTTTGCTGCTATTATTTTTCATAATGATGGGGACCCATCACTAGCATAACCAATGCTCTACGTGATTTAACCCAGAAATGCGGTACTAACACCCCTAATGGCATTTTTAAAAAATGGCCACGTAAAAACATGATATACCGTGCCAATTTGTTCCAGCGCTTGTCGAGTAAATCATGACTTGGTATTAGCGCAGCTAATATAATGTTGCGAATAAAAAAATTTGTTAAACGTGTATCAATGAATGGCGTAATGCAACTATTAACTGCAGCGACGCGTTGTGTTCTGAATAATTGGTCCGTTATAGAACAAGCATAATAAAACTCTTTATTGAATCCTAAATTTCGGGCCAAAACACAAATTTGAGATATATCTTCATTGCGCTCATAATCGAGTAACAATAAATGGATGTCTAGAATGTCTCTAAAGCTTTTCTCATAATCTTCGTTGTAAAACAAATGAACAAGGCAGTGCAGGATTACCATTGATTCGCTGAGCGTTTCTTTGCCATCTTCTAAGACGATATTCTCATTAAATAAAAAAGATTCTGGAACGGTAATACCTGAAATTGGCGGAATAATAGTGTGATGCACATCTAATGTTGCCCCTCGCTCTGGGTGCGTGAAAGGGGCTAGCTCGTGTGCCCATTTACGATAATATTGTTGGTCGTAATCATCGAGTACTTTCTCGATCCAACCATCAAGTTTTAAGGCATTTTCGACGCTTTCTAAATCCGCTTTCGGCACCAATATATCAATGTCAGTCATCACTCGTCCCAAGTGATTACTCGATTTATTGAGTACGTAGGCTGCACCTTTTAAAAATATGGGACGACAATCTACTGTCTGCAACGTTTGCTGCAATATATCAGTTTCCGCGCTAATTTGCTGAACTTGCCTATCGGAATAACGTTTGGCTGAGCGCAAGTGGGCAATGGCAAAATCTGGCACGTTACTGAGTTGGGCATTTTTATCTAAAAAATAATAGAACGAGCCAAGCATATCGGCTCCCCTTAATATCCTGAGCAGTTGCTCCCACTGTTTCAAATTAAATTGTTCAAGTAAGTGAGGGGTGGAAAAAATATCGACAAATAACGATTGGGTTAACGTGTCTTTCATTAATCTATTAATCCGTCGAGAAAGTCACTTAAGCCGTCATATGATGAGTAACTGATATCAAAAAATTGACTATTATCGACAACCGATTTTAGCGTCTGAAAACCTTCAATTCCTAATACATTATAATTAAACGCGTGATGCACAAGACGCGAGAAACCGGCTGTCTGTGATAACGTATTTATGTTGAGCTTTTGATTGCTTCGATATTTGGGAAAAACAACGGCTACCACTTCCGCGTCGACGAGTTCATCATACTGCAAGCGAGACATTAATTTAACGTGAGCAATATCTCCTTTGTGTGTACCCTTTGCTACTGGTGATATTACTGCCTCTGGTACTAAGTGTTTAATGACATCGATTGACTTGTTTTTTAACGACGAAGGTCTGTGCATCGGTCGGACTAAATGGCTATGCAAATTAATGATTGCCATTTCATCCGAATATACTCGCCAGCCGCGTAGACCGAAATAAGTAGCTAAGGTGCTTTTGCCAGAACCTGGTTGGGCTGGACATATTATCGCCTTACCATTTTTAACAATAACGGATGAATGAATTAGTAGATGATTGAAATCAAAGGATGCGATACACCAGTTTAACGCCCACTCCAGTGATGGGAGCAATAGGCTCTTTTTAACTGGATGAAAAGGTCGCTGATTATCTATGTAGATACATACCTGAGGCTTAATAAATCTGCGTATCAAAGATGTATTTTTAATGGTTAGATGATAATCAATCGGCTTTTCTGGGAATAAACCAAGACTATTGTCGTATAACGCGGCCAAACTAGGGGAGATAAAAGAAGGGCAATGTTCAATAGCAAAGCGGTAGATGCCGAGGTCTAATATCGTATTCACGCACTCTCAGTTACGAAACAATGTTCGAGTAATTGCTTTCTCAATTCATTAAGCGATGGATCACCGGCACTCGCTAGGTCAAATTGGTCAATTATGAATTTGCCATCAGCGGCCCGGCAATCTATCAAAGACGATAAATCAAACTGAACACAAGAAGTAGAAAAATCCTTTGTAGAAAAAAAACTAATCCACTGTAATCAGCAGGGACATGGCATAGCATGTCCGCCGCTAATTTAATGTTGATTGAATGACTAACAGCTACCATGAGGAAGGTTTGATTCGGCGACGAAACCATCTGTAAAGCTTGCAGTGAGGTCATCATAATTGCTCGGTAGTTGACCGTCATTATTGATATACATTACGCCCCAAACATGCTGTACAAGTTCTTCTGCGCTTGTAAAAGGACTGATATCACCATAAAAACCAAAATATGCGTTGAGGTAATAAGCCGCTAAGTTCCATATACCTCCTTGACTTTGCAACGCCTCATAAATGTTCAGTGAGTTTCGTGGAATTGTACCGCTACCATCGGATAAAACCACATCAGGCATATTTTTAATATGACTGCGAACGCTACAATAAGCAGCTGTTAAGTCATCATTTTTACTCATGCTAAACATCGATTTAACTTTATTTAGGCCTACTTTATCGGGCTCCCCAGATTTTGCAAATTTCCGCCAACTACCAGGCGAGCGGCCACCGGTTACGATTGGCATCACACAAACAGAATCTGCACTACGAGAACCACCAGATAAACCGGAAGCATTACATGCGCCCCAAACAGATTGGACTGGAAGGGTAGTAATTACGACGCCAGCAGAGGTTTTAAGTAAAAATTTACGTCTACTCGGGCTATTTGAATTTTGTAACTCAGTTACTTTTTCATTGTCTGGTGCATTCATCGAGTTATCTACCTTGAATTTGAACAAATATAAGTGCTACAAGCAATATTTGAGCCTATATTTAAGTTGTTGATTTTATAGACTAAGTATAAAGAAACTTTATCACGTGTAAAGTAAACTGACACTCATTTATTGCCCGTTTATATTTCATTCTATATTAAGCGCTTTCATCAGTCATATCATAGTGATATGTACCTATTAAATTGACGATTTATGGTGGAGAACCTTTATACAAGCTCAAGAATTAATCATAGCACCATTTATTGAAATTTATGTCAAAACAGCGATGCTATTTCATTCATTGCTTCTGAATAGAATGTAGCCAATCACCCGAAAAACATTGTACCGGCTGCTGATGGCCAGGTGCCCTGTACTTTAGTCTTACCTCTTGTTGTATCTTCATTTTTTTTGTTTCCATTTTGTTAGCTAATATTCATCCTCAATCAAGTTATCAGCAGCTAAATCTATGTTTATAGGTATGCCTTGTGTTTTTGAAATACGCTAGGGTAGGAGCATCTCTGGCTAATACTGATTGATTATTTTTATTGTCATTGTAGGGTTAAGCAAGGTGTTGACGAATTAACACTGCAATTACGATGTTATTCGCCGATCAGAGCGTAATCTAAAAGCGCCGATGGCTCCCAATACACTAGAAAGTAGAGACAGTGATGAACCATTATCTGAGCGTAGCAGGGGGACTGAGTGCTTTGGCTGCTTTAATGCATTTAGGTTGTATCTATTTCGGAGCACCTTGGTATCGCGTTTTTGGTGCAGGTGAACAAATGGCACTGATGGCAGAGCGCGGTAGCTACCAACCCACCTTGATAACGTTGGGCATTTTCTGTGTGTTGATGACTTGGTCTGTCTATGCCTTTTCAGCAGCTGGGTTGATTGGCCAGCTGCCTATGTTACGAGCGGTATTAGTTTCTATTACCTGCGTATACGCAGTGCGTGGCGTTGGCGGTTTTTTCTTTATGGCATGGCCAATGGGACGCAGCACAGAGTTTTGGTATTATAGCTCAGTATTGTGTTTGATGATTGCACTGGTCCACTTCATTGGCCTCAAGCAACAATGGGACGTGCTTTAAGGTTTCATACGCGGGGCGCAATGATATTGCTCACTATCTGCACAGGTGACTAGTTTGCTGTGCGCCTTGGTAAACCTGAATTAGGCCGCATGTTTATTTTATAACCAACAGCGAAGTGAGAACCAACTAATGATAACGCTCCTGCCACAAAGTGAAGGCCGGGTAATCGGTATTCAAGTCAGCGGTAAAATTGATAAAGCCGAAGAGCAAAAATGGATAGATACCTTTAATAAATTGATTGCTAAGCACCAACAGATCAATGTTTTGATCTCACTCGTTGGCGACATTGATGTTGGCGTAGAAGTGGCCTATGAGGACTTATCGTGGACACTGCATCACCTGAGTAATATGAACAAACTGGCTTTCGTGTCATCTAGTCGGGTCCTTAAATGGCTAGTGGCAGTTGACAGCCCTTTCGCTAAGCTTGTAGGGATTGACGAAAAATATTTTACCCCACAAGAGCTTCAAGACGCGTGGAGTTGGGTTAAATAACATATTTTCCAGTGACATGACGATTTAATTAAATGGAGTAAATCTATGAACAATGTTATCCAATTAAGTGAGATTTTCGGTTGGATGTCACTGATTAACATAGGCTTGTTGAGCATTGCTTCTTTAGCCCTCGTATGGATGAAGGATAGAATAAGTGCGATACATGGCAGGTTGTTTGGCGTTGAACCCGCCGCATTAAAGGTGCTGTATATAAATTATTTGGCACATTATAAGGTGCTTATTTTTATGTTTAATGTTGTGCCTTATATTGTGCTGAAAGTACTAACGTAGAAGTGGACAATCCCATCTAGGTTATTTCTTTGTGTAGGCTCACACACCATTTTTTGTCAATAATGTGTGAGCGCTATCTTTTATTTACCTGCCGTACTCACCCGTCTTCTCCAGTAGCATCCTTGCTGATACTGTCTTCATTGTCATCGCTAGATTTCTCTATTGGCTTGTCTTGGGCTTTTGGATTAACCACCGCAATCAAGGCCTTATTTTGTGTTTTACTCAGGGGGTAAATACGACTGATATTACATCTGAACATATGATTGTCCGGTGTGAAAACACTGTCAAAACCAGCGCTCAAGGTGTTGGGGATACGCGAATACACGAGCAAGCTAGGGGAAAAGTTTAAATCGTTACAACGCATGGTTAATTTCACCAAATAAGAACGAAAGGGCGACGTGCGTAAAATCAGATATTGGTCGCTTAATGAGGTCCAACTGTCCATGTCAAATGCGCTGATGGTATTTCGTGCTTCTAAGTTTTCAGTTGTGATAAATTTTTCGATAACCGCTGATTTTTCAGGATCAGAGAGTCGTTGCGTGGCGCATCCACCCAGGGTCAGTAACACCAACACCAGCAATAAAATATTTTTCATGGTAGCTCCAGGAATGTCGAAAATTAATTTGCTCAGTTTCGAACCTTCAACCGCCAATTGGTTTCCTAAAATATACTTAAATTACAAGTTGTTACATTTATTACTACCCAAATCATCAAAACGAGTTTTAGTTGTTGTGACTACGCTTAGGCGGTTGCGCTATTTTCTGAATATGTATTTATTAATTTTAAATGATGGTTAGACCAAATAATTGGTCTGCGTTCGATACTATAGATATTGTTAATCTGCTAGCGCACTTTTCTCAGTAAATACAGCCTTTGTCGCCTCATCGAACTGAAGGCGGATATTATTCAGCTGATTTGGGTGGTTTTGCGCATTATTCTTTTTAACGCATAACGCAAAAGTAGTATGGGCGGGGTGTCCGCCCATGGGATTTAGTTAAATTAAGCGTCGTTTAATGGTGGCAAGTAAAGCAAGCTTATCTACCGGTTTAGCCAGAAAGTCATTCATACCAGCCGCAAGGCAATGCTCCCGGTCTTCTACAAAAGCGTTGGCAGATAAGGCAACGATCGGCTGAGTGAAATGCATTTCTGTTCTGAGTTTGATTGTTGCTGTGATGCCGTCCATGACTGGCATATGCATATCCATCAAGATCAGATCGTATTGTTCAAAAATGCAGGCTTTTAGCGCTTTTTCGCCATCAGTCGCAATAGCGACCTGATATCCAGCACTCTCCAGCATGACTTTTACCACTTCAGCGTTGATTTCGTTGTCCTCAACAATCAGGATCTTATGACTTCCTACGGACTCAATTGTGGAGGGTTGCCGGCGTAAGTGAATATTGTGTAATTCTCTTAAATCACTCTCAAGCTCTTGACGAAGAACAGGTTTTGCATGGGTTCGCCATATCATGTCGCGTATCTCATCTTCGCAATCAAGGTGTTCGATCACAGCTGAGACCAAAATAATATATGGCGTTTTTTTAGGATTTAGCGTGCGTAACGCCTTAAGTACATCGATACCGTTGATATCAGGCATTGATAGATCGAGTAACAAAGCATTGAATTGGTTAATATCACTGGCTAAAAAATCGGCAGCATGACTAAAAACCGTGGACTCGTAACCTTGAGATTTCACAACATGCTGTAAATACTCTCTACTGGTTTGCAAGTCATCAACAATCGCACAATGAAGCGCGACCTGAGGATGAATATCTTCCACTTGTTTGTGGTCGAGCTCAATGGGCAGCGTCAGCTCAAAACAGCTGCCTTCCTTAATTGTACTTTGAACCGTTAAAGTACCGCGCATCAAATTTGTCAACTGTTTAGCGATAGACAAACCAAGCCCTGTGCCTCCGTGCAGACGGGTTGTGCTTTGATCCGCCTGTTCAAACTTGTTAAAAATGGCATCAATTTTGTCTACAGGGATCCCAATTCCCGTGTCTCGTACGGTTATGGTTAGCCAGAAATGCTTGTCTTTTACGTACACTGCTACTTCTAAGTTTACCGAGCCTTCATGGGTAAACTTAATCGCGTTGCTCAGTAAATTATGCATGATTTGCGCAATGCGTGTGGGATCGCCAAATATGTGTGAAGGTAAAGTGGTACTTTTCTGATAATTGAATACTAGGTTTTTTAAGCGACAATTAGCTGATTGCACAGAGGTAACATCATCCAGCAGTTGCAGTAAATCTAATGAGGTATGCTCAATACGTAATTTACCTGCCTCTATTTTTGATAAATCTAACACATCATTTATTAGCACCAATAATTGCTTGCCAGCGCTTTTAGCTTTTTTTAGATATTCACCGCTTTTATGCGGATTATCGATTGCCAATTCCATCATGCCGAATAAACCGTTCATTGGCGTGCGCAGTTCATGACTCATGCTAGCAAGAAATTCAGATTTCGCTTTACTCGCTTCAATGGCTTGTTGTTCGGCGTTTTTAGCTTTTTTTACCGCAGTGCTTAAAGACGATAATGTCTGTTTTATTTTTATATTCATGGGACGGAAAATAAAAAGTGCTTCTAAGACTAGAAGCGCTAAGGTAAAAAGCCATAAGAACATTTCGATGTTTTCGACCCGCTGTACACGCTCCCGAGCCGCTTGCTCAAACCCTTGAACTACTTGGTCAAGCCCTATTAATAAATCATCGCTATTTGATTTATTAAAGCGGCTCTGGGCCTGAGAACAAATATCATCACTACCGATAAATTGCGCCGCTGCGGCGATATAACTTTCACCCCTAACATCAAGGGCAATATCGCCAAAATAAAGTTTACTTACATTTTGGGGGAGGTTCGGCAAACTTTTTAGGTAAATCCGGTTTGTGTCAAATTGTGTCATCGCGTCGCGAAGCGATCTTTGTAGTTGCGCTTCGGAATTGTTATCTGAGGTACAAACAGCCAGCCTGGCAACAAATAGGGCAATACGCTGAGATAACATGCGCTGCTGACCCGCGACGTTAATCACGTATGCATCATTGACTTGCATCTTGATAGTATATTTGAGGATTAACGCTGATCCGGAAACCGTCGCCGCGATCAAAGCAAGCGCTAGCATGTAACGAGCTCGAATCGAGAGACTTTTATTCAATACCTTCGAAAACAAAATAAATACTCCATAGCGCCGCAATTATCGAAAGGGGAATAATGTGGGCGAGCGTTATTATACGTATCTGAACAGTGGTTCTTAGTAAGAATATGAAACCCGTCTCAAGCTTAATTGAGCATTAAGTCGTCAAACGCTATGACACCAGTCTAAACCCGACACCTGATATCAGCAACTAACAGATTTTAAACATTTAAATAGTGATTTTGTTCGTTTCTGGATTTTCGCCACAAGACTTATACGGTAGGTGCGTCGGGGCAGAATGTGTGTTTTGTAGACTATTGATGGCATTAGCTTAGTTAGCCACAGCAGCAAAACAAGCATAATTTATGTTGCGAAAGCTCTCATAATGTCTTTGATGGACATTGTCAGCGACGCTGTTTATGTTGCTCGCGTTATAAAGTGGCGCTCATGCGTCACCTTAATTTACAGACGACCAAACTGGCCTTCTTTTAGGTCATTGAATGCTTGTACAATTTCCGCCTTGGTATTCATTACAAATGGCCCATGACCAACAACAGGTTCATTGATGGGGTCGCCGCTAAGCAATAGCACCAAGCTCGACTGTTCAGTGCGCAATGTGATGCCTGTTTGTTGCCGACTAAGCACGACCATATTGGTTTCTGTAGCAGGCTCAGAACCATTGACCGATACCGCCCCTTCCAGCACGACTACGGCAGCGCCCCAGCCTTGTGATAGGGTAAAGTTGGATTCACTGCCAGCATTTAAACGCATATCCCAAACGTTCATTGGACTATGGGTTGTCGCTGGTCCAAGGTGTTCATCGAATTCTCCCGCAATGATGCGAATACTGCCGGCATTTTTGGGCAATGATACGTTTGGGATCGCGTCTTTAACGATCCCTTGGTAACCCGGTGGAGCCATTTTGGCTACCTTGGGAAGATTCACCCATAACTGAACCATTTGTAACTCGCCACCAGATTGACTAAACCTTTGAGAATGAAATTCCTCGTGCAAAATTCCAGCTCCTGCGGTCATCCACTGAACATCCCCTGGTCCAATTACGCCGCCTTTTCCAGTGGAATCTTTGTGCTCAACTTCTCCTTTATAAACAATTGTCACTGTCTCGAACCCGCGATGAGGGTGTACTCCCACGCCTCGTTTAACCCCATCACCAGGGAAATGCATCGGACCTGCATAATCAAGCAGTAGAAATGGACTCATTTGAGCTGCTTGATTGTCATAGGAGAACAGTGACTTAACGGGAAAGCCATTGCCTACCCAGTGGGCCGATGGGGCGTTAATTAGCGCTGTAATTGATTTCATGATTAACTCCGCTTAATGTGTTTTATTTAGCATACTCCTAGTACAGTCATCCGCTAGACTGCTAAAATGAATATCACTGTTGCATATATGGAACAATAGCTGTGCAAAACCTGAATGATCTGTATTATTTTGTAAAGGCGGTAGAGTACGGCGGATTCTCAGCCGCCAGTCGAGCGCTTGGGCTCGCAAAATCTAAATTGAGTCGCCGCATAGCTGCGCTAGAAGTACGACTCGATACCAAGTTGATTTACCGCTCAACGCGCAGCTTTCATTTAACAGAAGTGGGGCATACTTATTTTGAGCACTGTAAAGCCATGTTAGTGGAAGCTGAATCTGCTCAAGAAGCAATTGACTCATTGCAATCAGAACCGCGAGGGAGCATCCGCTTAACTTGTCCAACAGCCTTATTGCACGCCCACATTGGTACAATGTTAGCTCAGTTCATGTCGCTATTTCCGCAGATAAATATTCAATTAGAAGCGTCGAACCGCAAGGTAGACCTGATTGCTGAAGGGATAGATGTCGCCATTAGAGTTCGCCCACCGCCCATTGAAAATAGTGAACTTATTTTACGGGTGTTATCTGAGCAAAGTGTGTGTCTTGTTGCCAGCCCTGAGTTAATTGCAAAGCAAGGAACGCCCACCAGTTTAACTGAACTGGCCAACTGGCCTAGCCTAGGCGTCGGCCAACCTCAAGATAACTTTATGTGGACTTGGTCCTCACCGCAACAGCAGCTTGTTAAGGTGTCTTACCAACCACGCTTAGTGACAACCGACATGGTGGCATTACGTAACTCTGCATTGGCTGGGGTAGGGGTGGTGCAGTTACCGACCTTGATGGTGACAGAGCAAATAGAAAATGGCAGTTTAATGAAACTTCTTGATGATTGGCACGCTTCGCCAGACATTATTCATTTAGTCTTTCCGTCTAGAAGAGGATTATTACCTGGGGTGAGGGCGCTTATCGATTTTTTGGTCGAGGGTTATGCCGGTTTTGATGCGCAATAGCGAATTGCTCTTTTGCCCGTTATGCTTGCTCTGTGGCGAAGGTCATAAGCATGCTAAATGATATTGATGATATTCTACCCCCACGGGCTTCGGTAAAACGTTATATACTCCCGGCGTCAATGTAGACCCAAACGATCCTTATGGGGTCAACAAAGAGTGTAATTATGGCCATTGCCCGCACCCCGTCCAAACTCAGCTTGCCCCAGCACAATCCCGGTGTTTCGACGGTTTTAGAGTTTCTTATCCTCAAATTTCCCGCTATCTCAGCCCAAGTTTGGCAACAACGTATGGCCGATGGCAAAGTGCATTGGCACGATGGAGGGTTAATTCATGCACAAACGGCATTTACTGCCCAGCAACGGGTTTATTATTACCGGGAGGTAGAGCGCGAGCCTGTTATTCCTTTTGCTGAAAATATAATTTTTCAGGATGAACTGATTTTAGTGGCTTACAAGCCGCATTTTTTACCTGTCATGCCCGGCGGTGGATACGTTGAAGAGTGCCTGCAAAACCGTTTACGGCATAAATGCGGCAATCAACACTTACAAGCCGTGCACCGTATTGATAAAGCCACTGCTGGCTTAGTGTTATTTTCAGTTAACCCCAAAACACGTCAGCAATACCATCGTCTATTTGAAGCGCATCAAATTGATAAAACCTATCAAGCCATCGCCAGCACGAATGACAAGGAACCGGCGGAAAATCAGCAATGGGAAATCAAAAATCGTTTGGAGAAAAGCGAACCCCGATTTTTGATGAGAATAGTGGAAGGAGCGGCGAATAGTCATTCTCGTATTCGTTGCGTGAAGCGCGCTGGTGATAAAGCGTTATTCGAACTCAATCCGGTTACGGGTAAGACACATCAACTGCGACTGCATATGCAAAGCCTTGGTTGGCCATTATTAAACGATAGTTATTATCCAAATTTGCAGCCAAGTCAGCCAGATGATTTCACTAAACCTCTGCAGTTATTGGCTCAGCAATTGGCGTTTACCGATCCCATCACCGAGCAAGCAAGACGTTTCTCAAGCAATACCGAGCTCAGACTAGATTAACGTTTATCGCAAGGGAAATTTGTATATCTTTACTTTAGTGAAGAAGTTATTGATACAAGGGATAATCGAAAAAATTAAAAGGGGCACAAAGGACTTAGTGACTTTATTTTAGGTAACAAAAAAGGTGCTGTGGTAACTACACCTTTACATGACGTAAATGGTATAACCAAACCAGCACCTTCTATTTAATCTAGTTAGCGGTGTAAACCAAGTTCACAGACGCTATTGATTCAAATTGCCATTACAGCAGTTTGAAAATCAGATTAGATTGCAACAACTTTATTTGCGCAAGGACCTTTTTGGCCTTGGCCAACTTCAAATTCAACCGCTTGGCCGTCATTTAAAGATGCAAACTGTCCGCCAGCTTGAATTTCTGAATGGTGAACGAAAAGATCCTTTCCGCCATCTTCAGGAGTAATAAAGCCGAAACCTTTATCTGCGTTGAACCACTTAACTGTACCTTTACTCATTATATTTACTCATTTTATTAGGTGAAATTTTGTTTATTTAATACCCGAACTCACCAATCCGGATACCCAAAAACTTATGCGATGTATCTTACACACATTCGAGCAATAACAATACAACTAACCTCATTATCTATCATTTAGTTGTACAAAAGACTAAAACTCGGCAGTCGGAAGGCTTTTTTAAAGCTAAACGCTGATTTAAGGACGTGTTCTTATGCCTAAATATGTTGGGGCTCGGGACTATTTTGAATATTCCTTGGCAAAGTTAAATTAAATAAAGAGCCTATGGATACTAAAAATCAAGGTTAACCGCGCGAAGAACAGCCAATACGTTGTGTATGTATTGCATGGTTAAACGTCCTATAGGCGGAATATAAGGTAAAGGGGACCAAGGTGAAGACCTATCACATCTTATGGTCACCAAATTCGATAATTGGCTGGTCCGGTGACCATAAAGGATATTTTGCCATCACTTTGGTAAACATAGGGCTTTGTAAATAGCTATCAAGCCAGAACTTTATGTGAGGATAAGGCGATTGCAAATACCACTGGCGCTCAATTTTGGCGAATTGCCTAATAAACGGCAAAAGCGCAATATCCGCGATACTCTCAGTGTCATCTATTACATATTTATGCTTGCAAAGGCGCTGTTCCAAGTCTTGAATATGCACCTCGCAGGCTTGTCGACAATCTTGCAGGTTATTTTCATGATAACGCTTGGCACACTTATACGCCTCCAAGCACGTTTTAAATTCGTGATCGAATTGATGAATTAATTCCAGAGCGTCAGCTAAAGTACCCGTTGCATTATTACCGTTCGATTGTTCCGTATAACTCACTATTTCAGGACGAAGTAACCCATGGGGATCACTTTCACCTAGAGCCCAGAGCATGATGTGTAAACTTTCATCAAGCACGTTTGCTGAAGTTAATACTAAGACCGGCACCGTCGCCTTAGGTGATGCCGCCAGCATCTCTGGGGGTTTGTTTTTGAGTACTATGTCCCTTAATGCCACCGGCTGTTTGGATTTATAGATGGCGAGTCGCGCTCTCATAGCGTAAGGGCAATTTCGTAGCGAGTATAAAACCGGTAATGTCATGACGTTTGCCTCGAGCTGTATTTGCGGGTTAGGTTTATTACATGGCTGATCGTTACCAGAGTGCGGGCACATAATGCCGATAATACCTCGATTATAAGTCCCATTAAGTGCTGTGAATACACAATAGGACATACTTGAGGCTATCATCTGGTCGTTAGTTATTTTATCGGTATTCACTCAGCGATTATACGGGTAAAATCCCCCGCTCAAATAATCTCCCTCGTTAACAGATTATGTCATTAGCAATAAGTTGAATAAATGAATCCTAAAATTGAATTATTGGCACCTGGCGGTGATGTTGACGCAATTAAAGCGGCAATTATAGCAGGCGCTGACGCGGTATATTGTGGTTTAGATACCTTCAATGCCCGTAACCGCGCGTCAAACATCTCCTATGAGGAGCTTGTTGGCGTCATTCGTTTAGCGCATCAGTACCAATGCCAAATATTTTTAACGCTGAATATTGTAATATTAGAGCGCGAATTCAAATCACTCGCCAAGCTACTTAGTAAACTGAGTAATACGCCACTAGATGGCGTGATTGTGCAAGATATTGGCTTGTTGTACATTCTGAAAAAGTACTTTCCTACACTCGATATTCACGCGTCAACTCAGTTAACCACTCACAACGTGGGGCAGATCCCTTTCCTCAAACAACTGGGCGTTTCTCGGGTTAATTTATCCCGAGAGTTAAGCTTGTCTGAAATAGCCGTCATGGCTAGTGCGGGTCATAAACATGAGGTATTAACGGAAGTATTTGTGCATGGCTCGCTGTGTGTGGCATTTTCAGGTTTATGTTATTCAACCTCTGCCAGTGTAGGTAACTCAGGTAATCGTGGTCGTTGTAGTCAAGCGTGTCGTGAAGAGTACGAAACCACGCCTTCAGGTAATAATTTCCCATTAAACATAAAAGATAATTCGGCCTTTTTTGACCTGCCAGCACTGATAGAAGCGGGTGTGCACTCCTTTAAGATTGAAGGGCGAATTAAAGGTGCAAGTTATGTTCATACTGTGGTTGACAGTTTTCGAAAGCAAATCGACGGCTTTGTTGCAACAGGCGAGTTAACCCAAGACGGTGAACGCTTATATAAAGTGTTCAATCGCGATTTTTCAAACGCCTTTTTGCGCGGTGACTTAAATCAGTCCATGTTTATCGAAAACCCGCGAGATAATTCTAAAAATCACGCCATTGAAGCCAGTAATGCTATTTCAGTTGTGCAGATTCATCGCGTTGAACAGAACTTACATCAACAAAAAGAGCAAATTTCGACGTCAGTCTTTGAAAAAATCACACATTTAAGTATTGCTAAACCGTCACTTAAATTAGTTTTTTCCGGCTCAGCAGGGCAGCCTTTAACAATCACGGTTTCGACCGTAGAAGCCGAGTCATTAATGTCTGTTACCGGCGCGGGTGAGAATACATTTGTTGTTCAATCAGATGAGATGCTCACACAAACAAGCAAAGCTCCGTTAGCACAGGCCGATATCGATAAGCGTTTCAAAAGCTTACATAACGCTGGATTTAATTTAACGTCGCTGGACACAGAGTGCTTAGCTGATAACGTCAGTATTTCATTTAAAGTCCTGACCGTGCTAAAAAATGAAGTGCTTTGCTTGTTAAGCAACATTCAGCAAGTGTTGCCTGAAGTACTTTTACCCAAATTAGAATCACATGCCAAATTACCGCCAATAAACAAGCAAATGCGCGCAAACTTATCGTTGTTAATTTGTGAGCAAGCTGATGTTGAATTAGCCCAAGTAACCGATGCTGATATCTACTTTAAGTTACCAGATGCTTATAAGCGCGGTTGTACTAAATATGTGACTTTTTTGCAAGATAACCCGCGCTTGATCCCCTGGTTTCCGTCGGTATTAATTGGTAAAGATTTCGACGTGGCACTTAATATTTTACAACAAGTTAAGCCTGAACTGATTGTCACTAACAACAGTGGAATTGCCCATCGCGCCTATGAATTAGGTATAAAATGGATTGCTGGCCCGTTTTTGAATACCACCAATACCTATGCGTTGCTTGCGATGCAAGAAGGGCTCAATTGCAGTGGGGCTTTTATCTCCAATGAGATCAACAAACAGCAGATAAGAAGCATTGCTCGGCCGAAAAATTTTAAAATGCTGTATAGCATTTATCACCCTATTTTATTAATGGCGAGCAGACAGTGTTTCTTCCAGCAAAGCGTTGGCTGTGACAAGCCCCGTATAGACAACGGCTGTATGCTCTCGTGTGATAAATCCACTAGTATTACTAATTTAAAAGGGGATTCATTCGCAATCGATAAACAAAAAGCAGGCTACCCAAGTATCTATAATCAAGATCAATTCTTAAACACTGAGATTATCGATGATCTGGCAGACTTGTTTGATGACTTCATGATTGATTTAACCAATATTGGTGCCGGGGATAAAGAAAGCCCAGACAAAGTCCAACTCATTGCTCAATTTGAACAACTACTGAGCAGCAATGCGAGCGCTGAAAATGAATTGGGCTCAGTGGTTAAGCATACTCTGAATACTATGGTTCCTGCGTCTACCAACATTCAGTACCATAACGGCCTTTGACATCTTCCTGTCACACGTTAACGATAGGGCGCTCCCCAGCGCCCTTGCTGACAATTTCCCCTTAATAAAAACATGTTTATCGCCTTGCCGTCGTATCCAGCAATAATTTAACGCATTGTGTTTTTCGTTTGCAACAGGGTAATAGCAATAAGGCTGTTCGCTAAATTTTCTGATCGTTATCCCTCGCTTAATCAGAAAAACTTAATATGCTTAAAAAACACACAGCTTGTGTGCGTAAAGCAGAAGGAGTTGTTTATGTATTTAGTGACCAATAGAGTTGTTTCAAATGGCAGTACAATTAACGTGTTTGGCGACACACCTAATCCCAAAGGACCTAACGAACTCAGAGTCGTTGAGGTCAATAAAGAAGAAGGAAAATGGAAGGTTTCCTTAGTAAAAGACGAACTGACCCCCACACAAACAAAAAAATTAGTTAAAGACTATCATCTCAGTTTAGATACTCGCCAACCATGGCATGGTTCGTTAGACGTTGCTTGCAAAGTATTTACCCGGGCAAAAGAAGAGAATAAAGCGATTTTGTTTTTTGTGCATGGATACAACAACGACCTTGATGATGTATTAACCGCAGCTGCGGAATTAGAAGAACTATATAACCTTATTGTTATTCCGTTTACTTGGCCTGCAAATGGCGGAGGGGCGGTGTCAGGCACCGCGTCTTATTTGAGTGACAAGGCGGATGCTAGAGCCTCATCTGGTGCTTTCAATCGTTTTGTAGCAAAAATTCATTTCTTTCATACCTTATTGTCTGAATCCTGCGTAAATAGAATTAAAGCCATTGTCGATAAAAAGTACGCAGGTAAAAATAATCCGATGGCGGCAGCATCGCTTTATAGCGAATTAGTCGGCGAAGACTGTAAGGTCAAAATTAATTTGTTATGTCATAGCATGGGAAACTACCTGCTCAAGCATTCGCTTATGACGAGCGATAACGCTACCTCTGATTTAGTTTTCGATAATATTAATTTAGTCGCGGCTGATAGCAACAACAAAAACCACGCTAATTGGTTAGACTGCATCGATGTAAGAAACCGCATTCATGTGGTGATTAACGAAGACGATGCAGCCTTAAAAGCATCACGTGTTAAACCAGGCAAAGAGCAAAGAGCGCGCCTTGGCCACTATTTGAAAAGTCTCGATAGTGAACGTGCAGTGTATATAGATGTCACAGAGGTCGATGGTGTAGGTTGCAAGCACAGCTATTACAAAGGCAGCGCCGTGACTAAAAACGCCTCATTGCGAGCACTATTTAATGACTTGTTTAATGGTAACAGTGTAGAGAAGCGACTGACGTATTTTGTAGCAGATAATTACTTTAAACTTCACAATAATTAGTCAGTCATTGTGCTGACCGCTGGGGTTTGTCGAACACTGACAGCGATTTTACTGGCAGTGTGCAATGATGAAAAATAGGAAAAAGCATGAGTATTGAATCGAAAGACCTTGAGCTTGAATGCAATATTGATAAGGGCTGCGACGCCATCGATATCATCATACAACCCAGAGCCAAAGATTTGGGGGAGTTTTCGGTTCGCCGTACCTTGCCAACCAAAGAGCGCAAAACCGTAGGTCCCTGGATATTCTTTGACCATATGGGGCCAGCTAACTTTCCCGCTGGTTCGGGCATTAATGTGCGCCCTCATCCCCATATCAATTTGGCGACTGTCACTTACCTTTTTGAAGGTGAAATTCTGCATCGTGATTCATTAGGCAGTTATGCCACTATCACCCCTGGCGATATTAACTTAATGGTGGCAGGCAAGGGCATTACCCATTCAGAACGTGAACGCCCTGAAGTGAAAAACGTTGAGCATACGCTACATGGTTTGCAACTCTGGTTAGCCTTGCCAGAAAAAGATGAAGAGATCGATCCGGCTTTTTATCATTATTCATCAACGATTATTCCCGGGACGACCATCGAAGGTGTGTCACTTCGGGTGTTGATGGGATCGGCTTACGGCCTCACGTCACCCGTGCTGACCTATGCTGAAACCTTGTACGTTGAAGCCCATATGCAAGCGGGGCAAATCTTAGCATTACCTAATTGTGAAGAGCGGGCCATTTATGTAGCCAAAGGTAGTTTGAAAATCAAAGATACCGTCATTCCTGAATTCGCCATGGTGGTTCTGTCCGCAGCGGAGGGCGTGATGATAGAAGCGACAACAGAGTGCCGAATTGCTTTGATTGGCGGCGAAAAAATGGCTAAGCGGTATATAGAATGGAATTTCATTTCGAGCCGTAAAGAACGAGTTGAGCAAGCTAAGCAAGATTGGTTAGCAGGGCGATTTCCCAAAGTCGTGGGTGATGAACACGAGTTTATCCCTTTACCGAAATAAATATTGAGCGAACGAAAATAGCATAACTTTAGTTAGGGTAATTTATGACTATTCACTTACAAAAAAGTGATGCCGGCACCTTTCGTCAAACGATTTGTGTTCATCAACACACACTATTTTCTGATGTTGCCGGGATGTTGGGAGGTGAGGATTCAGCACCCGATCCCCATGATCTTTATGATGCGTCCTTGGCAGCTTGTAAGGCGATTACCTTACTGATGTATACCAAACGCAAACAAATCCCGCTGGTCAGTGTCGACCTGAACATAGATCGCAACACGAGCGCTGAAAGCAAAGGGATTTATGTATTGAATGTTAGTGTAAACCTTAACGGTGAACTAACCACCGAACAGCGCCAACGGCTGAGTGAAATTGCTGAAAAATGCCCTATCCATAAACTGATGACAGCGGCTACTACTGAAGTTAATTCTCGCGTTTGTTGAAGATAGTATGCTTGCATTGGGTAAGCAATCGTATTCGAGGTGCCGGTTGAGCATGCCGAGGCAACGCTTACTTGTGGCCAGATTTTTGGTTTATCACAGTGTGCGTATATTAGGTTAAGGCATAAACAAGCCCTGCATTTACAGGGCTTGTTTAACAAACGCTTAGTTTTAATAAAAAGTTAAAAACTCGGCGAGTATCTAATTGCTAAACCTACCGTTCTGCCTATGACATCGTAATCACTGACAGTATTGAAATGGTTCGCACCCACTTCAGGAATTGGCGGTTGTTTATCAAATAAATTGTCGATACCGAAGTTTAACACCACTTGCTCAGTTGCCTGCCAAGAAGCGGCAAAATCAAAATAGTCTTGGGCAGAGATACCGGTGGAGCGATCAGATGCATAATCTACATCGCCAATGCGTCGCCAGCCTAGTTGAAAGTTCATTGTATCTAGATTCCAATCAAGGGTTGCTCTGTGCTTGTAATCTGCTTGTAACACACTGGCAAAATCTCCGGAACAGGCACTGCCATAAGTACCTTTACAATCAACCGCGGCCACAGTGGCATTGTTTTGACGAGTTTGTTTGGTGACCAGATTACCCTGATAGCTAAACTTAAATGTACCGCCGATGGTATCGGGAGCATCCATAATGTAGTTGGTGGCGATATCAATACCGCTTTGCTCTATTGAGGCTAAGTTAAAGTCGTTAACGATGGCGGTGGTGATAAATCCTGTGGTTGGGTCACGTAATACCGCGCCACATAATGGGTTGCTTGCGTCAGGGTTATCGATATAACAGCTTTGCAAGGCTGCTCCCGGCTGAATTTGGCTCACCGCATCAGAGATATCAATGTGGTAATAATCGATTGATACATCAAAACCTTTGATGTATTCAGGCGTGTAAACCACGCCGACCGTCTCAGATTCAGCTTGCTCAGGTTTGATGTCTGGGTTGCCACCATAAGTATATTCGGCGGTGCTAGAATCGTATGCGGTGCCAATCGCTGGCGCACCATAACGTTCACATTGGGCTGCATCGCCTGTGCCTAATAAACATGGATCGCCGTTATAGCGTCCAGCAAATCGTGCCACAAATTGGTCACTCGTTTGATCAAATAAAGCGAGTGATAATCCGCTGATTGGGCTAGCAAATTCGCCTAGGTTAGGGGCTCTAAACGCCGTTAACTTGTTCGCACGGAATCGAATATCATCGTTAATGGCCCAGTTAAGACCAATTTTATAAGTATCCTCTGCTTCCGTGTTCGAATAATCTGAAATGCGGTAGGCACCTTCGATACTGATTTCCTTGGCAAAAGCGACGTCTGAAATAACAGGAACCAGCACTTCAGCATAGAACTCTTCACTATCAAAGCCTGCATCCATATCAAATGCGCTGACTGACGCAAAACTGGTGCCATTTCTGAAGGCATCGCCTGGGGTTTGTTTACCGGTTTCTTTACGGTATTCATAACCAATAGCAAAATCAATGGGGCCATCTGGTAGTTCGAAAATCGCTGACGAATCACCTGATAACGTGGCGGCTAACACATTTTGGGTACGTTCTCGAGTAGTGTAAATCAAGGGATCACTGAAGCTGGTTAAATCGAGATTAGGGTCAAATATATCTACCGTGTTGGCCAGCGCGGCGAAGCGGTTGTTACCTAAGCCATCAACTTTATACCCATTGTTATAAATGGTCGCTGTTTCATCGGTTCTACCGTATTGACCATAAACGTCATAACGCAAATAGTCATTAATATCACCTTTCACGCCCATTTGCAGTTGAATAGAATCACGAACTGCCTCAGTGTGCTGCACACCAAGTCCTAGGTTTCTTTCTACATTAACCTGCGCATTGCCATCGAAGGTTAAGTTATTGCGAATTTCATCGCTTAAAAAAGCGTTATCTGCGGTCAGAGTGACCTGTTGATTAACGGAAATAGGCGCTTGTCCACTTGCACCTGCGCCTTGTACTGTCACTTTAGAGTACATAGCACGGCCATAGGCAGTCGCGTTTTCGGTTAAATCAAAATCAAACAGCAAACCGGTAGACAAACGTTTCATGGGTTGCGTCAGGTAAAGATCAGCCGTAGAGCTAGTCGTTTGACGTTCATCCACCACACTCCCTGCAGCATTAATAGCAAATGTATTGCCTGTGGCAACGTCGGTATAATAACCACCTGTGTTGATGATTGAATTTGGGTTTTTCATGGCGTAATCACGTTCGCCAGCCAATAACTCTTTGCGTTCAGAATAACCTAGGTAGCCTGTGATATGGCCTGCGCCGTCCGCAATATCGCCACCAAAAATGCCTTCGAGATTAATTTTTTCGTTGCCACCGTCAGCGGTTTCATAACTGCTAGAAAACTCAGCTCCATTAAAGTCGTCGTTTAAGATGAAGTTAACTACGCCAGATACCGCATCGGCGCCATAAATGGCCGCTGCGCCACCTGTAAGTACGTCAACACGTTTAATCAAACCGGTCGGGATCATGTTAACGTCCACTGAGTTACGGAAACTGAAAGGCACAGCACGTGTGCCATCAATTAACACCAGCGTACGGTTTTGACCTAAACCGCGCAGGTCAATAGTGGAAGAACCAAATGAGTCACCCACGGTAGAACCGGTACTGTTTGCTCCCGCTGCCGCTTGGGGTAATTTGCTGGTAATATCTTCGACGTTGACGGCGCGGTCTAATTTAATCTGCACTTCATCAACACTGGCAACGGCGCTACTGGATACTAGCTCTGTGCGTTGAATTCTCGAACCTGTGATAGAAATCACTTCGGTTTTATCTTGCTTCTGATTTTGTTCTTGGGCCATAGGGGCAGAACTGAAAAGGGCCGCAGTAACTGCTAGGGTGACAGGCGTTAAAGCGAGTCGTTGCAGCTTGGTAGAATTAGTTCGATATTTCATGTGTCTTCTATCCCGTTGTCAATATCCGTTGAAAAAATGTGCCATTGATGATTTTTATTTGTACAGCAGGGTCATTATCAGTCCAGTAAAATTCAAATTGCAATAAAAGTTTCTTGTAAATAGTGTATTTATTGATAAATTATTCTCATTGATAAGTGAAATCAGGTCAAAACTAATAATGAACACGCATATAGAGCAACTTTACCGCAGCGCTAAAAAACGCTCGCGCGTTATTATCGGTTTAATGAGCGGCACGTCTTTAGATGGATTAGACGTGGCGTTGTGCCGAATCGAAGGTCAAGGTACTGATACGCAAATTGCGTTATTAGAGTTTTGCACTGTGGATTACGACGATAACTACAAACAGAAAATAAAAAGTGTTTTTGCTCAGCGCCAAGTCGATTTGCAACAGGTGACCTTATTGAACCCTTGGATCGGAGTATTACACGGCCAGATGATCAATCAATGTTTGGCAAAATGGGGCGTAGACGCGTCAGATATCGACGCAATCGCCAGCCATGGGCAAACCATATATCACTGTCCTTTGCGTCAGCATGGTCAAAGTGAATTTGGCAACGGAACCTTACAAATAGGTGATGCTGATCACCTAGCGGTGACGACGGGGATCCTAACGGTGGCTGATTTTCGGCAAAAACATATCGCTGCAGGAGGAGAGGGCGCGCCTTTAGCGGTATATGGAGATTATTTGTTTTTTACCAGTCGCCAAGAAAATCGTATTTTGCTAAACATGGGCGGCATAGCGAATTTAACCTATTTGCCCCTCACGGCTGACTCAAGTGCGGTATTTAGTTCTGATATTGGTCCGGGGAACACCATAATGGATGCTTACGTGCAAAAACACTTTGCACCACTGCATTATGATAAAGATAGTGCTATCGCACGTCAGGGGGAAATACATACCGGGTTATTAGAGGCGCTAAAGCAGCATGAATTCTTTACCCTGGATTTCCCTAAAACCACGGGGCCAGAAGTGTTTAATTTGCGCTATTTAATGGATGCACAACAACGTACCAATACACAAGCGCTAGCGCCTCAAGATGTGATGGCAACCCTTAATTTCTTTTCGGCGCACGTGATTGCACAGGCAATCAACGACTGCGCTGGTAATTTAGCTGACTTTAGCGTGTACGCCAGCGGCGGTGGTATTCATAATCCACTATTGATGGAGCACATTCTTAGTTTGTGTCCGAGAGTTTCTATCATTGAAGATACCAGTAAGTTGGGTATCAACCCAGATGCGAAAGAAGCCGTGTTGTTTGCGATTTTGGCCAATGAATGTTTGGTAGGTGGCCAGCAAACTTTTGGTAATATTACCCAAGGGATCCCGAATATCACCATGGGGAAAATCAGTTTTCCTGACTAAAAAATGGCTACGCTGGGCCATTGAATCTGCCGCTGCATACTAAGCGGTATTTAAAGCTTATTACTATTCCAGTGAAGCGCCATGGGTTCACTTTGCAGCGTGTTAGCATTACCTGCCTATTTGTTACAAATCACCCACTATTTTGCTCACTAATTGCGCTTGCAAAAGCGCATACATCTGTTTACTTATTTTTCGGGAATTTACGTGTCACAAACGTTGTTCCCACTAGTGGCTATCTATATACTCCGCGAAATATTGAGTGGGCTTGAAAAAGTGCACGCCTTACGTTTAATTTTCCAGCTTATTTGGAGTTGCATATGTTGTTCGACGGTACCCTAGTCACTGAATCACCCATACGTCAAAAAATTCGTGATTTTTATCGCATCGATGAGAATCTCGCCGTCGATCATATTCTGCCTGACGCAGAAGTTAATATGCGCGCTCGCAGCCGTGCGTGGGAACGCGCACGTAAAATGGTACTGCAAATTCGAAATGATCAAGAAGGTACCGGAGTGGTTGAGGCATTGCTCAACGAATATTCTTTGTCTTCTGCTGAGGGCGTGGTGCTAATGTGCCTCGCGGAAGCATTGTTGCGGGTGCCGGACAAGCATACTCAAGATAAGCTGATCAGCGATAAGTTATCCAAAGGCCAGTGGAGCTCACATCTAGGCAACAGTGATTCATTATTTGTTAACGCGTCATCTTGGGGTTTATTGCTCACCGGTGGTTTAGTTAATTATGCCAATCAACAGAACAAATTCGGTTTTCTGAAAAAGACCCTAGGTAAAGTTGGCGAGCCTGTTATTCGTAAAGCCATGAACATAGCCATGAAGGTGATGGGGCAGCAATTTGTGATGGGCGAAACCATCGAAGATGCCGTGCGCCGAGCCGAAGAAAAAGAGCGTAAAGGTTATGTGTACTCTTACGACATGCTTGGTGAAGGTGCCAGAACGCAAAAAGATGCCGACGAATATTTTAACGCTTATGCCCAAGCGATCGAAGTCATTGGTCACGCAGCAAAAGGCAAAGGCCCGAGAAAAAGTCCAGGAATTTCCGTTAAATTATCGGCCATTCACCCACGCTATGAATTTACCCATAGAGAACGGGTTATGGCAGAGATCCCGCCTAAGTTGAAGCAATTGTGTTTGCTGGCTAAAAAGTACGATATTGGTCTAACCGTGGATGCAGAAGAATCAGAACGCCTGGATATCTCACTGGACGTAATTGAGCAAGTATTTAGCGATCCCGACTTAAAAGATTGGAACGGTTTTGGTCTAGCGGTGCAGTCTTATCAAAAACGTGCCTTATATGTTATCGACTGGTTGCGAGAGTTGACCGAAAAAGTCGGCCGCAAAATGATGGTTCGATTGGTTAAAGGCGCATACTGGGATACCGAAATAAAAAATGCTCAAAAAGACGGCTTAGAACACTTCCCGGTCTTCACCCGTAAGTCATCGACCGATGTGTCTTATCACGCTTGTGCCAACCGATTACTGGATTATCGCGATACGATTTATCCACAATTTGCTACCCATAATGCATACACAGCCGCTGTCATAATTGAATTAGCCGGTGATGATAAAGAAGGTTTTGAGTTTCAGTGTCTACACGGTATGGGCGACAGTCTTTATGATCAGATAGTGACAGTAGAAAATATTCAGTGTCGAATTTATGCTCCTGTGGGCGAGCATGAAGACTTATTAGCTTATTTAGTGCGTCGCTTGCTTGAAAATGGCGCCAACTCTTCGTTTGTGAACGCCATTGTCGATGAATCTAGACCGGTAGAGTCGTTACTTGAAGATCCTGTTGAGAAAACCCAACGCTTAAAATTCAAATACAACGATCAAATCCAGAAGCCCATAGCCTTGTTTGGTAAAGAGCGGGATAACTCAAAAGGGATTGATGTCACTGATATCAATCAGATCACCCCGCTTAAAGCGTCGGTTGATCGTTGGTTTGACGAAAATTTATTGAGCGAAGCGCAAGTGCCTGAAGGTGCGCATGCTGTGCGTAACCCTGCCAATGTGGATGAAATCATTGGCTTTCATCACTTTGATAGTCAACAACAAATGGCAGATAAATTAACCACAGCGCACAATGCCTTTGCCAGCTGGTCGCAAACGCCTATGCCGGAACGAGCCGATTTGCTGCGCCGCACCGCGGATATTCTTGAGCGCCACATGGACGAGCTTATTGCCCTGTGTATTAAAGAAGCAGGCAAGGTGACCAAAGACGGCGTGGACGAAGTGCGAGAGGCGGTCGATTTTTGTCGTTATTACGCCGCCCGAGCTGAAATACTTGCCCAAGATGACAGACTTGCCCCCCGTGGCGTCGTGCTGTGTATTAGCCCGTGGAACTTCCCCTTGGCTATCTTTTTAGGCCAAGTGGCGGCAGCCCTTGTAACCGGTAATACAGTGATTGCTAAACCCGCTGAGCAAACCAGTCTAATCGCTCTGCGCGCATTACAATTAATGGAGTATGTGGGATTACCAGAGGGTGTTGTGCAGGCTGTTATCGCTAACGGTCCTGATGTGGGCGACGTGTTGTTACCGGATGAGCGCATTAAAGCGGTTATGTTTACCGGTTCAACGGTTACCGGTAATATTATTGCTAACACCTTGGCACAAAGAGGCGGAGAACAGGTGCCTTTGATTGCCGAAACAGGCGGTCAAAACTGCATGATTGTTGACTCAACGGCGTTACCAGAGCAAGTGGTTGATGACGTGATTGCCTCAGGTTTTCAAAGTGCAGGTCAACGTTGCTCAGCCTTGCGCGTATTATTCTTACAAGAAGAGATAGCCGATACGGTCACCGAGATGCTAATTGGTGCGCTTAAGGAATTAAGCGTGGGTGATCCCGCTTATTTAGCCACCGACATTGGCCCTGTTATTGATCAAAAAGCCTTGGCTAACTTACAGGCCCATGCGGACGATATGCAGCAAAATGGCACTTTATTATATGAATGCTCGGTACCCGCTAACAAGGGCACATTTTTCGCGCCCAAGTTATATCAAATTGCCGATATCTCAGTACTAAAACGCGAAGTGTTTGGTCCTTGTGTGCACATAGTGCGCTTTAAAGCCGATGAGTTGGAACAAACTGTAGAGAAAATTAACGCCACGGGGTTTGGTTTAACCATGGGGATCCATACCCGCATTGATATGCGTGCCATGGAACTGGTTAAACTCTCCCGTGCTGGTAACGTGTATGTTAACCGCAACATGATTGGTGCCATCGTTGGTGTTCAGCCCTTTGGTGGACGCGGGCTTTCAGGTACCGGCCCGAAAGCGGGTGGCCCTAATTACTTGCCACGCTTAATGCTCGAAAAATCGACTCCGCGAGCGGTAAGTGAGTCGTTGCCCAATACCGATGAAGCCCTGCTAAGTACTGACGAGGCCAAGCAACAAGCTGTTCAGTTTATGAAAAATGCATGCTCGACTGAGCACGAGTGGCGCTTATCAGAATTAAATACTCGTATTTCTTCTGTTCGTCAGTTACTGGCTAAGTTGGCAAAAGTTGAAATAGTTGAAGAACTGGCGGAAGATTTAAACTCTACCTTAGCAGCGTCTCGTTCACAGTTGATCAGTATTGAGAAACGCCTGAAAAAACCCAAGGTATTACCTGGGCCAACGGGCGAATCAAATGTGCTATATCTGGAGCCAAGAGGGATCTTGGTATGTTTCGCCGATAAAGACGTGACGTTCGAATACTGGACGCTATCCATAGTGACAGCCTTAGCAACAGGCAACGTAGTTATTTCAGTGGTGTCTGAGCTGTTCTATGCTGAAGCGCTTGAGTTCCGTGAACAGTTTATCGCTACCGGTGCCCCTGAAGGCGTATTTCAGGTGGCTAAACTGCATCACCTAGAAGCACTATTGGCCGAAGACGCACTAGCTGGTGTGGTCATCGACAGTAAAAGTGAGCGCTCAAGCTACATGGTACAAATGCTAGCGAAACGCACAGGCGCAATATTGCCGGTTATCACCTCTGAGTATAATGACCACTTGATCCAACGTTTATTAACGGAAAAAACCGTTAGTATCGACACCACTGCATCTGGCGGTAATACCTCACTTATGACGTTAGTCGAAGAGGAAGAAGACGAATAAGGTCGCTAGGTTAAAGGCCTGTCAAAGTACAGGTTTTAGCGAATAAACAAACCCCAGCTTATCACTGGGGTTTTCTTTTTGGAGTCAGGTAAAAATAGTAAAAGTTTTTTTGGGGGATCCGCTGCTTGGGGACGTATCACCTAGGTTACGCATCGATTGTTAGGTACCCAGATACATTACCCAGCCCGTTGGTAGTAGCCAACAATCAAGTGGCTTAGCAAGACTGAGTAAGGCAAATTTTCCTGCTCAGCGGATAAGCATATTTGTCGTCAGGCTTGTTCCGTTAAATATGCGTCTTTTTTCTTTTGTTTAACAGCAACCTTGCCATGTACCAAACCACAACGATATTTAGCATAAACACGGCAACTCCTATGATGCTGGTATGAAATAGGATTTCGTATATTTCAAAAGGAATATAAATCGCGCCACTGACCAAGGCAAACCACTCGGTCCATACAAGTCCTCTCCACAGGCCATAGGCTTCAACTAGGCGGATCAGTGAATAGGCCAGGGCACCTAGCGCAAACAGGCTCATTCTACTGTCAGGAAATGTACTCGCCGCATGAATAAAAATGCTGGGTAAATGACCCCCAGGGTTTAAATGCGCATGACTGACAATAGACTCTGCGACTTGTTGTAAATTGCGCCCAGCCAACATATGGATACCCACGGCAACCAAAAGAGACAGCAGTCCTTTAAATGCCTCTAACGTGGCAATGGCTTTAAGCCCATTTTCCGATGATGTCATAGTGGTCTCTTTTAGAGTGAAGATTCTGAATATATAGCGTGCAAACGTTGAATGATAATGTGTAGATGCGAATAGGACCGTTTTTAACTCAACCATTTTGTAATGGCTATCTCTTTATACATATTGTTTTATTTCGTTTGCCGACAGCGAATACATATACAACCATTTCATTACCTACCCACTCGTAGGCCAAACGATACGTAGCGCCGCTTTTCTTAAGTAACTTTTTGGAAATTTGCTGTAGTTATTAAGATGTTATATGTTACGAGGTGAAAATTAGCAGTGCTTTAAACATAGGTAATTACATTAACACTGCACCTTTATTTGCGCAGTCAACGCTAGGTATTTGCGCAGTCAACGCTAGGTACTCGTGCAGTCAAGACCAGGGAAAATAGCAATATGAAGCATCAGAATCAGGTGACTAAACTAGGTATTCACAGGTCTCGTTTCCTCGCAATTGCAATGCTCGCCATTGCTATCTTTGTTGGCAACGCTTACGCCAAGGTGTCGTCAGACGACGCTTTTATCAAACAACATAAGTTAGTTGAACGTAGTACCGAGATTTTATTTTGGACCCAAGACGAACGAGCAATTGGCTTTAAAAACATAGGCAGAATGTGGCCTACCAGAGTAGTCAGCAAAGCAAAAAATGCGCAACCTATGGTGCTAAAAGATATCGGGTTAGGTGATATCACGTACGAGGTAGAGGGCAAAGAATACACGATAGGGGATTTTATTGAGCTTAAAAGTGCAATTGGCCTTGTGGTGCTAAAAAACGGCGAGTTGGTGTACGAAAATTACACCGATGGAAACGATAAAAATACTCGCTGGATATCATTCTCTGTCACCAAATCAATCTCCTCTTTACTCATTGGCGCTGCCATCAAAGAGGGTTATATCGCTAGTGTTGATGATCAAGTTGTAGACTACTTACCGCAATTAAAAGGCTCAGCGTATGACGGCGCTAGCATTAAAAATGTGTTGCACATGAACTCAGGCGTTCAGTGGAACGAAGATTACAACGACCCAAATTCAGACGTATCAAAAGCGGGCGCCGCAAATGGTATTAGGCTTATAAATTACGTCAAAGCATTGCCCAGAGCGCACAAACCAGGAACCGTATTTAACTACAATACCGCTGAATCCAATCTAATTGGCGAGCTTTTACGCTCAGCTATAGGCAACAATGCGGCGACCTATTTACAGGATAAAATATGGCAACCCTACGCCATGGAAAGCGATGCCTTATGGGTATTAGATCGACCAAACGGCGTTGAAACAGGGGGTTGCTGTTTACTCGCCAGCCTGCGAGACTTCGCTAAAATAGGTCAGTTTGCTTATGAGCAACTCACTCCTTCGCAAAACTCTCCACTAGCGAAAAACTGGTTAAAAGATTCAGTTACGCCATCCAAAACCTACCCCAATTATGGCTACCAATGGTGGTTAGAAAGTGACAGCAACAGGTTTCGTGCATCCGGTATATTTGGCCAAGCAATCGCCGTTTATCCTGAACTTGGACTTGTCATTGCCAAGCACGGCAATAGCCCGCAAGCAAATGGCCCAAGTGAATACAAAACACATGAAAAAGCACTGGATGCCGCCATAGTGGCAAGATTGCAAGAAATGTAAGGAAGCGTTATGTGCGATATACACTTAGCCGCTATTCAAGCGGCTAAGTAGGGACGTCGTTGTCGCCACATCTATTAAGGCTGTGTTGTTAATTCTGAGGTTAATTCTACGATCCTGACTCGATTGCTGCCATCAACAGCAATATCAGTTATCACTCAGCGGCGATAAGCACTAACTGTTTGCCAAAGTTTTTGCCGGTAAGCATGCCTTGAAAAGCCGGTATTGACTGTTCAATGCCCTCGGCAATCGATTCGCGGTATACCAATTTGCCGTCCTTGATCCATTGCGCCAACTTTTGAGTCGTTTGTTGATGTTGCTCTTGCCATTCGGTTTGCACAAAAAAGCGGGCTGTTGGTGGGTGAGGGGATGTAGCTAGAATGTCTTGAGGCGTTTGCACCTTACTTAGGTCGGTATCGTTATAATTAGACACATAACCACATATTGGCACCCTTGAGCCTTCGTTCAGTAGCGTAGCAACGGCACGTGTTACATCACCGCCCACATTCTCGAAATAGATATCGATTCCATTTGGGCATGCTTGCTGTAAGTCTTTTTCTAGATTGCCTGCTTTGTAATCTACGCAGGCATCAAAGCCGAGTTCTTCAACAACGAACTTACATTTTTCACTGCCACCTGCGATACCAATAACCTTGCAGCCGTGCATTTTACCGAGTTGACCAACAATGCCCCCAACGGCGCCTGAAGCAGCTGATACCACTAATGTATCGCCTTGTTGCGGTTTACCGATTTCGGTGAGTCCAAAATATGCGGTACGCCCAGTCATGCCCGCTGCGCCAAGGTATGCTTGTAAAGGAATGCCGGCTTCTTGAATTTTATACATCATGGGTGCGTCATCAGGTTTCACAAAATACTCCTGCCAGCCGCCATAAGCGGTAATGCGATCCCCTACGGCGTAATTGGCGGAACGCGACTCCATTACCACCCCAACAACTTCACCTGTCATGATGCCGCCAATAGGCGTGGGCGCGGCATATGACTTCATGTCGTTCATGCGCGGGCGCATATACGGGTCCAAAGATAACCACAGGGTACGAACCAGAATTTCACCTTCAGCCAGTTCTGACAGGGGTTGCTCTTCAATTCTAAAATCATCATTTTGTGGCTCGCCATTGGGTCTTTTCGCCAACACAACTGCACGGTTTACATATTGAGACATATTGAAATCCTACTTTCTGAGGTGAATGGAGCTCTGGTTAATCGAAAAAGAGTTACTCGAGCTATGGTTAATGGAACGATTGTTAGTTGAACATATTTGTGGGCTTTCTTGAGCACAATAGTCATTGAAAGAAATGATAAGTCGCCATCATCTTTCGCTATAAACCTTTTCTTTCTAAATAGTGGCCAAACGGCAGGTAAAAAGTGAGTTAAAAGGTCAGTTAACACATAGCGCAGATAATAAAAAGCCAGCAACAAATACTGGCTTACAAACGTTCATTTATTCTAGAACGGAGCGTTCTTATTTCGACTTAACCTGCATTGGCGACTTGGCCACCATCTAGCACAACAGTGTGACCACAGACGTAATTGCTCGCACGGGAGCAAAGGTAAATAGCGGTGCCAGCCACATCAGCCAACTCGCCAATTTTTCGCGCAGGGAGACCTTTCACGATTTCTTGTTCATGTGCCAGTGCGTGTTTTGTCATCTTGCTAGGGAAAAAGCCAGGCGCAATCGCATTAATATTGACATTACTTGGGCGAAGGTCTGCTGCCATGTGCCGTGTCATTTGGATAACAGCAGCCTTGCTAGCGGAATAAGAATAATTGTTCATGTGGGGATGGGTGATCCCGTTAACGGAGGCAATATTTACGATGCGTGATGGCTCATCGGCGTCGCCCGCCAAGCGCAATGCTGGTAACAAACGTTTGCTCAAAAAGAAAATAGACTTCACGTTTAAATCCATTACTTTATCCCAGCCAGACTCGGGGAATTCTTCAACCGGCGCACCCCAGGCTGCACCGGCATTATTGATCAGTATGTCGATTTTCGGCTCGCGTTTAAGCATTTCATCTGCAAAAGCGTCAACCCCGGCCATGGTCGATAAATCAGATTGAATGGCTATGCACTCACCTAAACCGGATAGTTCAGCAGCGGTTTGCTCAAGCTGCTCAAGTTTGCGTGAAGTAATATAGGTTTTAACACCATTTTCAACAAAACCACGCGCAATCATTGCACCTATGCCGCTTGAGCCACCTGTTACTACGGCGATTTTTCCCGTCACTGAAAAAAAATTAATTCATATATGCTCCCTATAGTGTTGAAACGCCTATTTTGAGGCGATAGTTATTTTTCTGTTCTAGTCTGATGTTAGTTGTACTTAAGGTTATGTCTGACATATGAGCACAAATCAGCTTCTTAACCGTGCATAATTAACCGGGCAGCGAACCTGGCTGTCACCGTTATTTTCTTATGATCATTTTTGTTGTTTTTTGGCTCGCATCTTTTCTCGAAAAAAGCCAAATAAGGAATAGGCAACCACCCCAAAACATAAAGCGGCCAATAGGGCAGCGGGGTAGGCCATTAATCCTATTCCCGTATCCCAGCCATAAACAGCCATGACAGTGCAGATAACACCCAAGGAAAATTCAATTAATATGCTTTCCCAAGCCAATTTGTGATTGGAATTAACAGGCCGCGCAAAAAAGTTCACTTTATAGGGCATTTGTAATCATCTTTAAAAACGTAGTTTATCCACCGTTCAATATGGGTCACGTTTAGTGCAAGCCGTAACGCACTGTTCAGACTGGTTATTCCCTTCTCACGTTAGTGATAACACAAAAAATCTTGCATGGACGTCTTTGTCATTATTGTAATTATTTATAATTACTCATTACTCTGAGAAGTAAGTATTTTAATTTAAGTGGTTAGACCAGTTGTTTTTTCTGTTATAGTGGCTCAAAGCCTATCAAAAAAACAATTTTTGGAGTTCTACAATGTTGCAGTACAAAGCGCCAGTGATGGATATGAAGTTTCTGATTGAAGACGTATTTAAATATTATAAACATTATGAAAAATACCCGGAATTCGCTGAAGCAACGCCCGATTTAGTCGATGCAATATTACAAGAATGTGCCAAATTTTGTGAAAATGAATTACTGCCGTTAAACCAAAGCGGTGATAAAGAAGGCTGCAAATTTGATAATGGCGTTGTCACGACACCGACCGGCTTTAAGGCGGCTTACAACAAATATGTAGAAGGGGGATGGCAAAGTTTATCTCACCCTGTTGAACATGGCGGGCAAGGCTTACCTCCGTCGTTAGGGATGGCAAAACAAGAAATGATGGGCACAGCCAATTGGTCATGGGCCATGTATCCAGGCTTAAGCCACGGTGCGATGAACACGATTCAAAGCCATGGCACTGAAGCGCAAAAAGAATTGTACCTTACCCGTTTAACCGAAGGCACATGGACCGGCACTATGTGTTTAACCGAACCCCAATGTGGTACGGATTTAGGCCAAGTCAAAACCAAAGCCATACCAAATGCCGACGGTACCTATGACATTATGGGCACCAAAATATTCATTTCCGCAGGTGAACACGACTTAACTGAAAATATTATTCATATCGTATTAGCGCGACTGCCTGGGGCACCTGAAGGTACGCGCGGTATTTCACTGTTCATTGTGCCAAAAGTGCAAGTTGATCAACAAGGTAACTTAGGCGAAAGCAACAAGGTCACCTGCGGTGCCATTGAAGATAAAATGGGTATCAAAGCATCATCCACTGCCGTTCTAAATTTTGATAACGCAAAAGGTGTATTAATCGGCCCTGAAAACAAGGGCTTAGAATGTATGTTCACGTTTATGAACACCGCCCGTGTCGGCACGGCCTTGCAAGGCGTTTGTGCCTCTGAATTGGCTTATCAAAACTCATTGTTATATGCCAAAGACCGCTTATCTATGCGTGCGTTAACCGGCAAGAAATTCCCAGATAAAGTGGCCGATCCCATCATAGTGCACCCTGATGTACGCAAAATGCTAATGACGCAAAAAGCCATCTCTGAAGGTGGACGCGCCATGGTCTATTACACAGCAAAAATTGTTGATGAAATAGAAATGGCCAAGACCGAAGAAGCCCGTAAAGAAGCTGATGACCGACTAGGCTTTATTACCCCGATTCTAAAAGCCTTTTTAACCGAATTAGGCTGTGAAAGCGCCAGTCAAGGCATGCAGGTATTTGGTGGCCATGGCTATATTAAAGAATGGGGCATGGAACAAATTGTGCGTGACGTGCGTATCGCCACCTTGTATGAAGGCACCACCGGCATTCAAGCTCTAGATTTATTAGGCCGTAAAATACTGCTTACCCGAGGTAAGGCTTTAAATAAATTTAGTAAAGAAGTGCTGCTTTTCTGCAAAGACAAAAGCATGATTTCTAAAAATCCTCACAAGCGACAAATGAATAAATTTATTTGGGCGTTAAGCAAGAATGTGGCGAATTGGCAGCAATACACCATGCGTTTAGCCCTAAGAGCCAAAAAAGATCGCGACATAGTCGGCTCAGCCTCAGTGGATTACCTTATGTACTCAGGCTATATTATGATGGGATATTTCTGGGCACAAATGGCCCAAACCGCCTACGAAAAACTCGCGACAGACTTAGAAAACCGCGATTTCTACCGGGCAAAAATCAAAACGGCTGAGTTTTATTTCGAGCGTTTACTACCCAGAACAAAATCATTAGCCAAAACTATGATGGCAGACCCAAAAACACTAATGCAACTAGACGAAGACTTGTTGTCTTTCTTGTAAGCGCGTGAAAGTTTTTGAGTGCAAAGGGTAAGAGTGTAAGTGCCTAACGCGCAACAGAATAGAGCCTAGAAAAAGCCAAGGCACTGAGTATTTAGAAAAAATCGACTCAATGCCTTGTTGTTCTTCGTGTTAGTCCGAAGTTTTTACGCCAATCAAATTTATGCTGATTGGCAGAGCATAAGTTCAATATCAGGGAGTAATGTAAAGAGGTGCGTTGATTCTAACAGCGCAAATTCCTTCGCAATATTAATCTGGAAGGCGAAAGCCTAGCCACTACCTCTGTGCGTTTATCATATTGGATAATATGGGGAACTGACGTTTTTGTGGCGCACAATGTGCGTGGGAATTGGCCTTAAATGACCAAGGACTAGAGCCAGATGGGTGACTGTTGCGGATAAATAATCCAGCACAACCAATAGAAAAACATATTAGCGAATGAAAACCCGGACATGCTACAGAGTAGACAAACGCTAATGTTTGCTGAAAAGCGATCCGGACTTTATCGGACTATTGACAACGGCTGACTTATGGGTGACCCCGTTGATTCGATGATTTCATAAGTTAACGCTATTGCTAATAGGAAAGTGATGGTTTGGCTATAATGCGTGAACCAATTGTAATTTTTCTTTTTAAGTAATTTTCTATATGTAAACTAGTTTACTTGCATAGTGTAAGGATTTTGCCCTTCGGTAAATGTATAGTTTGAAACAACGCCATCAGTAATTAATACATCTAGCATTTTTTGAGTACCAGTAGTTTTAACATCCATTGTAACAATATAACTCTGCGCTTTAGCAGTGCCTTCCGAGTGCATATATATCCATTTTTCGTCAGTCGCTGAGATTACAGTCTTAGAATAGGGTTCACCAAATAAATTGACCATTTCTTCAGTTGTAGTTTTACCCTTAATTATTTGAGGTACATTTTCGCTAGAAAAATTTTTACCTACAGAGTAGGAAGATGTTGCACAGCCGGAAAGTGATAAAATAACTAACGATACTATGGTGATTATACGAAACTTCATGTAATGCTCCTTGCTTATTAACAATATTATTATTCGGAGACCCCCCCACTTGTCTTTATTAACATACACACTAACTCGTTGTACAGGTTAAAATTTTTCTGGTTTCATTCTTTGTCGTTATAGTGATAAGGAATATTTCAAGATCTGCCGGAATAGGGGAATCACCAATGATGCCGGGCCAAAAACTGTACATTCAAAAACTCTGTGAGGCAGACATGTAAACATACTGAAAAGTTTACTCTGACCCTACTTTTTCCTTTTGGCGGCGCAGTCGCTGCTTTGCTTTTCTCTCGACTCAAGACTCCCCGAGCAACGAAGGCTAACACTGGGTCGATTGCATGGGTGAAACTGGATTCTTTAGCTACGCAGTAGCGCCCAGTTGTGCGGCTCGCTATGGATGGCGAGACTGGGGGCCGATCATCAGGGATGTGTTTCAAATCGAGGAGAAAATAATAACCAATTTGAGTTTTCACGACCTGTGTTAGTCGAGACGCGCAGGCGACCAACATGGATATTGGAAGGTAGAGCAACGCAGGGAGCCGTTGCCGAGAATAGAGTGTTGCTGGAGAGCGGCCTTTACAAAGTACATCCTGTACTTTGCCCTTCGGGTCATCCTTCGGATGTTCAAAATGGTTCCCGACCCTTTTGTCTTGGTGACTTCTTTTGGCTGTTGACCAATATTTACGGGATAAATATGGAACAGTTTTAGCTGGCCTGTAGGTAAAGTGCATGGATGCACTTTATAAAAGAAGTTACTGGCTCGTAGGGACGAGAGTCATACTCGTCATGGATGACGATAAGCGTAGCGCATAGTGGCCGCAGGCCATAAAGTGAACGCAGCGAATAAACGTGCACGCAGTGCATAGGTGGCCGTAGGCCATAAGTAAGCGCAGCGCAAATCCGACCGCAAGGTCAAAAACAACCAATTGTCGACAATCCCCCACATTATCTCTTGAAAAAACCAATTAATTTGCTATATTGTCGACATCTTTTGCAGACTGGCCTAATTTAACTATCGGGGTCAGCTGCAATAATTACCAGTGGAATTGATGCTTAATTCATGCAAAACCTAACCGAACAGCCTATTACCGCCGCGGACAAGACGTTTTTCCAGTTGCGTAAAGACATAGTGGAAGGTGTGGTGTTGGCTGGTTCTAAGCTTAGCGAAACTGAATTGTCGACAAAGTATGGTGTTAGCCGGGCAGTAATCCGTGAAGCGATAAACCGCTTGGAGTCTTGTCATATTGTTGAGCGTAAAGCCAATGTAGGTGCACGTGTGGTGTCACTTTCCCCTGAAGGGCTGGTGGACTTGTATCAAGTGCGTGAGTCGCTTGAAGGCATGGCCGCACGCTTAGCGGCCCAGAACATGACCGATGCAGAAATCGCAGACTTAAATGCTTTGCTGAATGTGCACTCAGAAGACGTGAAAAACCATGGCTCTTATTACCAAGAAGCAGGGGACGTGGACTTTCACTACCGGATTATTTTGGGCAGCAAAAACAATCATTTAATTGCTATGTTGATCAATGGTATTTACCACTTAGTGCGCATGTATCGTGTGCAATTAGGCATGTCAGGTCCACGAGTGAGTACCGCTTTTGATGAACATAAACATATAGTGCAAGCCATTTGTAATCGCGATGGCGAGTTAGCAGAAATGCTTATGCGTCGGCATATTTTATATTCGAAAAACAACATTCAGCGCAAATTAACGCCACAGCGGGAAGCCTAGCTTTGCCGTCATTGTGCTGTCATCAAATAACCCTTTAATTGTTGCGACGGGGTCAATTTCCACCTCGCCGAAAAATAACTACCCTAAGGAGTAAGTTACATGAGCCCAGGTCAAAAATTTCGCCAAGCCTTAAAAGATAACAAACCGCTGCAAATCGTCGGGGCGATTAACGCGTATTCCGCCATGATGGCGAAGAAAATTGGCCATCAAGCCATTTATTTATCTGGTGGCGGTGTAGCTAATGCTTCCTACGGTTTACCTGATTTAGGTATGACGTCATTGAATGATGTGATTGTGGACGTGCAGCGTATTACCTCGGCTTGTGATTTACCGCTTTTAGTGGATATCGACACAGGTTGGGGCGGAGCATTTAATATTGCTAAGACAGTGCGTGATATGGAAAAAGCTGGCGCAGCCGCTGTGCACATGGAAGACCAAGTGGCGCAAAAGCGTTGTGGTCATCGTCCGAATAAAGAAATTGTACCCCTAGAAGAAATGGTCGACCGGATTAAAGCGGCGGTTGATGCACGCACGGACTCGGACTTCTTTATCATGGCACGTACCGATTCCTTCGCCCAAGAAGGTTTAGAGTCAGCTATTACTCGGGCCAAAGCTTATGTAGCAGCGGGTGCTGATGGCATTTTCGCTGAGGCGATAAAAACCGAAGCGCACTACCGCGCGTTTGCAGAGGCCTTAGATGTGCCTATTTTGGCTAATATCACTGAGTTCGGCCAAACTGAACTATGGAATAAAAAAGTGTTAGGCGAGTGGGGCGCAGCCATGGTGCTTTACCCATTAAGTGCATTTCGTGCCATGAATAAAGCCGCTGAAAATGTATACAGCGCAATTTTAGTGCAAGGTGACCAAACCTCTGTGGTGGATCAAATGCAAACTCGCATGGAGCTTTACGATTACCTTAATTATCACGATTACGAGCAAAAACTAGACAGTTTATTTGCCCAAGGTAAAAACAAATAACAGCTGGTAATAATGCGTCAGCGACACGATTATTACCGATGTAGATGAATATAAATTAGGAGCAAGTCATGGTTGATAAAAAATTAAGTGGTGCAGGTTTACGCGGTCAAAGTGCAGGCGAAACGGCCTTGTGTACTGTGGGTAAATCAGGCTCTGGCCTGACCTATCGCGGGTACGACGTATCTGATTTAGCCGACAATACTACCTTTGAAGAAGTGGCGTATTTATTGTTTAACGGTGAGTTACCTAATCAAGGGCAATTAGACGAATATAAAGTGATGTTGCGCAATCAGCGCGACTTGCCTGATGGGCTTAAAGACGTATTAAAGCTTATTCCAAAAGATGCACACCCAATGGATGTGATGCGCACGGGTTGCTCATTCTTGGGTAACATTGAGCCAGAAACAGACTTTTCACACCAGAACCAAGCGGCTAATCGCTTGCTGGCGGCGTTTCCGGCGATCATGTGTTACTGGTATCGCTTCACCCATGAAGGTGTCGAAATTGATTGCACCACAGATGAAGATTCACTCGGTGGGCATTTCTTGGCCTTACTGCACGGTAAAACACCGTCTGAACAGCATCGTAAGGTGATGGACGTATCACTGATTTTATACGCAGAGCATGAATTTAACGCCTCTACTTTTACCGCACGTGTGTGTGCATCAACCCTGTCTGACATGTTCTCTTGTGTCACGGGCGCCATTGGTTCATTGCGCGGACCACTGCACGGCGGGGCAAACGAAGCCGCTATGGACATGATCCAAAAGTTCAGCTCTCCTGCTGACGCCAAAGTACAAATGGCCGGCATGCTTGAGCGTAAAGAAAAAATCATGGGCTTTGGTCATGCAATTTATAGCGAGTCTGACCCGCGTAACGCGATCATCAAAGCGTGGTCTGAAAAGCTGGCGCAAGAAAACGGCGACACGTCTTTATATGACATCTCGGTTGCCTGTGAAGAATTCATGTGGGACAGCAAAAAGCTGTTCTGTAATGCGGATTTCTTCCATGCGTCTGCGTATCACTTTATGGGGATCCCGACTAAATTGTTCACGCCTATTTTTGTCTGTTCACGCTTAACTGGCTGGGCAGCACATGTAATGGAACAACGTAGCAACAACCGTATTATTCGCCCTAGTGCCGATTATGTTGGGCCTGAGCCACGCAAAGTGTCACCTATTAACCAGCGCTAAGCTCAAACCGGTAGAGGCAACTACACACGTAAGTGCCTCTACCGTGTTCGCTTAACTTTTTCGCCAGTATCTGCTTTCACGCACTTCAAACAGGTTATGACTGGCGCGTTGTTATTTTCGTATTTAAGGACCGCTATGAATACTGATTACCGTAAACCTCTTCCGGGCAGCAATCTCGATTATTTTGATACCCAAGCTGCTGTTGATGCCATCACGCCTGGCGCTTATGCCACCTTGCCTTATACCTCTCGAGTATTGGCTGAAAACCTAGTGAGGCGCTGTGCCCCTGAGCTATTAACCGACTCGTTGAAGCAGCTTATTGAGCGCAAACGCGATTTAGACTTTCCGTGGTTTCCGGCGCGTGTGGTGTGTCACGATATATTAGGGCAAACGGCACTGGTCGATTTAGCCGGTTTGCGTGACGCCATTGCTGAAAAAGGCGGCGACCCGTCAAAAGTTAACCCTGTTGTGCCTACACAATTGGTAGTTGATCACTCATTAGCGGTGGAACATGGTGGCTTTGACAAAGATGCCTTTGAGAAAAACCGTGCCATCGAAGACAGACGTAACGAAGACAGATTCCATTTTATTCAGTGGACCAAAACTTCGTTTAAAAACGTCGATGTGATCCCATCAGGTAACGGCATTTTGCATCAAATTAACCTTGAGCGTATGTCGCCCGTGGTACAAAAGCTAAATGGTGTTGCCTTCCCTGATACGTTGGTGGGCACCGACAGCCACACGCCTATGGTTGATGCGTTAGGCGTGATGTCGATTGGTGTGGGCGGTTTAGAAGCTGAAAGCGTGATGTTGGGCCGGGCTTCGTATATGCGCTTACCGGATATTATTGGTGTAGAACTCACGGGCCGTCCGCAACCTGGGATCACCGCCACGGATGTGGTGTTGGCACTGACCGAGTTTTTACGTAAAGAAAAAGTCGTGTCGTCGTATTTAGAGTTTTACGGTGAAGGTACTAAGCACCTGACCTTGGGCGACAGGGCAACTATTTCGAACATGACCCCAGAGTACGGCGCCACTGCGGCCATGTTCTACATCGACCGTCAAACCATCGATTATTTGACCCTTACCGGCCGTGACGATGAGCAAGTTAAATTGGTAGAAACCTATGCCAAACACACAGGCTTGTGGGCGGATAGCCTTGAAACAGCCGAGTATGAGCGCGTACTGAATTTTGATTTATCCACTATTGGGCGCAACATTGCTGGGCCGTCAAACCCACATAGCCGAGTGCCAACCAGTGAATTAGCTGCACGTGGTATCAGTGGTGTGGTAGAAAATGAAGAAGGCAAAATGCCCGACGGTGCCGTGATCATCGCGGCTATCACCAGTTGTACCAATACCAGTAACCCACGCAACATGGTGGCGGCTGGTTTGATTGCTCGCAATGCCAACAAACTTGGTTTAACCCGCAAACCTTGGGTGAAAAGTTCATTAGCGCCGGGCTCAAAAGCGGTGCAATTGTATTTAGAAGACGCCAATTTATTGCCTGAGCTAGAACAGCTTGGCTTTGGCGTGGTGGCCTTCGCATGTACCTCATGCAACGGCATGAGTGGGGCACTTGACCCCGTGATCCAAAAAGAAATTACTGATCGAGATTTATACACCACGGCAGTTTTGTCAGGTAACCGTAACTTTGATGGGCGTATTCACCCCCATGCGAATCAAGCGTTTTTGGCTTCACCGCCATTAGTGGTGGCGTATGCTATCGCCGGCACCATTCGTTTTGATATTGAGCGTGACATATTAGGTCTAGATGCAAACGGCAACCCAGTGACCTTGAAAGACATTTGGCCCGCAGATGAAGAAATCGATGCTGTGGTTAAAGCCAGTGTTAAACCTGAGCAGTTCCGTAAAGTGTACGAGCCCATGTTCGATTTAAAAGTGGAATACGGCGAGCATATTAATCCGCAATACGATTGGCGCCCGCAAAGTACCTATATTCGTCGTCCGCCATACTGGGAAGGCGCATTAGCGGGTGAGCGCAGCATGAAAGGTCTGCGCCCATTAGCGGTGCTGGGTGACAACATCACGACCGATCATTTATCCCCATCAAACGCGATTCAGCTTGATAGCGCAGCTGGATCTTACTTGCACAAAATGGGTTTGCCAGAAGAAGATTTCAACTCATACGCTACCCACAGGGGCGATCATTTAACGGCCCAACGTGCCACCTTTGCCAACCCTAAGCTGTTCAATGAAATGGTGCATGAAGTGGGCAGTGACGGGCAAAATAAAGTCAAGCAAGGCTCGTTGACGCGCTTAGAGCCAGAAGGCACTGAAATGCGCATGTGGGAAGCCATCGAAACCTATATGGAGCGTAAACAGCCGCTGATTATTATTGCCGGTGCTGATTATGGTCAGGGCTCATCACGTGATTGGGCCGCCAAAGGGGTGCGACTTGCGGGTGTTGAAGTGATAGTCGCCGAAGGTTTTGAGCGTATTCACCGCACAAACTTAATTGGTATGGGTGTATTGCCCTTAGAATTTATGCCCGGCGAAAATCGCCACACTTATCACATTGATGGCAGTGAAACCTACGATGTACTGGGCGAGCGTTCACCTGGGGCAACAATGACGGTAAATATTACCCGTAAAAATGGTGAGCAAATAAGCGTGCCGGTCAAGTGCCGCATTGACACCCAAGAAGAGTCGTCAATTTATGAGGCGGGCGGGGTATTACAGCGCTTTGCCCAAGACTTCCTTGAAGCAACGGTAGGGTAAGCGCATGGCTATTCATTCACAAGGGCATCAGCCGCAAATTAGAATACCCGCCACATATATGCGTGGCGGCACCAGCAAGGGGGTGTTTTTTGCCCTTGCTGACTTGCCAGTTTCTGCACAGAAGCCAGGCCCGGCGCGAGACAAATTATTGTTGCGGGTTATTGGCAGCCCTGATCCCTACGGTAAACAAACCGACGGTATGGGCGGGGCAACATCAAGCACCAGCAAAACCGTGATTTTGTCGAAAAGCGACCAAGTTGATCACGATGTGAATTACCTGTTTGGCCAAGTGGCCATTGATAAAGCCTTTGTCGACTGGAGCGGTAACTGCGGAAATTTAACCGCTGCTGTGGGCTCATTTGCCATTAGCAATGGACTCGTCAGTGCTAGCCGTATTCCGCAAAACGGCATTGCCGAGGTGCGGATTTGGCAACAAAATATCAAAAAAACCATCATTGCTCATGTCCCCATTACCGAGGGCGAAGTACAAGAAACCGGTGACTTCGAACTTGATGGTGTGACGTTCCCCGCTGCCGAGGTATTGATTGAATTCATGCAACCTGCCGATGACGGTGATGATGCAGGCGATAGCCCAAGTGGTATGTTTCCCACGGGGAATATTGTGGATGATCTCAATTCACCAGAGCTGGCAGCGCTTGGTTTAAGCAACTTGCAAGCGACACTGATTAACGCAGGTATTCCGACTATCTTTGTTAATGCGGCAGATATTGGTTATACGGGCACTGAGTTACAAGAGGTTATTAACGGCGACCCAACGGCGCTAACTAAGTTCGAAACCATTCGTGCCCAAGGTGCGGTGCAGATGGGGTTGATTAAGGATATAAGCGAAGCCGCTTCACGCCAACATACGCCTAAAGTGGCTTTTGTCGCACCAGCAAAGCCCTATGTTTCATCCAGTGGTAAAGCCATTGAGCTTGAAGACATTGACGTTTTGGTACGTGCTATGTCCATGGGCAAACTGCACCATGCCATGATGGGTACCGCCGCCGTTGCTATTGGTACCGCTGCGGCTATTCCCGGTACGTTAGTTAATAGCGCTGCCGGGGGAGGCAACCGCACCGACGTCCGTTTTGGTCACCCATCTGGTACCTTGCGTGTTGGTGCCGCAGCAGAGCAGGTTGACGGGCAATGGTCTGTGATTAAGGCGTCAATGAGTCGCAGTGCCCGGGTGTTAATGGAAGGCTGGGTACGCATACCAACAGACAGCTTTTAGTTCACACCACACGACCGTGGTTAAACCATTGCGCTAATGTATTGTTAGGCGACCTAAGCTTTTGTTATGGTCGCTTTTTTATTCTTGCTCATGTGCGAGCGCACGTTATTTTTCAGGTTAAATAATTTCCATGTTGAACTCGCAATCAGGGATGATCACGCCCCACACTGCGCCGTTTTGGCACGCGACGCTGGCCCTGTGTTTGGGCTCGTTTATGGTGTTTGCCAATTTATACGTGACCCAACCGCTGTTGCCAATGATCAGCGAGCAGTTTGCGGTATCACCTTTGCACTCCAGTGTGAGCTTTACCATTTCGACCCTTACGCTGGGCATTTCATTGCTCTTTTACGGGCCATTATCTGATGCCATAGGACGCAAAGGCATTATGTTACTGACAATGGTGGGGATCACCCTGACCACCGCGAGTTTGGCACTGGCTAGCAGCTATCAAAGTTTATTGTTACTACGCGCATTACAGGGGTTCTTCTTAGCCGGATTGCCTGCTATCGCTGTGGCGTATATGAGTGATGAATTTAACGCCGATGCCTTGATGATAGCGGTGGGAATATACATCAGTGGCAACTCTCTTGGCGGCATTGGTGGGCGGTTACTTGGCGGTTTTCTGGGAGAAAACCTAGGCTTGACGGGCACATTCGCCTGTATGGCGCTATTAAGTTTACTGCTAACCTTGGCCTTTGCTTGGTTATTGCCTAAATCGCAACATTTTGCTGCGAAACCTTTACGTGCAAAACCCATGTTGAGACAATTATGGGCGCACTTAGCCAATAAGCGCCTCTTGTTGAGTTACCTGATTGGTGGTTTGAGTTTCTTTATTTTTGTTAATCAATACAGCTACATCACCTTTGTACTTAAAGATAACCCTTATAGCCTATCGGCACAGTATATAGGTTTGCTCTTTTTGACTTATTTGTCAGGTACCTATGCATCTGCTATTTCGGGTAAGTTAGGCAAGCGATTTTCGCAGCCTAACTGCATGATGGCGGGCACTGTGATTATTATGCTTGGCTCCGGTGTTACCTTGATCCCGTCTTTATACGCCATTATTTTGGGCTTGCTGATAAACGCCTTTGGTTTTTTCTTAACCCATTCAACGGCCAGCAGTTGGGTAAGCCTAAATGCCCAAGGAGGAAAAGCCAGCGCCTCGTCTTTGTACCTGACCTTCTATTACGTGGGCGCCAGTACCGGGGGGATTTACTTGAGCATTTTTTGGCAACAGGCCCAGTGGACAGGCGTGGTAATTGGTTCATGGTTGATGTTATTGGTTATTCTGTGGCTCGGCTTTCAATTGCAGATTATGCATAAACGGCTTGTTACCACCACATAAGCGCGCGCAGATTTTGGCAATACTCAGCAATTGAAATAACTGCTGATGGCTCGCAATATTTACCTGAGTAAATAAGCTTAGCGCTATTTACGTGCTAGGCATTCTTACGGTGTATTTTTAATTATTCGTTTGTAGGCCTTTTGTATGGGGGCCTAACAAAGATGTTCTACTATCGTACATGGGTTTGGAATAGCCCTTGCTTAGTCCTTGGTACATTCATTTCATTTAGTTTTATATTCGGCTCAGATCCTTGCATTTGCAGGGGTTGCTTCAGGCATAAGACATTATCGAAAGAGGGCAGCTAAATTGGCAAATTCCATGAATAACGTACATTCATCATCAGCAGAGTCGCATCCAGCATTATTGGGCGAGTTAGCTTTGGGCAATATCAAACTAAGCAATCGTTTAGTTATGGCACCTTTAACGCGCTCGCGCTCTACAGCTGGGGAAAACGAACAAACTCCCTTGCACGCACTTTATTATGCCCAGCGCGCGAGCGCAGGACTTATCGTGTCTGAGGCAACGCAAATCAGTCCTCAGGGCCAGGGGTATGCGTGGACCCCAGGCATATTTAGCGATGAGCAGGTGGCACATTGGCGCACAGTGACTGATGCGGTGCATAATGCTGGCGGGCGTATTTTCTGCCAGCTATGGCATGTTGGGGCAATTTCCCACCAAGTGTTTCAGCCTCACGGTGGGCTACCTGTTTCTTCCAGTGACTTTCAGCCAGAAGGCGAAGCGTTTGTCGGTGATTTATTGCCTGATGGGCCAACGGTGCCACATCCAAAAGCACGGGCAATGACATTAGATGATATCGAAAATCTTAAAAAAGATTATAGCCATGCGGCAAAGTGTGCCAAAGAAGCAGGCTTTGACGGCGTTGAACTGCACGCGGCCAACGGATATTTACTCGATCAGTTTATTCGCTCGTCGGTAAATAAGCGCGAGGATCAATACGGTGGTGCAGTGGAAAACAGGTTGCGCTTGATGAATGAAATAATCGACGTGATTAGCAAAGAGATCCCATTGGGTAACATTGGTGTGCGTTTATCACCCACAGGTGGGCCTGGTGGCAGCTACGACGATGACCCCGATACTACGTATGTGGCAGCAGCCAAGGCGTTGTCCGATAAAGGCGTGGCGTATTTGCACGTTGTAAGACCAAATAATCACACTGGAGACGGCTCGGGTGTCGAGCAAGGTAATACGCTACTAACAAAAATGCGGCATGCCTTTACGGGCGTGTTTATTGCAAACGGCGAGTTCTCGCCCGACGAGGCAAATACATGGATTGAACGAGGAGATACCGATGCTGTGTCATTTGGTCGTTCATTCTTAGCTAATCCAGACTTACCCACTCGAGTCGCCCAAAACGGTCCATATAACACACCCGATGAAGACACCTTCTATGGTGGCGGCGCTAAAGGGTATGTGGACTATCCAACATTGGTGAACAATGGTAGCGCTCTTGAGTAAACGCAGGTGTTAGCAGCGCAACAACACATTCTTAACCTTAACGGCTAGAACGCTGCGTGGATCTGGCTGCTATCGTTAATAACCTAGCAATCACGACCCTGGCGGTTTCGTTACCTAAGGTTAAATATTCAGTGACAAAATTAAGAGAGGTACTATGAAAGCGATTTCAGCTTATGCAGCAAAATCAGACGATGGCCATATGGAGCCCCATGACATTAAACGCCGAGCGCCGGGGGCGCATGACGTGCAGATTGATATTCAGTTTTGCGGCGTGTGTCACAGTGACTTGCACGCGGTGAAAAACGACTGGGGCAACTCAAATTATCCATTGGTGCCGGGTCATGAAATTATTGGTGAGGTCAGTGCAGTGGGAGACAAGGTAAGCAACTTCAAAGTGGGCGACACCGTCGGTGTGGGCTGCATGGTTGATTCTTGCCAGACCTGCGCTGCATGTGAGGAACACCTGGAACAGCACTGCTTGAACGGTGCAACCATGACGTACAATAGTAAGCTTGACGATGGCACGGGAGACGAAGAAGAAATCACCCAAGGCGGATACTCTAAACGCATTGTGGTAAGCGACAACTTTGTGCTCAAAGTACCAGAGAACTTAGACAAAGCCGCTGCCGCACCACTTCTGTGTGCGGGGATCACCACCTATTCACCTTTGCATCAGTATGGGGTGAAAAAAGGTATGACGGTGGGGGTCATAGGCTTGGGTGGTTTAGGGCATATGGGCATTAAATTCGCTGCTGCCATGGGTGCGCATGTCGTGATGATCACTACATCCGAGGAAAAAGCCGCTGATGCTAAAAAACTCGGAGCGCATGATGTGCTGGTGACTAAAGACAAAGATAGCATGAAAAAATGGCGTGGTAAGTTCGACTTCCTACTTAATACCATTCCCGTTGGTCATGATGTAAATCCATATTTAGCCTTACTTAAATACAACAGCACCATGTGTTTTGTCGGCGCAATTGAACCGCTTAAAGCCGTGAACGGCGCGTATATGATAGGTGGTCGCAAAGCCTTAGCGGGGTCGTTAATCGGCGGCATCAAAGAAACCCAAGAGATGCTTGATTTTTGTGGCGAGCATAATGTGGTATCTGAAATTGAAAAGATCGATATGCAGGACATTAACCAAGCGTTCGAACGCATGAAGAACAATGACGTTCGCTACCGATTTGTAATTGATATGCAAAGTTTCTAACGCTGGCATTTAGGACAAGCGTCGAAGCACTGAAAAGCCCAAGCTCATTAGCTTGGGCTTTTTTATTGGGAATTTTTTTGCGCCTTGCAACGGTGCATCGTGACTAAAATGGTGCTGGCGACGTTAAAACATCGCTTGGCACTTTACATTCTAAAGCACCTTTCATTTTTATATTTATGGTAACCATCTGATTTTAATTTGAATTTTAAAGTTTGCTGGCGAATGAAGTGAAGCGGTATGTTTTTCGCAAACTAGAAATTTTAGCGTATTGAACAATAATTAAGAGGTCTGAAAATTGCCTAATCTCATTATCTGGCCGTCAACTATGCACTGGATTAAACGGCTGGCAGTGAGCAACCTTGTTATGGATGTATGAATGGGTCAACGTTATCGCCATCAAGTCGGCAGTCAAACATATCTTTTCAAAAATTTGGCACAGCTCATGGCCAAAGCAACACCATTGCGCTCAGGAGATTGTCTAGCTGGCGTTATAGCTGAGTCTGAACAGGCACGAGCGATAGCGCAGTTAACACTTGCCGAGGTGCCACTCACTGATTTCCTGAATGAAGCCTTGGTGCCTTATGAAGACGATGAAATTACCCGTTTGATCATGGACGAACATAACAAGCAGGCGTTTGCCACTATTGGGCATTTAACTGTGGGAGATTTTCGTAACTGGTTGTTGAGCGACCATGTAACCAGTGATGTACTGGCCAGCGTTAGCGGCGGTATAACCCCAGAAATGGCGGCTGCGGTGAGTAAGATTATGCGTAATCAAGACCTGATTTTAGTGGCTAAAAAATGTCATGTCACCACTGGATTTCGCAGCACAATCGGCTTAACGGGTCATTTATCAACACGGTTACAACCCAATCACCCCACCGATGACATCAATGGGATTGCCGCCAGTTTGTTGGATGGTTTGTTATACGGTAATGGTGATGCAGTGATCGGCATTAACCCCGCAACGGATAATGTCGCGCAAGCCATTAATCTGCTGCATTTAATGGATGATGTGATTAGTCAGTATCAAATACCTACGCAAAGTTGTGTGCTGACCCATGTGACCAATACGATCGAGTGTATCGAAGCTGGTGCGCCTGTGGATCTGGTCTTTCAATCGATTGGTGGCACCCAAGCAACTAATGCCAGTTTTGGCTTTAATTTAGCGACGTTAGCCGAAGCACAAAGCGCTGCGCTGAGCCTCAATCGAGGCACAGTAGGCAGCAATGTTATGTATTTCGAAACGGGCCAAGGTAGTGCGCTATCAGCCAATGCGCATCACGGATTAGACCAACAAACTTGCGAAGCTCGGGCCTATGGGGTGGCACGTAAGTTTAATCCATTAATTGTTAATACTGTGGTTGGTTTTATTGGGCCTGAATATCTGTTCGATGGTAAGCAGATCACACGTGCCGGATTAGAAGATCACTTCTGTGGCAAGCTGCTTGGTCTGCCCATGGGCTGCGACGTGTGTTACACCAATCATGCTGAGGCAGACCAAAATGACATGGACAATCTTCTCACCTTACTCGGCGTAGCTGGCTGTTCATTTATCATGGGGATCCCGGGTTCAGATGACATTATGCTCAATTATCAAACGACGTCATTTCACGATGCGTTGTATCTTCGTCGTGTTTTAGGCGCCCGCCCAGCACCAGAATTTGAACAATGGTTAGACAAAATGCAAATCATGAAAAGTGACGGACAACACCTGCTATCAAGTAACGTACCTGACGTATTTGCCCGTGCGTTACATGCAATAGGGGGAATTTTATAATGAAAAAACACGTCGAGAGGCCTAAAAATCTAAAGGGGGCGGTTGATCATCAAGCCCATTTAACGAGCGAAAACATAGTCAATAATCCATGGCGCGCATTACGCCGTTACACAGATGCACGTATCGGCTTAGGTCGTGCAGGGGTGAGCTTACCCACTTCTGAAATGCTTGATTTTCAGCTGTCCCATGCGCGGGCACGGGACGCGGTAAAACTGCCACTCAATATAGAGAAGTTACAACAGCAATTAGCTGAGTTTGCCCCAGCGTTGCCGTGCCAACCTATGGCTTTACATAGTCAAGCTTTTGATAGAACAACTTTTTTACAACGCCCGGATTTAGGTCGAAAACTGAATGATATTTCGCGAAATGTGCTATTGAAGTTTACTACGCAACAAGAAGGCGATAGGCAGCTTCAATACGATTTAGCCATAGTTGTGGCGGACGGGCTTTCATCTATCGCGGTTCAGCGCAATGTGCGGCCTTTACTAGACCAATTGATCCCCTTGTTAAAAAAACAATCCCAGCCGTGTTCATTGGCCCCTTTAACCATTGTGGAACAGGGCAGAGTCGCCATTGGTGATGAAGTTGGTCAGTACTTAAATGCTAAAGCGGTTTTAATGTTAATTGGCGAACGCCCAGGGTTGAGCGCTCCTGATAGTCTTGGTGTGTACTTTACCTGGGAGCCCCAAATAGGCCTGAATGACGCACGACGCAATTGTATTTCTAACATACGACCTGCAGGTTTGGGCTTTGACGTCGCGGCTCAGCGAGTTTTGTACTTGCTAAAAGAAGCACGTCGTCTTAAAACCTCAGGAGTACAACTTAAAGATCGCTCGCACGATAAACGACTTGAGGCTTTTGAGCATAAAAGAGGGCGAACGCACAGCTTTCTGGCGAAGCCTAGCTGATCTACCGCTTATCATTAAGCTGGATTACCCAGAGCCTAATGTGAGTTGCTGCTCTGTCATCTCAACCATCCATTTCATAGGCAAACATAGACCTAATAGGTCTTATTTTGCCTAATCTTCTGGCATTCGTATTTGTGCGATCAGATCCTCGCTCAGGACTTAAACATCGAACGGCTAGAAACGTGCTTTGTGATGAGCGCTCCTAAATGGTTTGGCGGATATCCACTGGAAAACCTTGAATGGAAAGTAGACTGATAGCCCAATAACAGTGAGCTATCAATCAAGGTCCTTGGTAAGCCGTGGTGGGTTTAAGCGCTTTTCCTTAGATCCGTAAAAGCAAATCGACCTAAACCGAATAAGCCTAACAACAACAACCAATATGCGCTCGCGCCTTGGCGTTCATATTCTTCTTCATATACGTCACAGTTATCTATGGAACCACCTGAGATGGGCACAAGTTTAACCGCAACCACATGAGTCGAGTACGACTGGGCATCGAACTCATCAAGTTCGATTTCGCCGGTTATGTCTCTATCTACGGTTGATACACTGGCAGTCGCGATGATCTCATTGTTTTCATTAATACCGTTTGCTTGAGAGATAGTGTAGGGACTATTGCACTCGATTAAGTCATTTAAACTTGAGAATATGTCGTTGCGGTAATCGTATAAAAAACCTTCAACTCGGCGTACGCCTGAGCTTGTTTCTTCGTATTCAGTATAACCTACGACCATATTGTCATCATTAATGGCGGTTGGAATAGTTGATGCACTATCAAAAAAATCATCTGGGTAATCGATAAGGCCAGAGTCATAGTCATAAACGAAAAACTTACTTGCGCTTATCCCTAATACGCTCTTTGTGGCGTAACCCACCACTAAATCGTTGTTGTTAATATCCGTCGCGTAGCTGGCGAATACATCATACTCTTCATCGTTGTCTTCACTGATCGTATACGCTTTATCGTTGTCGTATATCACTGCGGCGGACGTTAATGTGTCAGTATTATTGTAATAAGCAGGGGAGGTACCCACAGCAATACCAAAGTCATTTATTGCAATCGCAGTGCTGTTATAGACAGTGGTGTCATCATCATCTGGCTCGATAAGCATTGGCAGTTCATTTGTGTCTGAAACGCTGCCATCATCAAGTTGCCAGATAACCCCACGTCTTTGAAACACGGTACTCAAACTCGCATATGTACTGATACTCAAACTGCGCAAACAGGACTTTTCAGGTATGTCGCCGCGCTCATCTTCGTCTGCACAGTCTGCAACACTGTCTTCTAAGGTGGTTGACACCAATTCAGTGGTGGCAATACCCACAACTTGATTGAGCTCATTAATGTCATAGGCTTCACTATAACCGCCTACGGTATCTTCAGGCGGAGGAAGCGCTATCACGTCACCATCAATTTGTGCAAAGGCGCGGGCATAGAAGTCGTTTAAAACATAGCTAACGTCTTCTATGTTGTCGTTCACATAGGTCAGTGTGTAGAAACCATCGTAACTTATGCCGACGGTATAACCAGATTCATTTATGCCGCGCACCGTTGTGGTGGCGCTGTTGCGGTATTCATCAGTATTGGGGTCTATGGTATCAAAACCGCGCAGCAAGGTGCTGGTGTCTTCTGTTGCTATATAGCTGTTTAAGCTGGCAATTTGTTGAAAAAACTGACTTTCGTCATTGGCGCTGATATAGGCGTATAAAAGCGCATAATCGGTGGTATTGAAGTCACCGGATTTTGCATTCTCTATATTGGTCAAGGTAGCGATTAAGGTGGCTGAGTCAAAATCAAGCAAGGTGACATCAATAACCGGATTATATTGGGAAACTAAGTTGAGGGTAATTTCGCCTATATCGTTAATGGCGCTGGGATAAGAGTCCGTTCCTAGCTCCGCAGCTGGGATCTCAACCACTTGGTACTGAGCACTAAAGGCAGAAGGAATAGACAGAAACGCGCTGGATACTAGTGCTGCTAATCGTGTTTTTTTCATTTGGAGTCCTGCTTAAAACTGTGTTTCATGGATCTCTTTCGTTACTTGCTTATTTTCTTACTGAGTGTTGAGCATCATTTTCGGCTAAAGCGTCAATTCAAACGTCAAACTCAACCCTATAATTTGTTCGCGCACATACCCTGTGAAAACAAGCAGTCACATACGACGAAACGTCAAAAGGGTGGGTAACTTGAGGCCCCTAACATGTCATTAGGGCGTAAAACTTGAGAAAGAATAAAGTCGCGCTCAAGCCTGGCTGGCAAAGGGACAGGCTGGCGCAACGTTATTAAACTCGATTAGTTGTCTTGGTTCTGATTCACTAATGTCATTCTGAAACCAGTAGATGAGCTATCATCAGCTTCAAATATTAAGAACTGTTCTACGCTGTCTTCATCTAAGGTAAGTTGAAAACTGTCCATAATAATGTCGGTGTCTTCAATCGTGGCGATAGCGTATACAGAGTAAGTGTTATTGATCAGGCTAATTGAGCTGTTACTTTCTTGTAAAACAGAAAGGGTATTGTCTGCAGTAGAGATAACCTCATCGCTTTCTACGAAGTAGAATTTAACGCGACTAAAATCGTCAGAATCACTTAAGTTAACAACCTTTATGCCATGGCTATAAATGCTCGAACTGGTGCTCTTGGTGATCGTGATTGATTTAATGATAGATTCATAATCATCAACGATACCGTCTTCGTTTTCATCGATAATATCGTCTTCGTCGTCATCAATTGCATCGGTTTTTGCGTAGATAAACACCATGTTATCGGCGTTTTCTTCCAAGCTTAATAACGCATCGTGGATGAACAGCGTATCGTTGTCGGCATTATAAATATCAAACGAATAATCTCCGTTAGAGGTGGTAGTGGTATTACTGAATTCGCCGTAGGCTAAATCTTCAACTTTTAGTTTACTGTCGTCGATTAAATCAACGTTAAGATCAACCACGCCCGAGTAGTCAGGTATGTAGCGATTCGTTGCGATACCATTGTAAAAGCCAAAAGAGGCTTCAGAATCAACGTCGTTTAATTCAGTGACGCTGTTGGTTCCTATGCTGTCAATGGTGAACGGTGAACTGCCCACACCAACGTTGTCACGCAGAGCAACGACATATTGGCTTACAACTGAGTAAGAAATATCTTCAGAGGTAAAAATAGGCTCACTGCCACCAGGCTCAGTGATATAGAAAATATATTGATCTTGCTCGACCTTTATATTGTCGGTCAGGCTGTTAAGTTCAACCGTAGACACAAATTCAGCTTCGTTAAATGTTTCATTGTCTTCAGACATATAAACATCTACCGATGCGTAATTGGTGTTTAGATTTAAAAAACGTAGGTTAAACAGGTCATCATCGTCATCATCAACGACTGGGATATCAAAAGTCAGCACGGTAGGATCACGAATATCATCGGTCAGGGCTACGAAGGTAATATAATCTTTCTTAATTTTATGCTGTTCTTGATATATCACTTCCAGATCACTGCGATCATTACTCTCTTCATCTTGCCAGCCAAGTTCCACCCAATAAGTGTCATTGTCTAAGGCATTATTAGAGGTTACGCTACCAAATTGCACGGAACTGTAGGTAATTTCAACTTCATCGTCATCGTCTTCATCAAGATCTTCGTCAACGGTTAAATATACCGCAGGGGCATTGTACGAGGCGTTATAAAAGCGAATGTAACCGGTGCTGTCATCGTCACTTGAGCCACAGCCGGTAAGCGATAATACCGCCAAGCCTATATATAAGGCAGGGGAGCGTATTATCGACGACGTCGTTTTGCTTAACTTCATTGTATCTCCAGGTTTAACTTTTCTTAGGTTGATAATGTAAGTGGAACTTCATCATTGATTGATGATTTGCGGTTCCGACTGACTATTTAATCGATAAGTTCGCAGGAGTAACTGGCCTTTACAGAATCTTTACCTTTCTTGACAGTTGCTTGGCATTTCTAGACAAATAAAGGCATAAAATCCGCGTTTTTGGCTAGCAGCGGCGATGACAAACAGCGGGATATTTCCAGTGAATGGAAAATGCCTTCATGTTCGAAAGCTTCGAAATTAAGTGGGGAAATCAATTAACGGGATGCATTCGCCTATTTAAAGGTAGGTAAAGGCAGGGCTAATATTAACTAAGCCAGACTATCGGCTTAGTTATTTCTTAGTATATGTTGATGGATATAACGTCAACTTTTTTCGGTTATTGGGGGGTTACTAGAATGATCCGGTTGCTGCTACTTTGGTGGATCAATAGGTTACCTTCTCGGGTGGTGCGCATGTGACGCACAATACCTGCATAGACATCGCCTGAAGGGATTGCCCAGCTTTGGAATATTTCGCTTTTTGGGTCAAATCGAACCAGTGCATCGGGTCTTACACCTGACTCGTTATACCAAACTACGTTGTCTAGCACTGCTATTGCATAGGGATGGGATTTAGGCCCACTGGGAGAGGGCCATTCTTTGCTATCACCAGAGGTCGGATCAAACCGACCTAAGCGTCCGCGGCTGGAATTGACGTACCACAGCATGCCATCGCTCGCGAAATCGAGACGTCGCACTCTCGTGTTTGCATGTGGGAGCTTATATTCATGCAGTTGCATCGTGTGGGGATCGATTTTTACCAAACAGTTGCTACCATTGCATGCTACCCAGGGCGTATCGTTAGCATCTAGCTTTATCCCATATGGACGGGAGTGTGGGCTGGGCATGGTGACAAGCTGAATATCGCCAGTCGCTGGGTTAAGCCTGCCCACCATATTACTGTGTTGTAACGTAAACCACATGGTCCCGTTATTATCAAATATCGCGGTGTGAGGATCTTTGGCCTTGGGATCCGGCATGTTGTAAACGGTTATCTCGCCAGTACTGGGGGTAAGCATACCCACTGAACCATTTTTGTTGCCCGTGTACCAAATGTTTCCTTTTTTATCGTGAGTGACCGAATGCGGCATAGCACCAGCAGGCAGGAGATATTCTGTCATTTCTCCGGTTTTAGGCGCTATTTTTCCAATGAGATTACCCCATTGACCCGCCCACCAGATGGCGCCATCAGGTGTTTGCATGGGATCGCGAGCACGCTGGCCAAGGGTGGGCACAAACCATTCTTTAAAATCAATGGATATGTCTCCCGTTTTTAACGTGGCACGACGGGCACTATTTTGTGGAAAGTGCTTAGCAAGGTATGCGGTAATCGTATCGCGATGGGGACTTTTGCTTAGGTCAATCATGCTACTGATCAATTCTTGCCAGCCCACTTGGCTGTAGCCAGCACTTTGCGTGATTTGGTTAAGTTGGTGGCACCCGGTGCAGTATTGATGAATGAGCGCTTTACCCGGTTCTTCCGGCCAATTGGTTGTTTGCGCATGGGCTGGGTTGATAATAACGCCATATCCCAAAACGAGTGATATTATAAGTCGAAAGTTCATTTTTCCTCTCACCTAGTTAAACCTAAATTCACGTAAAACAGCCGTTAAGCCTTTGCACGTTTGATCTATGCTTTGTCTCAGCGTAGAACTTTAATACAAAGCCGTTTCAATAATATAGACAGGCTTAGCACTGATTGTTAGCTGATTTTTTGACTGAGTGTTAAACAAACAGAAGCGGCTAGCATTTAGGTAATAATGTTGCTTGCTGTCAGGTGTGGCACTGTCATTGATGATTAAACGACGTTGGCGTATTTTTAATGGCTGAAAAACACTACCCTGCTCAAAGAGTGAGCCAGGTAGGTGATAAACAATGTATTCGAGTTGACGCTTAACCAGCTCTTGGTGGAGGAGGACCCATACCCTTGGCATCGCAACGGGCCCTGTCATCATCTACTGTGCAACCTTGTTGCGCGGTAAAACAAGACAGGATCTGGTTTTTACCAGGTTGGTTAACATGGTAATGATAACCCAGATCAGCAAGGTCATGGCCGCCACAGGTATCTAGGTCAGGTGAAAGAGAGCCATCATTATTGAAATGGCTAAACAACATATAACCGTCCATGGCAAAACCTAGCATTGCTGCATGGTCGGTAGCCACGGCGATTTTCGCACTGCATTCGGTGACAGCATGGTAATGGTACCCCGCATGCAAGTTCACATGGCCGCCGCAATCATCAAACACCGCTAAGGTGTGCGCACCTAAGATGGCTTCAACAGGCGCCGGTGCATCAAGGCGAACGCCATTAAAGGCAAGGCCCACGCCCGAGTGGGGATTTAAACGAGACGCATGTTTTGTGACAATGGGTTGGGCGGGGATCAGGTATGTGGTTTCCAGCGTTTTGTCCACGTAGCTAGGCAAGCATTCAACACAGTAATTTTGGTATTTAGGATCAACATCAGGACGGGCCGCTGCCATGCAGGCTTCTTTACTGTCAGTTACCTTAATGTCACCTGTTTTTGGATCATATAATTGCCAATCATCATCCAGGTAAAAGGTAGCTAGGTCTTTGACGAACATTCCGTCTGCATCATATACCACATCGTTATCTAACCAGATACCGGCTAGATCGGCGCTATCAGCAACATTACGTGGGCACCAAGGTCCCATCTTATGTACTACGTCATGTTCGGCATTGACTTTAATGCTGATGCACATTGACTCCGCACCCCCGGATAAGGTGCAAGGCACTAGCTTATCTGCAACGGTAAGTCCTTGGGTTTTGTACAAACTTTTTGCCAACAAGACTTTTTCATCAAGGTGCAATTCGTCGGCATGTTTGTCATTGAGGTGGGCAACTACCTGATTTTTGGCTGGCTCATTACAGGCCGTCAGCAACAATGAGGCAAAGGTAAGGCCTAATATTTTTCCTATCAATATGGACTTGCCGTGTACGAATATGTTGCTGTTTTGGGACTGACGACGGCAACTAATCAACATTATTAATTTCCTATTAGGTCGTAAAGAATACAAATACAAAGGACTGACAATAACTGAAAATTGATATTTTCAGAAGACTTACAGGATGGTTTGCTGATTCAATTTACGAGACACAGGACATATTGCAAAAAAACGTTAATCGCTGAATGTTATTCACAGCCATCATTTTTGCTCGACGGCGATTATTCAGGTCTTTCTTTGCTGAATAACCCCATTAAGGCTGTGCCGCTTTTAGTGATTAATCGCCCTCGATGAATGAATGTTTAATCAGTTAGTAGGCATCAAGAATATTTCCCGTACATTGTTGCGTTTGTCGGCTTCGATGGTAAATAGCACAGCATCAGCGACATCAACCGCTGCTAGCTTGTCAGGTTTGGCCTCATCAAAAAATGCGGTGTTAACCATGCCAGGAGAAATGGTGGTGCAGCGGCCGCCCCATTCGGCCATTTCTTCCGCTAAATTCTGGCCAAATCCGTAGGCAAACCATTTAGTGGCGCCATACACTGACCCTTTGATCGGGCGACGCCCCGCAGCCGAACTGGTGATAATGAATTGACCGACGGACTCACGTAAATAAGGCAGAGTCAGTTTGGCCGTGTAGAGGAGAGCATTGATATTAATATTGACCATAGCATTCCATTCGTCCGGGTCACCTTGCTCGGTACCTGAAGTGGATACTCCCATGCCAGCATTTGCAAAGGCCACGTCGAGTCGGCCAAATCTCTGCAAACCCGCCTGCACCACTTTTTCAAGGGCGTGGATGTCGGTGGCATCCGCGGCCACGGCGAACGCGTTTTCTTCGCCTAAATTAGCGACAAGTTCGTTTAATTGCTCTTGTCTGCGGGCCGTCAAAATCACTTTGTGGCCATTTTGCACCAAGATTTTGGCAGTCATTTCTCCTATGCCGCTGGATGCACCGGTAATTAATACGACTTTCTCTTTAGCCATGTTATTTTCTCCTAAGGTGATTAAAAATTTTGCGTTATATAGAACTGATGCTTTTTTATAAAAATTCAATCCTTGAGCACGGGTCGTTATTGTTATCGTTATGGGGGAGGGGGACGACTTTTTTCGTTTTTACTGCTCATCTCGCATACTAAGGATTAGTTTTTTTAATCCTATCTGGGTAAAAAATGTGCGTTGTGTAACGGTTCAATTGCCACTAAAATCCGCGAAATTTCAGCGTAGGCTGATAATGCTAGACAAATAATTGTGAAAAAAGGCGTGTGAAGTGAATACAGCAGAATTTATTCAGATTCGAAAATTTATCGTTAAATTGGGCATTATGTTACACAAATACGGTACTCCTGCGTTTCGCTTAGAAGCCTACCTGACTGAATTGGCAACCTACTTAGGGGTACGTGCGTCTTTTATCGCCACGCCCACCGCATTAACGTTCGTCATTTGGAGTGACAGACGGGAAGATGAATACAATCACTCAGTGCGCGTTCAGCCAGGTGATTACGATATGAACGCCTTGTCGCGTACAGACGAGTTGGCAACACGTTTACTTTCAGGCGAGGTGGGCCTTGAAGAAGCGGATCATCAATTGGACGTGATCAATAAAATGCCCAGTCCTTATGGCAAAATATTAACAGGCCTTGGTTTTTGTGGTGCCACCGGTGCCTTTGCCATGTTAATGGGAGCGAGCTGGCAAGAAATACTATGGACTGGGCTAATCGGGCTGATCGTATACTTTTTAGTCTTGTGGTCACAAATTTCAAAACGTGTCACCCTGATGTTAGAGCCAGCAGCATCACTTATCGCAGGGTTAGTGGCGTGTGCGATTAGCTTTTACGTTGATCATGGGATTAATATTCCGCTGGTGGTGCTTTCATCGGTAATTATTTTAGTGCCAGGGTTGGCGTTAACCATGGGCTTAGCTGAATTATCCTCCCGTAATTTGGTCTCAGGTACCGCCAGAATAATGGATGCCGTCATGCAATTATTCAAATTGTATTTTGGTGCGTTTTTAGGGATCAGTATCGGCTTTGGCTTATTTGGTCCGAATGAATCACAGGTTGCCTATTCATTACCAGAATGGACGCGCTGGTTCGCGATATTCATGCTCTGTTTGGCCCTGGTCGTGATATTCAGAACCCGGGTAAAGCATATTCCATGGGCTTTGTTATCCGGTTTTATTGCTTACGGCGCAACAGTGTGGAGCTCGGCCTATTTAGAGCAAGGTTTAAGTACCTTCGTGGGAGCATTTGCGTTAGGTATTTACGCTAATCTGTTTACGCGTATTGCTCACGCACCCGCGTCACTGGTCAGTATGCAAGGCTTAATTGTACTGGTGCCCGGCTCGAAAACCTATATAGGTTTGAACTCCTTCGTATCAGGTCAAGATTTCGTGCAAGCTGAACATATCGGCCAAGAGACCTTTTTGATCTTTATGTCCCTCATTGCCGGTTTAATTTTTGCCAACGTGGTAATGCCAACCAAAAAAGCGCTGTAAGTCACAAGGTGATAAAGGTGAAGTTTCACACGCATGTGATACTTCACCTTGTGGGTAGGTGTAAAAAGCCCGGTCAACTCACTTCTTTCAAACCTTCGGTGGTTTCTGCTACATATTGTTTAGGGAAGAAACTTTCTGCACAGGACTCCTTCAACGCTTGAGCAAATTTAGGCGGTACTTCTTCATTAAAAAAGCTACCGAGTACGGGACTTTGGTAAATTTCATCAAAGCGACGAACTTCCGTTTGGCTAACTCTGCGAAAAATATGAGTACGGTTCAAATCCGAAGTATTACGCAAACCTGCTGATGCAATAATCTCTAAGGCCGAATTGACCGTTGTATTGTGATAACGGGCCACGCGTTCGGCCTTATCAGGCACGACTAAGCCTCGGGTCAATTTGGGATCTTGAGTGGTGATACCTGTGGGGCATTTATTGGTATTACACTCCAGTGACTGCACACAACCAAGGGCGACCATCATACCCCGAGCGCTGTTACACATATCCGCGCCTAAGGCTAAATTTTTAACTAAATGAAAACCACTGAATGTTTTTCCACTGGCAATCACTTTGATGTCTTTTTTAAGATCGAAACCAATGAGCACATCACTAACAAACGAAAGTGCTTCACGCAGCGGCATGCCTACCGAGTTTGAAAACTCTAGAGGCGCAGCTCCCGTGCCGCCTTCACCACCATCGACGGTAATAAAATCAGGTTTTATACCGCTCTCAATCATGGCTTTACACACGGCAACGAACTCACTGGTTCGACCAATGCACAGTTTGAAACCCACAGGTTTTCCGCCTGATAGCGCACGCAATTGCTTAATAAATTGCATCATTCCCAGCGGTGTATCGAACGCACTATGGGAAGGTGGCGAGTCCACTTGGGTACCCGGTTCAACTAAACGAATACGGGCGATTTCATCGGTATTTTTATCGGCGGGCAGTAATCCCCCGTGACCGGGTTTAGCACCTTGACTGAGTTTTATCTCAATCATTTTAATCACATCCTTTTGCGCAATTTTTTGAAAAGCATCCGGGTCAAAATTGCCCTCTTTGTCACGACAACCAAAATAGCCGGTACCAATTTGCCATACAATATCACCGCCGTTTTCTAAGTGGTAATCGCTGACGCTGCCCTCGCCAGTATTGTGATAGAAGCCACCAATGGCTGCACCTTTATTTAACGCCCGTATGGCGTTGTCACTTAGGGCACCAAAACTCATGGCGGAAATATTAAAGAAACTCGCTTCATAGGGCTGAGTGCAGTCGGGACCGCCTACCTTGATGCGGGGTGCTGGATGTTTGCTATCATGGTGTTTCGCTGCCATTGAATGGCCAATCCATTCATATCCTACCCGTTGGGTATCAAGCTTAGTACCATAAGGATTGGAATCTAAACTGCCTTTGGCACGCTGATAAATCAGCGAGCGAAACATACGGCTAATAGGAGTGCCGTCGGTTTCAGATTCGAAAAAGTACTGGCGGACAAACGGTCGTAAGCGTTCCATGAGCCAGCGGCCGTGGCCAAAAACCGGATAATTACGTAAAATGCTGTGACTGGTTTGGTGATAGTCGTAATAACCTAAAGCAACAAGCGGGATAAGCACGATGAATAACCACAGTGCAGGTAGCCAGAGTAAACTGAGAAGTAAGATAACGACGGCTGACCAAATCGCGATTTTTTTCAATTTGTTTTCCATTTTTGCTCACTATTGTTAGTTTTTGTGGGGCAGATATAAACCAGACCCAATAATAATAGAACTTCGTTCAAGTATTCCATTTAATGACGAATAATTTAACTGGTTGTGTTTCATCATATTTCAACCGGTGAGATAACCTAAGTAAATAACCCTAAACGTAAATGACAATAGCTCGTATGAGTATCAAACGTTCGAGATACAATGATGTTCAGGCAGTAATAAAATCGCTAACGGACACCGTCGCTCGACATTAACAACGATACTCGACCAGGTAAAATATCGATTGCAGAGATATGTATTCTAGTAAGAGCGATACATCTGCCTACGATGCATATACCGAATGCTTTACGGCAGCCTTAGGCGAAATCATATTTAACGTTTAATACTGCTTATCAATATCCGAGTGAGCGGTCGACGATGCCCACCATGGGCTGGTTGTTAAGGTAACGTTGTACATTTTCAATTAATACGCTGCCTGCACTGTCATTTTGGGTGATGGCCGCGATATGTGGGGTAACCACTACCTTAGGGTGTTGCCAAAAGGGATGATTCTCAGCCAGAGGCTCAATTTCAAACACGTCAAGCACAGCGTAGTTGATATGTTGACTATCGAGAAGGGCAAGTAAATCTTCGGGGATTAATTGCTCGCCACGGCCTACATTGATCAAGCTTGCCCCCTTAGGCAGGCTTAAGAGCGTCTTATCGTTGAGTAAACCACGGGTTTGCTCCGTCAAGGGCAGTAAGCTCACCAAAATATCACTTTGCGCTAAAAAAGTGCTCAGTTCAGCGTTGCCACTAAAACACGATACGCCTTTTATATCTTTAACAGAACGGCTCCAACCGTTGACGCTAAAACCCAAATTTAACAGTGTTTTTGCTGCATCTTGCCCTAAATTGCCTAATCCTAAAATACCCACACGACGTTTGTGATTAGCCATAGTGGAAAGTTGTTTCCAACTGGCAGATGGATTTGAATTGATATAGCTAAAAGTCTCACGGTGAATATTTAGCACATGCATGGCAATGAATTCACTCATCCCTTTAGCGATACCAGGGTCGAGCATACGAACGACTTTAATATGCTCAGGCACCGTGGCTAAATCGAGCTGGTCGACACCGGCCCCCACTGAAAAAATGACTTTTAGGTTAGGGTAATCTTGCTGGTAGTCCCGTGGTAGTTTCCAAGTGACCATAAGCTCAATGGCGTCTTTGCGTTCTACTTTTGGCCAGTGGTGCCAAACGACATCGGGTAAGGCATCATTAAACAACTCTTGCCAGCAATCCCCGCGTTCTTGCGGACCACGATAAAGAATATGAGTTTTCATTGTATACCTGCTTCGTTTATTTCTATTTTAGAAGTCTTTATATCTTAGTACGTTCGCGCTTAAAATTGATATTTAACACTGATGCTACCGTTGCGTGGCAAGCTACCATAAACATGACTCAAAGCACTAAACATAAGGAACGAAATGTTACCCACAACTTCGTGCTTCATCGTCACAAAGAGCGTAGCGTTATCGCCTGCGCTGAGTAGGGACGTACTGGAAGATACATCCATAGAGAGAGTATTCCGATCCCTAAAATCAGAACAGATAGTAACTATTGAATATTTATCGTTGTGTGGAATAACACTCCAGCGTAGTTGTTACTTGAGTGATTACTGCAATCCACAACGCGCATAAGACTCATTCTTGAGGCAGGGACGCTGCCATCAAGGTTGCTGGGCAGGCAGGCAGAGTAAATGCGTGGGTTGTATCTCGAAGACTCAGTTGATTGGTACCGGCCGCAGGGGCGGATTAGAATCTGGGACGTTCCGGGAATTATCTGCTTGCGTCCCCACATCTTCTGAGCGTCATCGGTATTCATGAGCACAAGGAAAACATAAGGCAACCGGCATATGGAAGGTGAAAAAAGCCACCCTGGAATGAGTCCGCGTGTGGCTGAATGTGAAGAGTGTTAAGGTTATTGCATTGGGATGACCGATAGCGCGCAGTCTGTATCCAATGATGTGCTTCTTAGGTTGCCACAAACTCGTTAAATTTACTGGTATAGGCCACAGCAAAGCGCCGCTAATGATCATCAGCGGTGCTTCGTGTGCAGTTATTGTTTCTGTTAAACGGTTTAACCTTTTGAACTACCCAAGGCTAAATTGTACTATCAGGCTGATTTTGCGGCGCAGCCTGTATAAATGCATCGAGTTTATTACAGGCATCATAAGCACGCATCATATTGGGATAGCCTTGCATATCGACCTCAAACCTTAGGGCGTTGTATATCTGAGGCACCAGATACACATCAACCATAGTGACGTTTTCACCCATAGCATAAACTCCAGTATTTGGCGTGCTAGCTCGCTGGTTTTCAAGTTGCTGTTCGATGGCTGCAAACCCCCCTTGTATCCAGTGGCGATACCATTCTTGCTTTTGCTTATCCTCAACCGCTAACTCTTTGCTCAAATATTTTAATACCCGCAAGTTGTTTAACGGATGAATATCACAGGCAACCATGTCAACTATGCTGCGCACTTTGACTGCGGATAACAGATTGGCCGGCATCAACGGATACTGGGGATATTGAGCGTCAATGTAGGCTAAAATAGCCCCAGACTGGGTGATCACATCACCACTGGCGAGTTGCAAACAGGGCACTAGGCCTTGGGGTTGCAAAACCTGGTAGTCATAGGTTAATTGCTCACTTTTCAATAAGTTAATAAACACCAACTCGTGCTCAACTTGCTTGAGATTAAGCGCAATTCTTACCCTGTACGCCGCTGACGAGCGAAAATAACTGAATAATTTCATACTAGGGCAGGCAGTATCGTGCCCACTACCTCTCCAAAACCAATGGTGGCTGCGCCATCAAGACGGCACTGGGCGCGCATGATGATGGCATCACCGTCTTGTAAAAAGGTACGGGTTTCGCCGTTATCCAGGGTTAGCGATTTTTTGCCGCCTTGGGTCAGTTCAAGTAATGAACCAGCCTCTTCTGCCTCTGGACCCGATTGGGTGCCCGAACCTAAAAGATCGCCTGGGGTCATGGGGCAGCCGTTAACGCTATGGTGGGTAACTAATTGAGCGGGTGTCCAGTAAGCGTGTTTGAAGTTAGATTCAGACAGTCGTTGAGGCGTGTGTTTCGCTTGACGCATGGATTCGGTTTGAATGAAGCAACTGAGTTCGATATCAAGATTTCCAGATTGACTGTTTTGCTCGCTGCTTAAATATGCCAGCGGCTGGGGATCGGTTTCTGGTCGTGTAAACTTATGTCTAAACGGGGCTAGAGCTTGGGTGGTGATTACCCAAGGAGAAATGGTTGAGGCGAAGTTTTTGGCTAAAAAAGGCCCTAATGGTTGGTATTCCCATGCTTGAATATCTCTCGCTGACCAGTCATTTAAGATACACATGCCAAAAATATGCTGCTCAGCCTTGCTGATGTCAATACGTTGGCCGAGTTGAGTGCCCTGACCAATAAATACGCCCATTTCCAGTTCATAGTCTAACCGTTGGCAAGGGCCGAAGTCTGGGACGCTTGCATCCGGTTTTTTGGTTTGACCCACTGGTCGGGGGAAGGCTTGACCTGAAACACCTATGCTTGACGAGCGCCCGTGATAGCCAATCGGCACCCATTTGTAGTTTGGTAATAAAGGGTTGTCAGGGCGAAATAAACTACCCACAGCTGTGGCGTGGTGAATTGAGCTATAAAAATCAGTGTAATCCGTTACGTGACAGGGCATGCCATATTCAGCTGAGTTTTGTGGCAGTAAACAGCCTTCAAGCGCCGCTTGGTGCTCAGAGCCTTGGGTTAAAGCCTGAGATAACGCCAAGCGCAGGGCTGAATTTGCCTTTTCGCCCAGTCCCATTAGGGTATTTAAACTTGCTTCGGCGGCAGCCTGTGCGGCGGTTTGCGCATCGCCGCTGAACAGTGTCAGCTTGGCAACTTTGGCCATGTCGAGTATTTGCTCGCCAATGGCCACGCCACCACGCCACGAGGACTGAGACCCTGCTTCTCGAAAAATAGCGAACGGTAAATTTTGAATTGGGAACTGCATATCGCCGTTAGCCGAGCTTACCCAGCTTTTGCGAGCTGGATCATGTGTTTCGTTTATTAATGTCATTATATTAATACCTTATATAGCGGGCCGGCGACTATGGCTGACCGTTAAAATGCTTTTTGAGATCGCCCCAACAGGCCAGATAATTTTTTTGACGCTGAGGAGCGTTAAGGGCAAATTTTGTGGGGGCAATGACGTATCGAGATTCCAGCATGAAGGCCATGGTGTTTTCATAACGTTGGGGCGTGAGTTCAGCATTAGTTGCCTTATCAAACACGTCCGCTTCTGGGCCGTGGGGTGTCATACAGTTGTGCAGGCTCATACCTCCTGGCGCAAAACCTTTTTCTTTGGCGTCGTAAGTGCCTTCAATCAAGCCCATAAATTCGCTCATAAAGTTTTTGTGATACCAAGGCGGACGAAAAGTGTTTTCTGCTACCATCCAGCGCGGTGGAAAGATAACAAAGTCGACATTTGCTACACCCGCCTCGGCGCTAGGGGAGGTCAGCACGGTAAATATTGACGGATCTGGGTGGTCGAAACTGACTGTGTTGAGTACATTGAATCGAGATAAATCATATTTGTACGGCGCACTATTGCCCACCCAAGCCACCACATCAAACGGACTATGGTTTTGCTTCGCCTGATAAAATTCACCACAAAATTTGGCAATGATCTGATGCTCTCCTTCGGTTTCTTCGAAGTTAGCATGGGGGTACTGAAAGTCACGTTGATTAGCAAAGCCATTGGCACCTGCAGGGCCGCGCTCAGCAAGCTCCAGTGGACTACCGTAGTTTTCACAAATATAGCCGCGAATAGGCCCGTCTAATGGCTCTATTTTGAACTTGATCCCCCGGGGAATAACCAGAATTTCGCCGGGTTTTATGCTGAGTTCTCCCATTTCGGTAATGGCATTGAATGCCCCCAGTTGCGGAATAAAGAGCAGTTCGCCGTCAGCAGAATAGAATGAACGATTGTCCATGCCTTTATTTGCCAGATAAATGTGGATCCCCATACCTGATTGACCTCGCACATCACCATTGGCCGCAATGGTGATGAGGCCATCAATAAAGTCAGTGGCTTCAGTGGGTAACGGCAGGGCGTCCCAGCGCATGACGTTGGGCGGGCAATCTACTTCGGTGATTGGGCCGGAACGTACTTGGCCTTTGTCTATTTTACTAAAATCACCCATGGCGATAGACGGGCGAATACGATAGGTCCATGTGCGGCGATTTTCGTGTCGTGGACGGGTAAAGGCACTGGTACTAAATTGTTCTGCGTACAATCCATAAGGGCAACGCTGTGGGTTAAACTGGCCGATTGGCAAGGCGCCTGGCAAGGCTTCTGTCTGGTGTTCGTTATTAAAACCAAACAGGCCATTAATGGCTGCATCGTTACTCATGTATCACGCTCGCTTAAAGATGATTACCGGGTTAATAAGTAAGAATTAATTATATTACGTTATTCTCATTTGAGACTAATTTAATGGCTTGTTTAGTGGTAATGCAAGTTGTCGAGGCAATATTTGTAATATAAATGGGCTAATATTTTGGCTAGATTGTAAAGATTTGTTTAAATGCTCTCATTTAAGAGTATTTATTGTGGCGTTGCTCTACTGTGATGTGTAAGCTGTTAGCCCTTATAAGCATGCAGTTCACACACTATCGAGCCTTACTAGCGTGAGGCAATCATTACTTTTTAACGGCCTTCTAATATGATCTTGCTTAAACTTTTTGTGCCTTACCGAATGGTTAATTTAGCCACGCGCATTAGCCATGCATTTTCACAGACCTACCGTAACCAATTCAGTCTCGCTATTCCTGATTGGCGGTTATTGGCATGTTTGGGGGAGTACGAAAGACTCACTGCAAAAGATATTGCTGAGCTAACGCTAATGGATAAATCTAAGGTGTCGCGAGCAGTAAAGCAGCTTGCAGATCGATCGTTACTGCTAAGAGAACAGGATCACAATGATAATCGTGCGGCTTATTTATCGTTGACCGAACAAGGGTGGGAGTTATACAGCCAAATTTCGCCTAAGGCGCTTGCATGGGAAGAAGAGTTACTAAGTGTGCTAGATACAACTGAGTACCGTAACTTGATGCGCATTATGGAAAAGCTAGAAAATCAGGTGATTAAAATGGCAACCCATAATCCTGAAAAAGAGCAAAGTAACTCACACTGATTCCATTAGTGTGAGTTCAAAGACCACAAAAAGGATACTGAGAAACGTGAACACCTTATGGCCGCTTGCGTTGAGCGACTCTCACACAGTGCTAGCGAGCGAATGCAGAACAAAACGCGACTGAACGAGCCTGTTCATCGACCCTGATGTTACCTTTTTTAGCACCTTTCGCGGTATTTCTTGCACATCCTATAAAATCCATGTCTATTGAATATATGAGGTATATTGTTTACTCTTTTTATACTCTCGCTGCTTGTTTTTAGCGCTAGGTAACGCGAATTTAGCATTATATTTACTAGGGCACGTTAAGCAGCTTTGGTCATAACATGACTACCCTTTATCGTCTTACTCCACACATAAGAGAGCTTTCTATGCCAGGACCGAACCGACAAGTCAAACAGCGTCTGAGCGAGCTTGAGTCGCACTTAAAAAATGAAAATCAATTACTCGTTGATGTTGTGAAGAGCTTTCGCAGCCTTGACCGAGTTGCCTATCGCTTAGGTTTGCTAAAAACCGATCAGTCTTTCGCTTTTCATGTGCCTTGGTGGCCGATGATATCTATTCTTGGCACCTTTTCAGCGGGTAAGTCGAGTTTTATCAATCGTTATATTGGAGCCAAATTACAAGAAAGTGGTACACAGGCGGTAGACGATAAATTCACCGTTATGTGTTATTCAAAAGATAAAGAGTCACGCAGTTTACCTGGCATCGCACTGGACGCGGACCCGCGTTTTCCATTTTATAAAATGCGCGAAGAATTAGACAAAGTATCACTTAGTGAAGGTGCGCGTATTGATAGCTACCTACAATTAAAAACTTGCCCTAGCGAGCAATTGAAAGGCCAAATACTCATCGATTCCCCTGGCTTTGATGCTGATGCACAACGTACTGCGACCCTGCGTATTACCGATCACATTATGAACATGTCGGACTTGGTATTGGTCTTGTTTGATGCCCGTCGCCCTGAGCCTGGCGCGATGCGCGATACCTTGCAGCACTTGGTCGGGGAAACGGTCAGTCGCAGTGACGCGAATAAATTTTTATACATTCTCAATCAAATTGATACAACCGCCAGCGAAGACAACCTAGAAGAAGTCGTAGGTGCTTGGCAACGTGCGATTGCGGAAAAGGGACTCACTGCGGGGAAGTTTTACACTATATTCAACCCTGACCAGGCGCGCCCGATAGAAGATGACAAAGTACGTGAGCGTTTAGAAGCCAAAAGCAACGCCGATATGGCCGACATTTACGCCCGGGTCAGTCAGGTTAAAGTGGAGCGTTTCTACCGCATTATCGCCAATTTAGAACGCACAGCCCATCAAATCGCCGACGAATTAGTGCCTGGCTTAATAGCGTTAAAGAAAAAATGGCGCAGGGGGGTAGCGTGGCGAAGTGCGGTGTTTTTATTACCTCTTATTGGCGGGCTTGCAGCGGCAGGCGTGTATGGTCATTTACATAGCACCCCCTGGTGGAATTGGGCCATCAGTTCATGGCAGACTGGGATGATAGTGGGCGTACCCATTGTTATGGTATTGATTTGGATTTACGCACAAATCAAAAAAAGTGCGTCGGCCAAAATTAGCAAAACCATTCCCGTAACTGCCAGCGACCTAGGTGCTGAACGACGAGAAGGCATGATCCACGCCTTTAAACGCAATACAGGTTTTTGGAATAGTGTCTTTCGCACCAGTCCTGTCGGTTGGGGCTGGCGTTCCAAAAAAGCACTGCGCTTAGCGCTGAGCAATGCCGATCGTTACGTACAAGAGCTGAACAACACCTACACCGATCCTTCTGGCAAACAAGCAAGCCCAGTTGCAACCAAAGAAAAAGCAGATAAAACAGCTGAGACGGAGAAAACTACAGACGAAATAGCTGATACCGTAAAACCGGCTGAGGAAACAAAAATAATCTAATATGCCGCGCTAAATGACCGCCCTGTTTGTGTTTTAACAAGGGCTGTCATTTAGTCGGGTATTGCAACTAAACTCCTTGTAGGCCAGCAAACGGTATTGCACCTACAAAACCACAATCTCGCCGCCAGCCAATCCCTAAAATTTCAGGGTTAAAAACCCGCAACGCTTAATCGTGTCGATTCCTACTGACCTAAACCCTCTCCATTAGATATAAAAATAAATATAGTGACACCCATGATAAAAATGGATAATTTTTAAACCTAAACTAAACTTGTTAGGTGTTCCATTTTTTGTTGGGTAGGTGCTTGATGCCTCAGCCTCGAAAAAGCCAAATCAGTCTAATAGACACGCCTTATTACCATTGTGTTTCTCGCTGTGTACGCCGCTCATTTTTATGCGGTATTGATAAATATTCCGGTCAAAGTTACGAGCATCGTAGAGGCTGGGTAGAAAGCCGCTTACTTTTTCTGTCGACGATATTTTCCATCGACATTTGCGCCTATGCGGTGATGAGCAATCACACGCACATCGTATTGCACGTAGATAAATCGTTAACAGATGATTGGAATATTGATGAGGTGTTAACGCGCTACCATAAATTACACAAAGGAACGCTACTTACGCAAAAATATGTCATGGGGGATAGGCTTAGCCAAGGCGAGCTTATAACCTTTGATGAAACAGTTGAGTTATATCGAAAGCGTTTATATGACATCAGTTGGTTCATGCGTAATTTGAATGAATACATAGCCAGAGAGGCTAATAAGGAAGATGACTGCACTGGTCGTTTTTGGGAAGGGCGGTTTAAATCACAAGCTTTATTGGATGAAAGTGCCGTGCTCGCGTGCATGGCTTATGTTGACTTGAATCCTATTCGTGCGAAATTGGAAAAAACACCAGAAACGTCAAAATACACCAGCATTAAAAACCGCCTGCAAGCGGCGAAAAGTAAACGACCTCAGCCGAGAACGTTAATGCCTTTTGTAGGCAACGCACAACAAAATATGCCGAAAGGCATTGCCTTTTCATTGAACGATTATTGCGAGCTAGTAGATATCACCGGTCGTTGCATTAGAGATGATATAACGGGTTATATCGATGACGCTCAATGCCCCATTCTGGTCAGGCTGGGCCTAAATACTACCCAGTGGTTAACCTTAACGACTGAATTCGAAAAGCATTTTTGTTATGCCGCGGGTGCTGAGCAAATGATGAATTCGTTTAAACGCCATACACACCATCAGAGATTACGAGGGATGGGTCAAGCAAAAGTATTGCTCAAGCAAGGCTGAACATTTCAAGCATTTAAACCTAAGTAAATACTAACTTTCCGCAGACAATTGCGGAAAGTTAGCTTGCCTAGAATTTTAGAGAATACGTCATTCCGCTCATATTTTTATTCTTAGATCTAATTTTGAATTTGAAGTTGTGCAAACAAAAAATCTTATTGTGGGGGCTGTGTCCAAACGGGGATTCGAAACTTAAATTTTATTATGGCTGTCTATATAATTTGTTATGGCTGTCTATATAATTTGCTTGAACGTTCCATCTTACTGATTCATTAATCCTTCATCTTGGTGGCGATAGCTTCATTTATCTAACTAATTACCTGTGTGCGGCGTGTGCTTTTTGGATGCTATGGCGTGAATAAATGCATAGCGTCGAAGCTGGACAGTGCTTTTTTTCGTCAATCAACTGGCTATGAGACCAATGTCTTATAGGCAGTGACTTTTCTTTAAGCAAGCGGTGTATATCGCGTTTCTGACGATAGATTAATTTTCAAAGTTAAATTGTAAGCTAATGATATTAAATGAATTTTAATACTTTTATAGCATGAGGTGAAAGACCCGTTATTACCTTGTTAGGCGTATCACTTATCTATTTACAGCCCTCAATATCACCGTATAAGACCTTTTGCTTAATCGTCATTTGTCAATGGCTGGCTTACCCTGCCGCATCGACATTCATTTGCTTTAAACAATGCGTTTACTGTTAGTTAGAGCAAGTCACTATGTGTTAGGAAAAATTATGAATACCAAGTCGCAGCACTACAATCCCCCTGAAATAGCAGAGGGCACTCAGGCCGGTTCCGATAGTTATGAAAATTTGCATAAACCCAGTTCCGAGTTCGACACCAGAGACGAGTACCTCGAGCATGAGCTGCAAATTATGCAGCCCAAGCGTTGGCGACCTAATTTACCTTTTAGAGATTATCGCTTCGAATTTGAAGACACGATCCCTGCGTTAGCAGGCACTATCGGCAAAGTTGTTATGGTCAGTGCTATTGCGGCCACGTTTGCTGGTACATTAGGTTTGAGTGACGCCTTTGTGCTAGAAAATGTGCGCTACGAGTTACTTATTGTTTCTGTTTTCATTCTATTGTTCTCCGGTTTTATCTTACCCACCGCCAATTTAGCTGGTACACACGGTCCGCTTATCCCGTTAATTCCGATTGTTGTCGCGGCGGGGGGGCACCCTATGGCGTTTGGATTACTGATTGGGGCGTTCGGCTTAATTCTAGCCCTCAGTAAAGGAGGCAGTTTACTGGCACGGCTCACCAGTAAAGGGGTATGTGGCGGGCTGTTACTATACTTAGGCTTTATTGGCACGATTTCTCAAGTGAAGAAACTGTTTACCTGGGCTGAAGACATTCAAATGACGCACATTGCTTTTATTGTCATTTTGGCCACTATTTTATTGTATGCCTTGTTAGAGCACTTCAAAAAGCGTTGGCTGGCCGTGCCGCTTAGTTGCCTATTAGGCGGGGCGACAGCGTTTTCTCTAGGGGCACCGTTTGAGTTTAAAACCGCACCTGGCTTACCTAACATGAACCCCATGTATTGGTGGGGCGAAAATACCGGATGGATGCTGGGTATGCCGACCATTGAGAGCTTTGTGGTTGTATTACCGTTTGCCGTACTCGCGGTGGCCATGTGGTCGCCGGACTTTTTGGGGCATCAGGTCTTTCAAAAAATAAGCTACCCACAGCGAACTGAAAAAGTGCAAATGAATATCGACGACACTATGCTCAGCGCATCGGTCAGGCAAACTTTCGGCTCTATTTTAGGTGGCTCGAATTTCACCTCGTCTTGGGGCACCTATATTGTGCCAGCGGCCATCGCAAAGCGGCCTATTCCTGCTGGGGCCATATTAACCGCGTTATTTTGTGTTATCGCTGGTGTCTGGGGCTACCCAATGGATCTGGCGATTTGGCAGCCTGTATTGTGTGTGGCGTTAATCGTGGGCGTGTTTATTCCGCTGCTTGAAGCGGGCATGGAAATGACTCGAGAAGGGAAAACCACCCAATCAGCGGCGATAGTGGTATTTGCATCAACCTTGGTTAATCCCGCGTTTGGTTGGTCCCTTACCATGTTACTGGATAACCTAGGTCTTATTGGTTGTAAACAAAGAAGTGCCGAGTTAACGCATATGAGCCGCTGGATCATTCCACTGATCATGTTCGTATTGCTCACCCTAGTCATGGCAATGGTTGGCATGCTGCCAGGCATACCAGCACTAATGACAAACTTCCGGCATTAATAAAACGCGCAGATCATGCCATGATCTGCGCTATCTGCTGCTTTAAATCAAAAAACACATAAAATTACTGACGTTCATTGGCATACCAAGCAATAACGCAAACTTGAATATCGCTAACTGATACGCAGTTACGTTATTGATATTATATCCCGTCAAAATAGAACCGCGCATGTATAGCGCTTTCATGGGTGATAACAAGAAAGTGCTGCTTCTCTTCCCGTTAAATAATGAAATATAGTCGCGCTTTGTTTCCATGAGAAATGCTAACTAACTGATTTTTATATTAAAAATATTTTTCTCATGGTTTTTAATAGGAAACATAAAGGTCCCGTTAACATCAAGGTGACCCCATTAAACTTACAGATCTAACAAAATCTGTAGTGATATACCTTGGGTTAAAATAGGAGTACCAAATTAAATCAATGATTAAGCGTATTGAAGTGACAAAAAATCAAATTAAACCGTGTAGTGACATATAGGACATGCTCGATAATAAGCGTTAGTTGTCCGGATAAATTTCGTAAAATTGCTTTTGTATTTGTGTGCTCAACGGTTATTTTGCGTGTGGTTCAATTCTTTAGTTTGGTAATGGAAGTGCTGACAGATCTAATCTTCCTTATTGACCAATTAACAATGATAGGCAGTATTTAGTTCATTGAATGGCAACAAACGGCAAAGATAGACCGCACGACGGCAATTCAATATATCGACTTCTCTTTACCGCACGGTAGTAGAGTTATTTCTAATTTGGCGCACTTCCTGCTAGATATTGAACATTGACTATGGAGGTGGCCTATGACACCGATCGCAAATACTTTAAGCGTAGCTAATTCATTATTACAGTACAAAACTTCCGAGGTTAAAAATTCTATTGTACCTGCAACTGTACAGGAAACGAAAAGTACAGGAAATGTACGACATGGCTTGGATACATTCATTCCAGATGTCGAAGCAGATCCTTTATTCGCTAAAAAAATGGCTGAAGTCGTTGCATTTATACCTGATAAGTTATTGATGAATTTAAATGACGCCCCCCCCCACTTTCTGATCCTGTAGCGTACAAGAATTGGGCGGGTATGTCCGAAGAGTTTGATAAAATCGCATCAAAAGTGACGGGACAACGAATCGAGTTGTTCAATGAAATGAAATCAAAAGGCTCATCAGACCAAGAAATTTTTAAAGAGTTATTGTCGTTTAATCATTCACTACCAATGGATTATCAAGTTAAGTCAGGATTGACAAAAGTCGACACCTATGCTTGAAGTGTTTTGCAATTAACGAAACAACTAACAAGAGACTATGGCGTCAATAGCTAATTTATAGCCTCTGGCGCTTCCCACATGACCCCA
>NZ_BAER01000048.1 GCF_000315055.1 Paraglaciecola polaris LMG 21857 | reverse complement strand
GAATTCAGATAATAAGTGCACCACTCATGGTTAATTGGGGATAGACGAACAACTGCCTGTTGGTGGTATTCTTAAGTCGCCAAACAAAAAGAGTATCACCATGAGTTACAAGCAGTTGATCGAAGGACAAAGATATCAGATAGAGGCCTACTTGCGCGAGGGTTTCAGTTATCGGGAAATAGGAAAGCGATTGTGTGTCAGTCACAGCACCATCAGCCGGGAAGTTCGACGCAATCGCTTGAGAGACAGTCATTATTTGCCTGAATTGGCGCAGAGTAAAACGAGACGGCGGCGATGTCAGGCTGCTAAATATCAAGTGCCTGCACTCACCATTGGGTTTGTTGAGTACGGTCTCTCTCAGAAATGGAGTCCTGAGCAGATTGCTGGTGTGGGTAAAATTGTTGGTTACCCAGTCAGCCATGAGTGGATTTACGGCTACGTTCAACGAGACAAATCAGTGGGTGGCAAACTGTACAAACAGCTTCGACAAGGCCGCCGTAAGTACCGTAAAGGCAGCCGAGCGAAACGCGTTATCATTCCAAATCGCGTTGGAATTGAGTGTCGTCCAGCCATCGTAGATGAGAAAGAACGCTTTGGTGATTGGGAAGTAGATACGGTGCTAGGCAAGCACGGTACAGGTGCCATTGTGAGTTTAGTAGAGCGTAAAAGTAAGTTGTACTTGATACGCAAGGTGCCCGCTAAAAGCGCAGCTGATGTAGGCAGAGCGATGGTAGGTATGCTGTGGCGCTACCGTAGTCATGTGCACACGATAACAGCTGATAATGGCGGAGAATTCTGCGGTCATG
>NZ_BAER01000049.1 GCF_000315055.1 Paraglaciecola polaris LMG 21857 | reverse complement strand
AGGTGATTGGTATTAGTGTGTCATCGACTGCAAATGGCACAAAGATGAAATAGAGGCTCCTGTCAATGACCGTCCGCTTAATGCCCTGAGCCACTCGTCAACCATTTTTATCCGAGTAAAGGCGAATTTCTCTCTTTTAATACTTTGAGGCACTTCGCCTCATCATATGGTGTTTTGCTTTTCCAACAGCAGTACAAAACTCTTATCCACTTGAAGGCTAAGGAGCGCAACGCTTGCTGATGAGTGTTCCTTTTTTCCGCTGCTGTTCGTAGTAAAGCTGTGCCAGTAAAAGTAGCGAACTGTTTTCGCTGACCATTCAATAAAGGTTTGACGAATAAACTTAGAACAGCCCCATCGCCAGTGTACCCAATCAAAAATACCCGTTATATATGTTGTCTCAAAAGTACCAAGATCTAGTTACGTATATTCATCTGCATAAACAATTGTAGCGAAATTGTGCAAGACCATTAAGTCGAATTCGTAACAATTGGCTCGGTTCCGCTTCGCTACACATTTTAGCCAACTGCCACTAACCGCTTATGGCAGCGTTGAACGTCGGCTTCTTGTCTTTTGCAGTCGTTGGGAAAAAATTTTCTGACGGGCAGCTTTGAGCGATCACCGGAAATTTAAGTTATCTGCTGATCTTTAAAATATGTGATGGGTTTGTTTCCTATTCACGGGAGTTTCGGTAAAGCCGCCGTTAGCGTTTTTTTGTTTGCACTAATTATTGTCAAAAACCAAACCAACAGATACGAACACATAATTTACATAATTTACTTAATTTGTTTGATGAAGGTTAAACTACATATTAATCTTGGATACTAGGCTTAAATTATTTGAGTTTTAGCTTTGTGACACTCTCTAATATTTACTATGCGTTTATAACAAAAAGAGATCTATATATGCCTGCGTTTGATTCAGGGAAAAATTTTTTTAATCTTCCAGTAGTATGGATTACTGGGGGGGTGTTAGTTGTAAGCGCTGCGTTAATATCTTGGGCTATATATGACTATGAAAACTTAATCTTCTGTCGAAGCAGTGATTGCTTCAATTATTTTGTAGTTGCTTTCAAAGTTCCACTAGGGGTTCTTGCACTAATTATACCTATTGGAGCTGTGTATGCGGTCAACCATAGATCAGCCATATCAATAGAGCAAATGCGGTTATCAAGCGAACAAAACAAGTTTTCTAATTACTATAAACATAAAGAAGAGTTTTCAGCTTTTATTAAAAAAAATGCTGGTGGAGCAGACTTTCCAGACCAAGTGCATAGACTTTTTTATGGCGACATTAATAAGTGGACAGGCAAAGCCAATACACAGTTTGTAACAAACAGAATATGGAGTGGCATGGCTGGATTAATTGCCCCTTATCAAAGATTACAAATGACTACTCGTAAAGATACCGAAGAACGGCTGGAAATCATGTATTTAATTGCAGGTAATTGTACCATTCTGAATCAGGAATTTGTTATGGGTTCTGTCGTGATGCCTCACGTGCTAAATTATAAAGGCAATCATATTTCTATGCCTGATTTCACAATATTTGCGCCATTAATACAATTTAGTTATACCGTTAGTGTTCTACGTTCTGCTGTTAGTTTTGACACAGATTTAAAGGATTTGAAAATGTGGGAGCCTATAGCAAATGAACGCTTTGACCTTCCTAAAATACCCTTTACGTCTAATGATATTAACCTGTATATTTCTGATGAAAAAGCGTTTAAAGATTTCGATTTTAATGGCATGTGGGATAGAGTAAATAACTTTAAATTTCAAAAATAATAGATACTACAGTTTTTGCGTGGCACTCGCGTTAGTTCTTTATGCCCCTTTCTCCCAAAGGGGCGCAACACAAAATCTACCACAATGACCGGTTAAGACCGAAAATGGCCATTTAGGTATAAAGACAGAGTTACAATCTAGTGGTAAGAACCAGTTTAATTCAAGTAAGCCCGACTGGCCGCTTTTGGCACCAACCCGACTAAACATGGGCTTGATATAGTCGTGCGATTTTCAAATATTAAGTCCAAGTTTCGCACTATAATATGCTCGTACAGCAGGTCGGACTTTGAATCGAGGATTTACAGTGGATAGCCCTGTTGCGGTTTTTCGACATAGATAGCTGCCACATACCTCATAACGTTTTACCTAGGACTTAGGTTTAACACTGCTTATTACACGTCTTTGCCTTATTTGATGAGTCATTGCGGCAATCAATCTTTTCATCCCCGTCGGGCAGCGCATTACAGGTAGCTTGTCTACCTTTGGCGTCGGCGGAGCAACGCTTGGTGCATTCGGACACACCAACATCTACCGTGTTCTTCCAAAACTCATCACTTGCAAAGACAAAATCCTCAAACGCGTTGTCTAAAAAGGGGTTGGAGCTAATCACTGAAAAACTCAGTTGTGTTTTTTGTTCCAGCGCAGCCAAATTTTGCTGCATATCTTCAATTTCTACCTCTAGCTTTTCGATTTTTGCCATGAGTTCTTCATTACTTTCATTGCGCTGCTCAGAGCAGCCTGAGACAGCAAACGTAATGAGAAGCGGTAAAACCACATGTAATGCTTTCATATCAATATCCTTTTTTATTTACATTATCCCTATAGAACGACTAAGTGGGCTTGGGCAGCCGACTCAACAACGAAACAGTGATTGAATATTCCTATTCACAACGTTTTTTATAGTTTAGTCGTTACTCTGATTTTGGCGTGAGAACTATGCACTTCACATCTAAAAAACGTAACAGCATGAGGTAGGTGAATACGCCGAATTGCTTCATTGTTAATGCACTCGATCTCATGCTTGAAGCACAGAATAGGCACGTGGGGAGTAATCATTTGGCGAAAGAAAATGCTAAGGACGTTTACTGATGAGACATTCAGTGATGGTGGCAATGCCACTTCACAAGCGGTCGGCTAGGGTACAATATAAGGATTAGCAACGACCTGATATTGCCGACTTTGAGATCCATATCGATACCAGACCCCCTTGCATTCAACATATTTAAATTCTTGATGACGAACCACACTGTGGTGAGCAGGCAGCTCACTGACCCACACACCTACAGGAGGTGCAATGACCTCGTAGCCTCGTGGGGTGTCACGATAAAATACCCCATCAGAATAATAGCGGTCTGAATCAATCGGCGTATGTTTATCGGGTATGGCGGATATGATGGTGCCAATCGCAACGCCTACACCTAAAACAATTAGGGCCGCTGGCCCATTACCCCCACCACGAAAATTAACGTTGCCATGGCCATGACCGCCGGAGTGCCTGCCATGAAACAAACCACAGGACGACAAAAGAAAACAACTACCCAGTGCAATAAAAACGGTACGAAATCTCATAGCAACACTCCCATAATTTACTTTCAGGTATTTTGGATGCTTGAACTAGGAAATGGTTAGTGTGAATAAAGTAAAGGTTGCGTAAAGGTAGCGCGCTTTTACTTTAAAGTGCTGCAGTAAAAATAAGAAGGTGATTTTAGCCGCGCTAATAATTCCGTTGTTGCGATTCTAAGAAGCCACAGCAACGGATTTACAAGGCCCGCAAGGTTTGAAAATCATACTAAGCGAAGCGCGTTTTATTGCCGTGCGATTAAACAGCTAAGGTGTGCATAAAGCGTTTTAACCTTTGCATGCCTTCCTCTAATTCTGCTTCAGCAGAAGCAAATGATAAGCGTACATAATGGTCTTCCTGAAACTCACCAAAATCATTGCCTGGGGTGAGTGCTACATGGGCTTCTTGCAAAGCTCGCTCACAAAAGGTCATTGCATTAAGGCCAGTGTTGCTCACATCGATATACACGTAAAATGCGCCGTCTGGTTGCACAGGTACGTTTAATCCACATTTTTGTAAGCCCGTTAGCACAAGCTCTTTACGTGATTTAAGGGTGGCACGACGTGATTCACATACCGCAATCGAGGCTGGAGTAAAACATGCTAAAGCCGCCTTTTGCGCCAAGGTCGACGGACAAATATAATAATTTTGCGCCATACGTTCCAATACAGGCACGGCACGTTCCGGCACTACGCACCATCCTAATCGCCAACCTGTCATGCCAAAATACTTTGAAAAGCTGTTTATAACGAGGGCTTCATCATCAAATGACAGCGCGGTGACAGGCTTTGCATTCGCCTCGCCATGATGCAAATTAAGGTAAATCTCATCAATGATGCGCCACGCGCCACGGCTTTTGGCAAATTCGCACATTGCCGCCAGTTCATCTGGGACGACTGCTGTTCCCGTTGGGTTTGATGGGGTGGCGAGCATTAAGCCACGGGTGCCTGTTTGCCAATGCTTTTCGAGCAATGCCATGTTCAGCTGAAACCGTGACGCTACCGTGGTAGGAACCAATTGCACGTTACCACCAAAACTTTTGATAAATTGTCGGTTACAAGGGTAGGACGGGTCACCCATGATGACGTTATCACCGGCATCCACAAAGGCTGCGGACAACAGCAATAGAGCGGCTGAAGCGCCTGCGGTGACGACCACACGATTAGGGTTTACCTCGACATTGTGCGCGGTTTTATAAAAGCCCGCGATGGCTGCGCGCAGCTCAGGTAAACCTAATGCCGAGGTATAAGGCAGAGGCGCTGTGGTAGCAAGTTTTTGCATAGCGAGCAATACATCTGGGGGCGCACCAAAATCAGGCTCACCAATATTGAACTTGATTACATGATGACCTTGGGCTTCTAATTCGGCCGCTTTGGCGCCAAAAGCCATGGCAAAAAATGGTGAAATGGCCTGTGCACGTTGTGAATATTTCAAATGATACCAACCAATTTATAAGGGAAAATCATGAAAATGAAAGCGCAATATTCTGCCATTTTTACGCCCGCAACACACCCTTTAAACCTAATGTTACAGGTTTAAAGTCGGAGTTTTATGCACGACATTAACCTGACGGTTAGCGCGATAGTTTACGGGAGGCCAGTTGACTGGACACTTACTTGTGCTAAGTTAATTTTTAACACCACAAGGATATTCATAATGCTTAAATTAATTACGTCAGTGGTCACCCTTCTTATTTGTTCAAATGCTTTTTCAGCGACCAATCAAAATAGTGAACATGCCCAGAAAACCTTAGAAATTTATCGAAAGGTTATCTCTATCCCTACCGCAGCGGGCAAAGGTAACGTGCCTGAAATGACCAATTACTTAGCGTCTGAATTTTATGCTGCGGGTTTCGATAAGCAAGATGTGACCGTGATCCCAAGTGGTGAAACAGCCGCATTAGTTGTGCGTTATCGGGGAAGTGAATCCGCCAAGAAACCTATTTTATTGTTAGGCCATATGGATGTGGTGGAAGCATTGCCCGAAGATTGGCAGCGCCATCCATTTACGTTAACCCAAGACGATAAATACTTTTATGGTCGCGGGACGGTGGATAATAAATTGGGCGTGACTATGTTGTCGTCTACGTTTATTCGCCTGAAAAAAGAAGGATTTGTACCCAACCGAGATCTTATTCTGGCGTTTTCTGGGGATGAAGAAACAGGCATGAAAACCACAATAATGTTAGCCAAAATGCCGGCACTGCTTGAGGCTGAATACGCCTTAAATTCCGATGCTGGTGGCGGGGATTTAGATAAACAAGGCAAAGCGATTGCGTATTTAGTGCAAGCGGCGGAAAAGACTTATGTCAGTTTTGAGTTAACTGTTCGAAACCCCGGCGGTCATAGCTCTAGACCACGCGCGGATAATGCGATCTATGAGTTGTCTAGCGCGTTATTAAATGTTCAGCAATACCATTTTCCTGTTCAGTACAGTGACATGACCCGAGAATTCTTCCGTGAATCAGGTAAGCAATTGGGCGGGGAATTAGGTCAAGCCATGGAAAACTTTGCCAAAAATCCACAGGATAAAAGCGCCTCGGACCGCTTAGAAAAAGAATCTTCTTACGTGGGCACCACGCGTACAACGTGCATTCCGACTATGTTAACTGCGGGTCATGCTGAAAATGCCGCCCCGCAATCGGCCACTGTGACAATTAATTGTCGTATTTTTCCTGGCACGTCAGTAGAAGACGTTAAAAAAACACTGCAAGGTGTGGTTAAAAACCCTGCTATTGAATTTGTTACTTTAGGCCTGCCAACGGCTAGCCCGATATCTGAATTACGTGAAGATGTGACGCATGCAATTAGTCAAGCGGTTCACATGCGCTACCCGGATGTGAGCATTATGGCTTATATGGAATCGGGCGGCACAGACGGTATGCATTTTCGCGCAGCGGGTATACCCACGTGGGCAATGTCCAGTATATTTATGGATCCTGATGAAATGTTTGCTCATGGCTTGAATGAACGATTACCCATTAAAGCCTTTTACGACGGGCTCGATCATTGGACCCTCATTCTCAAAGAGCTGGCCACAGATTAATTGCACTGGGGCCCACAAATTTGGGCCCCTTGTCTTACGATACGCTGCATCGTTTCTTTCGTTAATTAATTTACTCACTTATCCGCTTTAGCGCCGCCTAACTTAATACGCTTGGTTAATTTCTCCTTTCTCCTTTCTCCTTTCTCCTTGCCGTATGCCGGCACGTTATCAGTTCAGGTTTATACACGCTAAACAGAAGCCATTTCGTTATAGATTAACCCACATATCGAGTAGACACTTGCTATCAAAATACAAATTAATTTGGTCTGATTATTTACCGTTATTTTGTCTGCGCAGGAATATTTTAGTTGTGTATTAGAATAAATTATCAAAATTCTACTTGACCATTAGGAGTCACCTATGACAAATTAAAATGCAAATGATAACCATTACTATTTGCAGTTGATATTATCTTGAACCCTAAACCAATCATACCTTGTTTAATGCTATTGAACGCCAGCGCGTACGGCCAATTAAATCAAGCCCAGATGTCAGAACAAACGGATGCGTCACACCTTGAAACCCTAGTTGTAACAGGTACGCGAACAGAGCTTGCTCAGTCGCGAAGCCCTATTTCTATCGACGTGATCACGGGTGCACAACTGCAACAGGTTAGTCATGGCACCCTTGCTAGTGCTTTAAATTATATTCCTGGAGTGGTGACCAAACGTAACGCAAAAGATGGTTACACGGTGCAAATGCAAGGTTTTGATGGGGATCATGTGTTGGTTTTAGTGAATAGTCAGCCGCTTATTGCTCCTACGGGCTCTTCAGTGGATTTGGACCAAGTCAGCGTGTTGAATATCGAACGCATTGAAATATTGAGGGGCGCGGCGTCTGTGCTTTATGGCAGTTCTGCCATGGGCGGGGTAATCAATGTGATTACGCGCAAAGCGCAGAAAAACAGCGCTAAATTTAGATATCAAGCAAGTAATTATACCCAAAATAGTATTGATTCAGGAGATATTTCAGGACTGTATCAGTTGGACGTGAATCAAATGATACTTGGCTGGCAAGGAAGTATTAGCGCGCAAAAAATTGACGACCCTGGTTTTGACTATGACGAAAATACACTTGCGCAAAGTGCGCCAAGTACGGACAAAACATTTGTTAATTTAGGGCTCGCCCGTACGTTTGGCGACGTGAATATTTCGTTGAAATCACGTTACTTCAGCGATGATAAAGTGAAGTTACGATATGCCATTCCTGGCCAGTCTGGGGACATCAGTTATCTTTCAAATGTGCAGCAATGGCAACAAGACTTTAGCTTAAGTCAAAACCAATTATGGAAAATACAAGGTCGCTTGCTGCAACACGATGAAACCAGCGGTGATTCAAACGGCTTGCGTGATGCTGAGATAAAACTAGCAGAATTAGACAGTCAATATCAGTGGCAAATAAAAGACGTGGCCTTCATCTCTGGCTTGGTATTGCACCGTGACGAATTGTATCAAATGAAGCAAGGTGTGACAGCATCAGGGGTTGATGTTAGCGCGTCAAACGGCACCGTTGAAATAGATGATAAGAGCCGCAATAGCATAGAAGGTTATACACAAGGAAGTTGGCAGCTCGCAGATCACGAACTTGTGGCTGGTACGCGGGTTCAGCATGACAGTGATTTTGGCTGGCACAGCGCGACTCGGGTTAATGGGTTATTTGCGCTTAGCAACGACAAGCACGATTTATGGCAATTACGTGTAGGGGCAGGGCAGAGCTATCGTGTCCCCACCTTGAAAGAGCGCTTTTATATCTTTGATCACAGTAACTTAGGTTATATGGTCTTGGGTAACGAGTCTCTCGACCCTGAAATAGCGCTAAGTGCGAATTTAGAGTTGAGTTATCACGGTTCTGTAGCCAAATTATTGGCTTTTAAGCGCACACCGAACGAGCGCTCCCCTAGGTTGTCTTTGCGTGCTAACGCGCATTATTCCAAGGCAAAAGATTTTATTAACACAGTGACCGATGTGGATGCGTCGGCGCAAACAGGCCTGCTTATCTCTCGCTACGAGAACGTGGATAAAACCTATATCAAAGGGGTAGATCTATCGGCCAAGCTAAGTTGGGCAAAAATTGATTATCAACTGAGCTACAGCTACCTGCATGCCACGGATGATACCGGTGAGTATCTAAGTGATCGCCCCAGCCATCAAATTAAATCAAATATTAATTGGCAACTCCCATTTGATATCAACGCTTTAGCCTACGTGGTTTATGAGGCCGGTGAACACCCAAGTAGTGCGCAAACCGGCATCGAAAAAGATAGCTGGCTTAGCGTGAACCTAAATGTAAATCAGCACATTAACGACCAATGGCAATGGAACGCCGGTATCGACAACCTCTTCGATGAACATCAAGAAAGTGACGCCATTGCCTCAGGTTTGCTCGACGTACGCCCTCTGGCCAGTCGTCGTGTATTCGCCGGCGTGACGTATCAATTTTATTAAACACACACATACATTTAAGGATATATATTTCATGAAAATCAGTTATTTAGCTAGCCTGAGTGCGGTCATGTTACTCACGGCATGTGGCGGTTCAAGTTCAAGTGACAGCAGCGTTGAGCCATCGCCCACAGAGCCTACTACACCGGTAGTCGAAGAGGGCACAGTCGTCGGGCCTTTTAGCACTGGCACAACGTCTGAGCCGGTTCGCGTGTATTTTGACTTAGATGCAGGCGAAGTACTTGAATTAACTGATGAAGAAGCGGCTGACAATAGCGTATGGGATATCGCATTTCAGCGCACTAAAGTATATTTAAATACTCAGAGCGAAAATAGCGTTGGCGCATTTTTTACTGATGTAAACAGTGAGTTTTTTGCTGCAAATGGAGCCGCAGTAGTAGACAGCTTTCTAAACGCGGATGCCGATTCTGAGTTAGATGACTACCTGGCAATTAGTACAACTGATATTCCCGAAGACGATAGTTTTGTGGGAGATACCCAAGAAAGTGTTATTGGCGCTAAATTTTATGATTACGACATCACCACCCATGTGGTAAGTGCAAACGACGACCGCTATTTTATTGTCGATTCCGACGACGTGTATAGCAAGTTTCGTGTCACTGACTTAACCACACAAGGACGCACTATGTCGTCGATTACCTTCGGGGTTGCAGTACAAGACACCTTAGCGGGTGATACCGAATTTGGCGCTGAATCGGCGTTAACTATAAATACAGCGGATTGTACGGAAAATTTGTACATCGACTTTGACCTAGGTGCAGCCCTTTCTGCTACTGATGCATGGGATATTTCCTTGGCGTGCACCACCATCGATGACATAACCGGTGCTGAATTCGATATTCACATTGCCGAAGATGCGACAGCGTTAGTTGATGAGGATAACACCTATGCAGCGATAGACAGCGAAGCCGCACAATATTATGGCTTCACTTCAGACGTCACCCAACAGCTAGCGTTTGATATCAACCCTTGGTACCAATACAACTTAAATGCCGGTCATTTATTGTGGTCACAGTACGGGGTGTATTTAGTCAAAACCAATACCAGCACATTCAAAGTGCAGATCACCAGTTACTACGATGAAGCAGGTACCTCGGGTAACTATAGCTTTCGTTTTGATGAGCTGACAAGCGAGTAGTTTTTTGTTTGTTAACTGTTTTATCTAACGGTAAAAGCATAAACCTTGATTTACCCAGTCTGGTTTATTTCCGTGAGGAAATAAACCAGCACGACAGCCGAATTTACATTCGGCATTTGGATTCACGTTAATTGGATACACCATGTACAAGTTCGTTAGTTTAGTATTGTTGATTACATCCATGAGTGTTCAGCTATGGGCCTCTGCAGGCGATTTAGTGAAGACAGAGGTCACGCCAAGCAATCAACAAATGCGTATTATCGCCTCGGGCGGTAGTATCACCGAAATCATATATGCATTGGGCAAGCAGCAGTTAATTGTTGCCACCGACAGCACCAGTTTGTTTCCTGCACCAGCAGCGGCACTGCCTAAGTTAGGTTATTTTCGCCAGTTGAGCACCGAAGGTATTTTGCGCTTTCAACCAACCCATCTTTTTGGCGCCCAAGCTACTGGGCCTGAAACCCTAAGTGCGCAACTTGAGGCGGCAGGTATTGAGGTCCATATATTCAACGAGCAACGCGACGTAGCAGGTTTACATCAACTCATCAGTGAGTTGGGTCAACTGCTCAGTTCAGTCGATAAAGCTGAACAGTTGAACGCCAGTATTACAGCTCAAGTGAAAGCATTAAAAAGCGAAGCTCAAGAACGTATTAAAACGAATCAATCAATTGGTAATACTAAGCCGCTAACCGCTTTGTTTGTCATGTCAGACAGTGATCGTGGCTTAACTGTTGCTGGCGGGAACACCGTACCTCAGGCACTATTTGATGATGCAGGGATAAAAAATGCTGCGCAAAGTCTTGCTGATTACAAAGTCATGGATAACGAGTCTATTTTGGCAGCCAATCCAGATATCATTTTTGTAGCGAGTCATAGAGTAAAAGATAACCAAGCATTACAGCGTTTATGCCAACACCCGGCCCTTAAAGCGACCCATGCTGGGCGAAATTGCGTTATCAGTACGATGGAAAGCAGCAGTGCTTTAGGCTTGTCGCCTCGTTATCCCCAAGCGTTACACACTGTACTTGCACGCACCGCGTCGTTTTATGCTGATGCACACTAACGTCTCTCCCGTGCAACTGCAGCTTACTTTGTATGCTCGCAGAAAAAAGCACTTGCGCGCCTTTATGGTAGCTTTGTTACTGGCGGTTATATTGCTGCTGGTTGGCCTGCAAGCGGGCAGTTTCAAGCAATCTATTGGTATTTTATTCGAAGCCTTGTCTCATAAACTCAATCAACGGGCGTTATCACAAGAGCAATACCTGCAGTGGTATGTATTTTCTGAATTACGTGCTCCGCGAATATTCATGGCGATGTTTGTTGGTGCGCTATTGGCGATGTCAGGTTGTGCAATGCAAGGCTTGGTTAGAAATCCGTTAGCCGATCCTGGCTTAATAGGGATATCTGGCGGAGCAGCAGCCGCGGCCGCCACAGCATTGGCACTCATCAATCACTACCCGCAGCTTGCCGTTGGCGGCCAGTACTTAATTGCCTTAAGTGCGTTTGTTGGTGCATTGCTGGCGGTCTGGGTGGTGTTAATTGTGGCTCGTACGCCTGCTGGTATGGCTATTTCGTCGTTGATTCTTGCTGGAGTGGCAGTTAATGCCCTTGCGGGTACCCACATTGGGGCTATCAGCTATATGGCAAATGACGATGCTTTACGCCAGATAACATACTGGACCATGGGGAGTTTAGGCGGTGTTACCTGGTCAAAAGTATTGTTTGTGGGCGCATTAAGTTTGCCCATTATTGGCTTGTTTATGCACCTTAGACAGCCGCTTAACCTGTTTGCTTTAGGGGAAAACGAAGCCCAATGCATGGGACTTGAGGTGAGTAAATATAAGCGGCTTATTTTATGGTTGGTGGCCTTTTCTGTGGCATTGGCCACGGCGCTGTGCGGCATTATTGGCTTTGTCGGGTTAGTTGTGCCCCATATCGCGCGCACTTTATTCAGTGCAGATCATAAATACTTGATGCCGGCGTGTGGGGCACTGGGGGCGATATTAATGCTGGGTGCAGATGCCGCGTCACGGGCGTTGTTTCCACCTCTTGAAATACCTATTGGTATAGTCACCTCAGCGGTGGGGGCACCTTTCTTTTTATATTTATTGGCGAAGCAAAAAGCCGGAGGTGTGAATGCTTAACTTACAGAATATATCCCTGAGCCACGGTGCGTTCACGCTATTAGACGGGCTTAATCTGTCCCTTAGCAGTGGGGATTTTATGACGGTGATTGGCGAAAACGGCTGCGGTAAATCGACCTTGTTACGTTGCATTGCTGGTTTACATGCAAGTTATAGCGGAAATGTGACTTTTGGCCAGCGAAGTGTGGATGCCTGGCCAGCAAAATTGCTGGCTAAAGCGCGTGCTTTTGTTAATCAGCACAATCAGGTGCAGTTTGCTTTTCTAACCGAAGAGGTCTTGCAATTAGGTCGCATTAATCAGCATGAAAACTTGGCGCAAAGTAGTGCATTAATTTGCCAAGTAGCAGAACAGTTGAGCATTGGCCATTTATTCGGTCGTGACGTAAGAACTTTGTCTGGCGGTGAACGCCAACGTGTTTTTATTGCCAAAGCGTTAGTACAACTATTACCCAACGCCAACGAAGCCAAAACCGAGAGGGATTTTGAGGGCAAATTGTTATTGCTTGACGAGCCTACTTCAGCGTTAGATTTTCGCTTTCAAAAAGCCATGATGGACGTGATAAAAGGCTTTTGCCAACAGGGTTTAGGCGTGATGTGCGTAAGTCACGACATTAACCTCGTTTTGCCCTATGCAACGCACGTTATTTTGTTAGCCAATGGCCGTTGCTTGGCACAAGGCTCAGCAGGGAGTGTTATCACGGCGCAAAATTTACATCAATGTTTTGGGGTGATGCCCAAACTTATTCCACAAGCCAACAGTGTGCCCTATATCACCCACTGATGGTTTTTATGTTTATTGCAAAGGAAGTAAAATGAAACTGGACAAATATATTTTTGATGCCAAAACACTTGTACGCCAGCAACATAGCGGTGTATTGAGCACTCACTCACAATCTGTTGAGGGCTACCCATTTGGCTCAGTGGTGCCTTACTTTATGACCACACAGGGCAATTTGATTATTTACATCAGTCAAATCGCCCAACATACCCGTAATATCAAGGGTAACCCGAAAGTATCTATGACGATATTTGATAGTATGCAAGATGACTCTCAAGCGTCTGGACGGGTGACATTATTAGGTGATGCTGAGTTGATCGATAACGAAAACGTGACCGCGCAGTACCTCAGTTTATTTCCCCAAGCCAAAAGTTATCAGCAGACTCATGATTTTATGTTCTACCAGATAAAAGCTGAACGTATTCGCTACATAGGTGGTTTTGGCAAGATTTTTTGGATAAATAAGGCGGATTGGTTTACGGATGTGGAGCAATGGCTTCACGCAAGTAGTGAAATAGTGCAACATATGAATGAAGACCACCAAGACGCTATGACGCTTATCGTTGAGCATCAATTTAGACTACGAGCCACAAACGTTGCCATGTTATCGGCCTTTTTTGAAGGGGTACATATGCAAGTAGACAAGCAGATTGTGTATTTAGCGTTTGATACGCCGTGCACCACAGCCAAACAGGTGCGGGAGCAACTTGTAGCGGCGACGCATGCAGCAAGAAGCGCATCGACCTTGGCAATGGTAAACTAAATTTACGATTTCAATATGTTAGCGTAGGCGGCAAGGAAAAAGTCAAATTGTCACTGTTTGTTTTTTCCTTTACCTACGCGAGTCGACTTAAAAACCAATGCTCGCCAATGAGTGATATTTCATTGCATATTGTTACCGGTGCCACATACTGCTTGTTCGACAGTCTATCATCGCAAAATGGTTTCTACTTATTGATTAAACAACCTTTGCTCTTTTGCTCGGCGGGCGACCAAGTGACTATTAATTTTACCGCCAGCTTTGCGCCATACACTGAACTGATCACTGGCACCTGCATAGTCCCCTTTATTAAGTGTCCGCAGCAAAGTCGACTTGTACAGATTGCCCATCCCTATGTTGTACCCCAAGCAGACTAATGCACTGAACTGATTATTGCTTACCGGGACTTTTACCAGTTTGCCCATTTGCTCTTCAATTTTGATTAAATCGGTTTTTAATAAGGTTTCAGCCTGCTGAACGTTTATTTTCATGCCCTGTGTCACGTCTGCTTTATGCCCATAGCCAATCAACCAATGCCCTGCTGGGCCGCGATAAGCGTTGAGCCTCACCCCTTCGGACTGCTTAATGATATCGATACAGGCCTGATTTGTGGTACCTGCTTGAATAACACCGTCCGTTGTTAGGGGGGCTGGTAGGACGGGCGAGCTAGCCGAATTGTCGTCAGTAGAACGTTTTTTTTGTTGTAGCACAACCATTGACGAGTAAGCTCAGTGAGACGATCAATAATGTGGTTATTAGATTAGTATGCATCAAAGTCATTCCTTTGTGATTAGTGACGAATATATGTTTCCTGCATTCGCTACCAGAGATGGTGAGTGATTAATATTGCCCCCTAAGTAAAACCTTAAGCTTGAAAATTGCAAGTTTGTGATGCATTACTTGTCGCCCAATGAGGTGACACAATCTTCTCGCATACTTTTGCTAGTCACGACATCACAGGTAATTGGCGATAAACTCTTGTGTATACTCGATATAACGTGCACTTTATGGAATGAAAAGCCATGACTGAAATCGTTGATTAAATCGGCCTTTTTACGAATATTAATGCTCTGAACTATCTAGGACCGCTAAATGTTTTACGTGCTAATTGTTAATACTTTACTCGTGGCTGCGACGGTCATGCTGCACTATGAGTTTTTGCATCGCATTATGCGTTACTTGCCCAAAATGAAAATTAAGCACAGTTACCGGATTGTATTTGGTATTTTTGGTGCATTAACAGCCCATATTTGTGAAATTTGGATTTTTGCTTTTGCTTATTATGTGATGAATCGGGTAGAAGGTTGGGGCAGTCTGGTCGGCAATTTCAATGGTAGTTTGATGGACAGTGCCTATTTTTCGTTTACCGTATATACCACAGTCGGGTTTGGCGATATTGAGCCATTAGGACCGCTAAGATATCTCACTGGAATAGAGTCATTAACGGGCTTGGTTCTTATCACTTGGACGGCGTCGTTTTTATATTTCGAAATGCAGCGTCATTGGCATAATGTGTGATTTTTGACTGTTTTATGAACCGCAATAAATTTTCATTTCATTATAAAATGAAGGGAGTGGCAGGTAAGTAAGCTTCCTCTCTTTGCCTTATTGAATAAACATTTATATATTGCGGCTGATGAATGTTTGTTGAATAACGATACTAAAGTCTAATAGTGAATATTTTAAACAAAGCTAAAGTCAAGAGAGTAAAATCATCCTGATGCGCAGCATTCGTATTGGATCTCATGGGTTGCACAAAAAATAGTTGCCTAATCAGTTCGCACTGATAGTAGTGATTACCAGCGCGGTGTAGTCGCTTCAACATTTTTTAGGTATTGCACTTCTTGTAACGATAAATGTAGGCATTACTCATGATTAAGCCAACAGAGTCTATTCCGATCAAATCCATTGATATTCCTTTAAATAACGGAGATTTTGTTAAATCACTGCTCAATCACTGCTCAATCACTTATCTGGTTCGCTGCAGGATATTATTGGGCTCGAAGAAGCCGAAGGTTTTATATCTATAGTGGGTGGTAAAATCGGCGAGCAAATCGACGCTCAATATCGTGATGCCCTTAAGGTTCAACGATTATCACGAGCTCAACTCACTGAAGTGTTAGTTGATTTAAAAGCCAGAATTGGCGGTGATTTTTATGTGGTTGATGAAACACCAGGTAAAATAGTGTTCGGCAATACCCATTGTCCTTTTGGAGCGAGTGTTTTTGATAGGCCTGCGTTGTGCATGATGACGTCCAATGTTTTTGGTGTTATCGCGGCCGAAAACACCGGTTATGCAAAAGTGTCAATAGACGAATCGATTGCCAAAAATCATGATCATTGTAAAGTTACTGTGCACCTCAGCCCAGACGATTCTGCGGTTGGACGTGAGTATTATTCCAGTGATTAACGTTTGATAAACGACTTCTCTTTTACAAGCATATTGAATGCTTATTCCCTGCCAACGGCAATATGCAATAAACACGGCGAGTTATTAGAGTGCAGTAAATCATTTACAAAACTGTGGTCTACTCAACACGGCAATAGTGTGCGAGATATGTTTTCCATGCCCAGTCGCTGGCAAGGAGACTGGCGAATGGTGCTGCGTAATAAAACCATTGAATTGATTGAAACTCGTCTCTGCGAACCACTCAATCAGCATATGCTAAGAACATCCAGATTAGGACTGCACGCTGAAGGGCTATTATTTTTGATTGAACTACATCAGCGTAAGGAATTTACCGATGGGTTTATGAACCTTGCAGGCTATTACTCACAAAGTCAGCAGCAAAAACATCGCTCTCATCTGATCACTCTAGAAATGCAAAAAGCCGTTAAAGAATCACATACTGATCCCTTAACGGGTATCGCTAACAGACGGGCATTTGACGAACATATTCGAGACGTTTGGCAAAGCGCTATTGCGGATCGTCGCCCTGTCGTAATGTTCAGTGCGGATATAGATCATTTTAAACTGATTAATGATCACTTTGGACACAGCCGCGGTGATGAAATATTAATTCAAGTTGCCCAGTGCTTGGATAAGGTGTTGTCTCGTGACAACGATGTGGTTGCTAGGGTGGGAGGTGAAGAATTCGCAATGGTTTTGCCAGATACTCAGCTCGATGGCGGGCAGTTAATGGCTCGTACTGCTGTTACGGCAATAGAAATGTTAAATATTCCTCACCCTGCATCACTGGTTGCTGACTGGGTAACTATCTCTCTGGGGTGTTCATGGTGCCAACCTCGCCCGGGTGATAATGTGACTGAGTTGATTGTGGCAGCCGACCAAGCTTTATATTTTGCTAAAAAAGCTGGGCGAAACTGTGCGAGCTATATGGACGTGAGCCAACAAAATGTTGCGTTGATATCTCCGTGGATTAGGTAAGTATTGTTTTTACGTCCTTTGAAATTAACGGTGAAAGCCAAGAAACAACGAATCTGCATTAAATGCTGCTCAGTGCGATTCTGATCGCAAGTTATTTATAAAATGACACACGGGTCAGTAAGATTGTTTTCCATTTTATTGTGTCCCAATTTGTAGCTTCGAAAAGACAGCGCTACATTTTTGTTGCGCTTTTAAAATGCTATTCACTGATAATAAAATATACCGATATAATCGTTGAGTTAGGGATGCACCATTGTTGACCAGCTTATCGTTGTGTAAAATATTTACTAGCTAAACAGCAATGTGGTGCAGCTGTGTTAGCCAACACAAAAAAACGTTCAGGCGAGATAAATATAAAATACCGCTTGGTTAACATTTTATATTGATGTCTGGACTCATGTTTCTCAGCGTGGCGACTACAACATTAAGCAATGGGGTGAACAACATGAGCATTGTACAAGCTGGATTGAGCTGTTTATGGTTTGCACTATTGACGGCATGTGCGTCGACTTCTACTGATAAGCAACAGGGCATAAACGACTATAATCTTGCCCTATCCGCATCCAAATGGCAGTTAATCGATGATTTTGAACACACAGATAGTATTGCTGGTTGGACACAAGCTGACACCAAGAACGATACGCGTCCGCATATAGCACACCCGCAAGTCACCGAGCGAAGACAGGCCTCTACCACTTCTGGGGAGATAACCAATAGTGCGTTCGCCACCAACAGCTATATGCTCAAAAAACCAGCCGCAGATGGCATAGTGGGTAACCGCAAAGCGCTGACGTTTAAAGCTTTGCCTGAGAGCGTGGCAGTGGGCGAAACCTATACGTTCTACACCCGGATTAATGTTGAGTCTTTCCCAAATAATCATGCATTTGGGCTGAGCGATATGGGGCCTGCAGACATCAAAAAACATGATTACAATGCGTTTGAAGCAACGCTGAGGGTGACGGATAAAACAGAATCAAACGGACATGAAAATACCGGTGTATTAATGGTTAAAGTCCCTGATGGCTATGCCAATATTAAGAATATTCAACACAATCGAGACGCGAAACCTTTGGTGCCAGGGACATGGTACCAAATATGGTATGTGGTCAATAATGCCTCGGTTGCGAAAGGCGGACAAACTTACGATGTGTTTGTTAAAGGTGGTGACGAATTTGCGCAGCAAACCTTGGTTTTTCAAGGGGCGACATTTCGCATGCAACGGGCACGTCCTTTGACGCACTTCTTAATGAACTGTAATACCGGCCCTGTGGCAAAGCCCTATGGAAATGGCGGTTTAAAATACGATGATTTGTACATGGCCAAAGGCGTGCAGTTACATACACCTTAGTAGCGGCAAATTAACAGAACGGGGCCGCGTTATAGTGCCCCCGTTCTCATGCCTGCAGTCGTTATTTGTGTCTAAGCTAAGGCCTGAATTTCGGCTAATGCTTGCTCAATCTCTTGTTCATTGTTGAGCAAAGAAGGCGCGAACCTAGCATAGCTAATGCGATAGGGGGTGCTACTCATAATAATGCCTTTGTTATGCATGGTTTTTACCACATCGGCAGGTGATACTCCCTCTACATCAAAACAGACTAAGCCCGATGACAATTCATTACCAGCTGGCGTATATAAGGTGACATGTGGCATCTTTGCCAAACCCTCTTTCGTTTGCTGGTTCAATTGATGAATGCGCTGTTGCACATTGGCTTTGCCTAACTGCAAATGCAGCTTAAATGCCTCAGGCAATGCCCAGCGGTGCTCAAATGAATGGAATCCGCCGGGTGACATGTGTTCACCCACAGGTACTTGATCCTGAGTCATGCCCCCCATCCAGACCTCGTAAGACGCACTAAAGCTGGGGATCACAGGCTCACTTTGGGCCCAGGCTTTGTCATTCCCCCAGACCAAACCCGTGCCTCGGGGACCAAATATCCACTTGTGGGTACCCGCGATAAAAAAATCACAGCCCAATTCACTGATATTTTGATCTTCAATACCAAAACCATGCACACCATCAACACAAAATAAAATTTGCTGATTGGCTTTGCGTTGCTTGTTCAGTGCACTAATGGTGTCAGCCATGGCCCTAATGGGTAATTTAACACCTGTGGATGAATGCACCCAGGTTGCTGCGAATACTCGCGTATTGGGGGTGATGGCAGCTTTCATACGCTTTAGTACATCGTCAGTACTGACCTGTGCCGGGTCATCATACAACGCAATTCTGTTTATTTTTGCACCCGTGCGCTGGGCTCGGTATGCCAAAGACATATCGGTGGAATAGTGATCGTGCACAGTCTGCAATACTTCATCACCAGGCTGTAATTGCAATCCGCTGTATACCATTGCCAGCCCCATAGTCGTACTGTCAGTAAGGGCAATATTCTTAGCCTCACATCCCATGTATTGTCCTGCTACCGTGCAGATGTCACGGTCAATTGTTTCGAAATGATGATGCCAATAATCCGAAGGGTTCTCGTCAAACGCGTGACGATGCTTTTCGATAGCATCTGCGACCGGTTTTGGGTGTGACGCCAATAAAAACGTCGACAACTGAATATACTTTCGAGTCAATGGAAATAAATTACGTAAAGCAGTCCAGTCGCCGGGTTGAATGTGAGAAGTACCTATCGCCGTTGTCGTTTGAACACCGAGTACTGTGCTGGGTGCCAACAAGCTTGCGCCAACGCTCAAGCCAAATCCATTTAAAAATTCACGTCTTAACATATCAATCACCTCATTGTGTTGCATCAAACAGGTGAACGGCCAAACACTGGGTTTCTACAAAAACAGAACTGCAGTATTACCTGAGTCGGCGCCGCTCGAGTGGGTTGCCATAGTGTAGTGTATGAACACCTAATTCGCTTTTTGAGATGATAGGTACAGCAGCTTCTCTAATAGCCAAGTGAGCAACGAGCAACTAACTGTCTAACTCCTTTTTTATCAGGCTGATTTTATTCTTTGCTACATGTTATTCACTTCACCTCATTTATGTTTCACGCTGCTTCAGTTTGCATCATTTAAGTGTGGGGTGGGTTTCTTACCCTTTTTTTTCTGTGTCACTCTACTGATTCATTGTTAATCAATTCTAACAGAGGGCCATAACACTCGATTTCACATTTGATTTTGCGGTCACGCGAGCTGTAAAGCGGAACCACTCTAACGAACATGTAAAGGAAAGATCATGGATACTAGAAACGTTACGTACAATCAGCGAGGACCTGATGCTCACATAGAGCGTGCTTCAGCCTCCCTTTCTAACAAGGCTTCGCAACGCATTTTACCTCGCTCTTTACAGCACTATTGGTTGGTGCTGTGCAGCTTACTTATGCTGTGCATGGGCGCGAGTCAAGTTCAGGCCGCAGATTTGGTTAATGGCGACTCAGTCTCCGGCACTATCTCAGCAGCGGGGCAAGAAGATACCTGGACGTTTACCGCCACAGCGGGTGAGCGGATTAATATTCAGTTGGTAGATTTAGCCGCTGGTGATTTATTTCCTCTAATGACTCTTTATGCACCTGATGGCACACGCGTAGGCTCTGCTAGTAATTATACGGTGGCAAATTTATACAATATTGCGGCCACACAGACAGGAACGTACATCTTGCTAGTGCAAGACGGTACAAGTCGACGTGAACAAGTGGGTAATTATGAAGTGCACTTTGCTAAGTCCATTGGCGCTAACGAAAACGGCACGCTGAACAATGGTGGTGTAGTGAGCAGTGACATCACGTTGGGCGATTTAGACACTTGGACGTTCCAGGCTACGGCAGGTGAAAGACTGAACATTCAAATTGCGGATGTGGATAACACTGGCTTCTTTCCGTTCATGACGCTTTATGCGCCTGATGGCACCCGCGTAGGCTCTGCTAGTAATTATACAGCGGCAAATTTATACAATATTGCGGCCACACAAACAGGAACGTACATCTTGCTAGTGCAAGACGGTACAAGTCGACGTGAACAAGTGGGTAATTATGAAGTGCACTTTGCTAAATCCGTTGGCGCTAACGAAAACGGCCCACTGATTAATGGCGGTTCGGTGAGCAGTGACATTACGCTAGGTGATTTAGATACGTGGACGTTCGAGGCCACGGCAGGCGAAAACTTGAACATTCAAATAGCGGATGTGGATAACACTGGCTTCTTTCCGTTCATGACGCTTTACGCACCAGATGGCAGCCGGGTAGGGTCTGCCAGCAATTACACGGTGGCTAACTTATACAACGTTGCGGCCACACAAACAGGAACGTTTACCTTGCTGGTGCAAGACGGTACGAGTCGACGTGATGAGGGAGGTAATTATGAAGTGCATTTTGCCAAGTCACTCGGTGCTAACGAAAACGGCACGCTGAATAATGGCGGCGTAGTGAGCAGTGACATCACGTTAGGGGATTTAGATACCTGGACATTTGAGGCGGTTGCAGGGGAGCGTTTGCATATTCAGCTATCTGATATCTTACGTAATTTGTACTTCCCCTTTATGACGCTTTACGCGCCTGACGGCAGTAGGCTCGGCAGCGCCAGCAACTATTCTGTTGCTAACTTGAGAAATATTTTAGCTGCACAAACCGGAACCTACACACTGCTAGTGCAGGATGGCACAAGTCGACGCGACCAAATAAGCGATTATGAAATTCACTTCGCTAAGTCTCTTGGTGCTAATGAACACGGAAAATTAAGCGGCGCAGGTTCTTATTTTGAAACGGTCACTCAAGGTGACATTGATACATTCACCTTTGACGGGGTGGTGGGTGATGAGGTGACATTAGTCATGCGAGAGCTTGAAGTCACCAATTTGAATCCTTTTATTACCTTACATAACCCGGATGGTAGTTACTTCACCAACGCGACTCACTACTCTGAGGCTGGGGTTTATAGCTTAAGTCTACCGATGAACGGTACTTATACCGTAGTACTCAGTGATGGTACCTCAGGCAGAGATCAGATTGGCGACTACGTCCTCGAATATAACCTGCCAACTGCCGCGCCTGATCCGCAAAAACCTATCGCGTCTGCGTCTTCTGCGCCAACGGTATTTAAAGATCAAGTTATTCAACTCAACGGTTCAGGCTCCTTCGACCCAGACGAAGCGCCTGAGGCACTTTCGTTTAATTGGACATTGTTGTCTGTGCCAGATAGTAGCGTATTAACCCAAAGCGATATGAGCAATCTCGATAGTGTCAGTGCAAGCTTGCAACCTGACGTGTATGGCGAGTACCGTTTTGAACTTGAAGTGAGTGATGGTTTACTAAGCGATAGTGCAATTGTCACTGTGACGGTTGTTAATCGAGTGCCTATTGCTCATGCTGGCGAGGATCAAAACGTTGAGCTTGATGGGTTATTGCAGCTTGATGGCAGTGCATCAAGCGATGCAGATGGTGATCTACTTACCTACCTTTGGTCAGTGAACTCAGTCCCAGCAGGCAGCAGTGTTGGCCACTTGTTAAATGCTTCTAGTGTGAACCCTAGCTTTACCCCAGATGTTGCAGGTGATTATGAATTTACCCTTGCGGTCAGTGATGGTGAAAATACTAGTCCTGTGGATTCGGTGATAGTGCGAGTCGCCGAGGTAAATTTAGCGCCCCAGGCTGATGTGCAAACAAGCGGTGAAATGCTCACAAACACTCAAATATTATTCGATGGCAGCGCCAGTTTTGACAACGATAATGGTCCTCAAGCATTAACCTTCACTTGGCAAGTGCTCAGTGTGCCCACAGGAAGTGCCATTTCTACTGCTAGTTTGGTAAGTCAAGGAACACCAACCACAAGCTTTACGGCCGATATTGCAGGTAGTTACGTGGTGCAACTGTCGGTATCAGACGGCGAGCTCACTGATGTAATCTCTGTGACGGTGAGCATTAATGAGGTGGTGGTAAATCAACCACCGGTGGCTGATGCAGGTGATGACCAACAACACGAGTTAGGTGGTTACGCGCAGGTCAGTGCTGCAGACAGCTACGACCCTGATCTAAGGCCAGAACCGCTTCAGTTCGAATGGATCTTTATTTCAGTTCCACAAGGTAGCCTACTAATCAGTAGCAGCATAGAAGTGGACCTATCAGGTAATGCCATGTTTATCCCTGATGTGGTCGGTGCTTATACCTTAGGGGTAACCGTGAGCGACGGCGAATTTACGGATTCTGATTCAGTTGTGGTAACCGTATCTGAAAATCAACTGCCTGTTGCAATTGCGGGAGACGCCCAAGAGATTGAATTGAGTGAAATCGTCATCCTTGATGGTAGTGCGAGTTTCGATCCTGACAGCGCCCCGCAGGCTTTAACATATGCGTGGCTAGTGATATTACGCCCGCTAAATAGTGTGGCGGTTATTGCTAACAGCAATAATGAATTGGCCAGTATAACGCCTGATCTTGCTGGCCAATACATAATGCAATTAACCGTAAGCGATGGGCAAGCCAGCGCTGTAGACGATGTGACAATTCAAGTTAATGCCGCACCCCAAATGTGTGATCTTGATGGCAATGACTTCGTCGATAGCATGGATATTCGAGCCATCATGCAGCGCCGAAATACACCGGCAAATGGCGATGACGATTTAGCTGATTGGGATCAAAACGGACTGATAAATGTACTTGATGCACGGGGCTGTACACGTGAGTGTGAATTAATGCGTTGTGCGTTGAAACCCGAGTAATACCAGAGAGATAAGCATAGGGACGTGCTGCTTTATCTACGCGCGGCAGAATGATAAGGCAATGCGTGTATGCCAAATTAACAGGTCAATTTAATAAGGAATTTTAATATGTTGAAGGTGATGAAATGTATCAAACAGCTAATAATAAGTGGGTTGCTGATAGGTAGCCTCGGCCAGACGGCCTTTGCGGTACCGATCCTGTCATTTAATAATGCGCAAGACACTGTCAGTCAGGTGGCCAATATCGGCGATATTGTTACCTTTGAGCTATGGTTCTCTGGCTTAGAGTCCGAAGACGTGGGTGGCTTCGACTTCTTACTTAGTTTCAATGAGTCGGTGAGTGGCCTTAATGCGATAAATGCTAATTTTGCACTGACTGAGTTTGATATATTCGATATCTTTCCAGCTATCGGCAATCTGGATTTTTCTGGCGTATCATTTTTGTCCGGTTTATCTGCTCAGGCTGATGCGTTCATGTTGGCGACCATGAGTTTTGTGGCAAATCGTGGGGGAGTGAGTGACGTAGTAATAAGCCCCTTTTTAATTTCTGACGCTTTTGCTGCCGAGTTAGATGTGCAAGTATTTGGTGCGCAAATTATAGTCAACGAAGGAACGACTACCCCAGTGCCAGCACCTGCCTCTTGGCATCTTTTTCTGCTCGGTGTACTGTTATTAGTCGCACGTCATCGCACTCATTGTCAGAAGTAGGCGTGTCGCATTGGATTTAACTCGGCGCATTGTTTTGAAGCGTTTTAAAATCAGGGGAGGCGGCAAAACCCGGGCAAATTGCGTGGAGTTTATCGCGATAGTGACGAGCTTTTTGTTCATCCCCTAAATGCAGCCAACTGAGTGCTAATTGATGTAGCGATACAGGATCCGCAACGTCACTTATTGCCTCGGCCTGTTGAGTTAACGAAGCAAATAATTGCTCGGTTTGCATATTAGGGGTGAGTTCAATGACTAAAATATACATGGCCAAACGAGATGCCTTTTGCATCACGTTTGCTTCTCCTTGGCTGACTTCTCGGTCAAGTTCAGACATGGCATTTCGATAAGCATCGAGTGCTTGTTTGTGTTTCCCCTGGGTTCGGTATACATCAGCGACATTCGACCACAATTGATACAGACCCGCGCCACCTTTTTGTTGAATACGTTTAATTTGTGGCTCGAAAATCGCAAGCGCCTGCTCATCTTCACCTAAATAAAAATGCAATGTGGCAATATTCGACAGCAACACAGAGTGTTGCGGATGCAATGACAGTGCCCGTTGATAATGTAATTTGGCATTTGTTAAGTCGCCAACACAAAACTCTAACGCTCCTAAGTTGTTCAAGGTTTGATAATTAAGTGTCAAGTTGGCTGATTGGCGAAAATATTTAATAGCCGCCAGCTGTTCGCCTTTAAAGTAGTAGGCGCGCCCTTGGGTATAGGGAATTTTCCAGTTGTCGGGTTCAAGTGAGGCGGCCGAGTTTAATTCCGTTAAAATAGTGTCAAATAAGGCTATATCTCTATTTTGCAAGAACAAACGCATTTGGCTTTCAGCTAATTTTTGCAGGGCGGTCACGCTGTTAGGATCCAATTCGAGGGCCCGTTTAAAATAGTGATTTGCCTGTTCATACTGCCCCTTTACTCTGGCCAAATTACCTAAAGCCACCAGAATGAAAAGTGCGTCAGGATTAATATCCGCCCCGTTTTGACAATGCCTGCTGGCATCATCTAAATAGGCTTTGTGACTGGTTTCTATACTTTGCTCAATCAGCGCTAGGCACATGCCAGCATGGCCATACACTAAGTCAGGGGCGCTGGCGATCACGCCTTGATAGTCGGCCATACCGCGCAGAATAATTTGCTCGCTTCGCTCACTTTCAAAATGCTGCATACCGCGCAAAAATCGCTGCAAACTATACCAGTCAGCAATATCAGCTAAAGGACGCTGGTGAAGCAAGGTTTGCAAACCGCCTTCGAGTTGACTCTTGATGTATTTTTCGGAAGCCGATTTGGCAAACACACCTGACCATACCTGACGCATGTTTTGGTCTTGAGATAAAAATAAACGCACGGCGATATAGCGACCAATTTCTAACAACTCACCACTGATGACTAAATCCGCTTTTTTGCTACGTAGCAATTCTTGTGGGTTTCTAACACTAGCATGCAAAGCTGAGCTCCCGACAATAAGCTGCGTAGGGCCGGCTAATAATTGCTCAATATTGCGGGTTATATCATCGCCCCGGGGTCCGTTAATCGGTAGAACTGCGACTACTTTATTATCAATATCGACAATACCGGCAAGCGCAATTCCCGGAAATGGCGTGTTATTGTCAGGCCAAAACCGCTCGAGCAAGAATACGCCTAACACGACAACCAAGGTGATAAGCAGTAACGATCTACTTGGACTGCTGTATGCTTTTTGGGTGCCAAAGATATTAGCATTCGTTTGTGCTTCAGCAGGTTGTGGCGAGCAGCGAGCAACCCCTTGTGATTGGGGTGCTGAAGAGACAATAGTTGATGATGAAGTATGGTCCTTATTTTGCGCAGGGCTTGATTCGTGAGAAACGTGTTGCTGGTTATTTATAGTATGAGCTGGGCCAGTATTTTCTATGCCCGCACTACCTGTGTTCTCAGGATGATTACCTGATTCATGACTGCTGCTAACATGTTTTTTTTCGACTTCGGCTGAATCTAAATAGAGCGCCCATGCCTCGACGTTTAACGCTTTAGCCACCCGCTCTATACTCAATGGATCAACGGGTTCACCACGGAAGACGCGACTGACTAATGAGCGCGGGGCTTTGTCTAAGCCTTCGATACTTTGAACTTTATCAACCACCTCTGCCTGAGACTTAAACCCCGCCGCCAACTGTGCAGTGCGCAGTTTTTGCTGGGATGCTCGAATACCGCGAGAGCGTGCTTTATTAAAAGGGGTGTCCGTGTGTTGTCCATTAGTCACAGTGGCCGTCCGCTTTATTGAAGATATGGTGTTATTGAGGTGTAATGTGCCTATTATTAAACTAAAGCGCTGTAAAGTTAATCAGTTTTTGGTTGTTTTTCGATCGCCTATTTGGGTTCCTGTATACGCGGTGAGCAGTGAACCTCGGTTTGCTGCGCTATCAGCGGCCAAGATACACGCGTTTGGATTGCTAATTATCAAACAATGAACGAACTAAAACTTGTTTCACTTCAATATGTTGTGCCTTTTGTTACAGTAAGCAAAATTCTATTAAAGAGTCGGCTAATGAGTGCGTATTTGATTATCCAAGCAACGGTTCATAATTGGGAAAAATTTACCCTATACACCCAAGCTGTTACGCCATTAATTAAGAAATTTGGTGGCGTTTATATAGCGATGGGAGCGCCCGAGTTAATTGAGGGACAAAGCGCGCCCAAAAGTTTGGTGATATCCCAATGGCCAAATAGCCAAGCCGCCCATGCATTTTGGGATTCACCTGAGTACGCAGATGCCAGAAAATACCGCGAGGGCACAGGTGAATTTAACATCATGCTGATCGATGGTTTGTCGCAAACACCTTTGGAGTAATTTATGTCCCTTGCTTATACCGCAGTCGCGTTACAAACTCGATGTTTCGCCGTTAACAAGTTAAATGTAGCGGATGCCAGACAAAAAATTTATGACAATATTCGCCGGGTAGGTCGGCATGTCCAAGGGACTAAGGGCTTTGTGGGACCGAGTGTCAAAATGGTCGTATTGCCTGAATATTTTCTGACCAGTTTTCCGCTGGGCGAGTCATTATCACAGTGGAAAGAAAAAGGCGCCATTGCCCAAGACGGTAAAGAATATGAAATGCTTGGCGAAATTGCCCAGAAGAATCAGATTTATCTTTCTGGCAATGTGTATGAGCTTGATCCCCATTTTACCGATCTCTATTTTCAAACCTCATTTATATTAGGCCCCAACGGGAATTGCATTTTGCGCTATCGCCGCTTGGTATCTATGTTTGCACCTACGCCTCATGATGTACTGGATAAATATGTAGATATATACGGGCAAGAGTCGTTATTTCCTGTGGTAAAAACTGAATTAGGTAACTTAGCTTGCGTTGCATCAGAAGAGATTTTGTATCCCGAAATCAGTCGGTGCTTAACCATGAATGGTGCAGAGGTGTTATTGCATAGTAGTTCCGAAGTTGGTTCAGTTGAATTGACGCCCAAAGACATTGCTAAACGCGCGCGGGCGATTGAGAACTTAGCTTATGTGGTTTCGGCCAATTCGGCAGGAATAGCGGACATTGATTTCCCCGCTGAGTCCACTGATGGTATGTCAAAATTGGTCGACTTTAAGGGCCGGGTCATGGCTGAAGCTGGCATGGGAGAAACCATGGTCGCCAATGCAGAACTGGACATCACAGCGCTGCGCCGATATCGCAATAAGCCTGGCATGGGGAATATACTATCGCGCCAGCGCAATGAGCTTTTTAGCGCCCACTATGGGCAAACGGTCTATCCCGCGAACACCATGCTCAATGAGGCTCAGCAGGTTAGTGTGCCGGATCGTAGTCATTTCATTCAAACTCAACTGCAAAGTATTCAAAATCTTAAAAAAAACGGGGTCATTTTAGCGGAGCAAGCAGATGAGTAATAACATGCAAACAATGGCCATCAGTAATCCACGCACTGGCTTAGTTGATTTTGATTTACCTTTGTATACTCTTCAGCACGTGGAAGACGAGGCCAAATGCTTAAAACTGCATCAAAGCCAGTGGTGGAACATGGGCCTTGGTGAACGCATAGCGGTCATGCAAAATTTGGCGAACAGCATGGCTGAATACAAGGCGCATTTGGTTGCGGCCTTGATAAACGATACCGGTCGCGCCAGTGAATCTGAGCTAGAGGTCGATGTCACCATCAATGCTATTCATCGATGGTGTAAACAAGCGCCGGCCTTATTGGCAAAAGGCGAGCCGTGGTCAGCAGAAATTCCTTTTATTGAACTGCAACAAGACTATTTACCCTATCCCCTAGTCGGCGTGATCAGCCCGTGGAATTTCCCGTTGTTGTTATCGTTAGTCGACGCCATACCGGCATTACTTGCTGGCAGCGCCGTGCTGATTAAGCCCAGCGAAGTGACATCTCGTTTTGTCGCCCCTTTTAATGAAGTACTTAAACGGATCCCCATGTTAAACAATGTGCTGACGTTAGTGACAGGGGCAGGGGAAACCGGGCAAGCCGTGATTAACGCCGTGGACTCTTTGTGTTTCACTGGCAGCGTAGCAACGGGTCGTCATGTAGGGCAACTGTGTGCCCAGCGATTTATTCCGGCATTTTTAGAGCTAGGCGGAAAAGATCCTGCAATTGTGTGTAAAGACGCCGATCCAGAACTAGCCGCCAAGGCGCTGTGCTGGGGCAGCATGGTGAATGCAGGACAGTCGTGTATGTCACTTGAGCGAGTCTATGTGCACAAAGATATTGCCCCAATATTTCTTGCCAAGTTAGTGGCAAATGTGCGCGCCCTTAAGCACAATTATCCAGATATACAGCAAGGACAAATAGGCCCGATTATTTCTGCCAAACAAGTAAAAATTGTTGAGGCTCAATTGCAAGATGCAAAAGACAAAGGCGCCACGATATTGTGCGGTGGTGAGGTACTCAATTTAGGTGGCGGGCGTTATTGTTTGCCCACTGTGTTAACTGATGTGAACCCGCAAATGTCCGTGGTGAGCCAAGAAACGTTCGCTGCCGTGTTGCCGGTGACAATCATCGACAGTGATGAGCAGGGCGTCGTTTTAGCCAATGACTCAGAGTTTGGATTATCGGCAGCAGTATTTAGTCAAAACGTTGATTATGCCAAGCAAATCGCCCGTCAATTAGAAGCGGGGGCGGTGAGCATCAATGATGCGTCATTAACCGCGCTTATTCATGAAGCTGAAAAGCAATCTTTTAAATACTCTGGGTTAGGGGGCTCGCGTATGGGGGCAGAATCGATACGGCGTTTCATGCGTAAAAAGGCCTACATTCGTAACACCGGCGTGCCATCGCCTTGGTGGTTTTAATGTTGAATTAACACCAGTTCGTCGCTGGTGATAGTTTTGAAAATTAAAAAACGAGCTCAATGTAGGCTCGTTTTTTTATGGGCACGATAAGGTTTAGTGAGTTTGGTATTACCTATCTAAGTAGCGAATAAATAGGCCTGTTAGCGCAAGGGGCGTTTGCTAAGCTGCATTGCAAATAAGGAGATTTGTTCACTTTGCATGTGATTTTTTCGGGCGCACTACTAGGTGGATTGAGCCTGACATGATTTATCAAAGATAAAAGTGGGCAGAAGAAAGACGCAGGGAGGTGGTCAAAAATGTAAGTTTGATGTCTGAGCAAAGCTTGTCATATTTTGACGTGGGGAACACATACCCAGCGCGTGGTATTTCCGCGCTGGGTGTACATAACCTAGTTAAACGTGCTTTTTCACTTGGCTGATCAGTACTACTGATAAGGCCACCAGTACGCAGAAAATCATAAAGGCATTGTAATAACTGCCGTAGGCATCATATATGGCGCCCGTCGCCCAAATACCTAGCCCGCCACCGAATGCATCAAGTACCGTAATCGTGCCGAGTAATTTACCAGAGGCGCGCAAGCCGAAGTTATTTACGGCGTTTAGCTGTAAAAGAGTGTAAAAACCGCCCCACATAAAACCAATTAAACCAATGGCAATCAGTACATTGTCTTTATCCGCTACTAACATGCCGCCCAAACCCGCTAACATCAGTAACAGATTAGTGTAAAGCACGCCCTTGCCGGTGATTTTATCGGCCACCAAACCAAACAGAAATTTACCAATTAGCGCAGGTACAAACAGGACACTCAGGCCAGCGGCCGCTGCTTGCAAGGTAAAACCTAAATCCATGAGGTGCAGCACCAGATTAGCTTGGAAACCCATAATGGTATAAAAGGTGAACATGGCGATAAAGGCAATAGACCAAAATGAGCGGGTTTTAATCGCTTCTTTATAGGTTAAACCGTGTTGCGATAAGTCTGCATTGGATGTTTCAGCGTTGCCATCGAAGCCGAATGGTTTGAGTCCCATATCCGTGGGGCGATTACGTAATAAAAACAACGCCAATAAGAATAAACAAGAGGGAATAAGCGCAGCTAACTGCATGGCTTCACGCCATGTCATACCATCGGCTAACCAAGAGCTGAATAACGGCGCCAACACCGCGCCGCCTAAGGAGGTGCCCACAACGGCAATTCCAATTGCTGTGCCACGAAGTTTAACGAACCAGTTGGATACTAAAATAACCGCGACATTCAAGCCACAGGCCAGCAATACGATAGAGAAGGCCGCATGAATAATATACAAATCGGTAATGTCACGAATGTTGCCATAAGCATAAAAACACAAACTAAGCACAACCGTACCGACCATAACGAGGAACTTGACGCCGATTTTATCGATTAAAATGCCAACCAGTGGAGCAAGTAATCCTGTTAATGCCAGCGTAATCAGGCCTCGTAGTTTCAAATCGCCCCGGGACCAGTCGCTAAACTCGGTGAGCATGGCACTGTCAAACGCAGTGATTCCGGTAATAACCATGCCATTTGAAATCAATAAACACATCATGGCGATAAAAACGGTTATCCAGTGCATAGGATGTCCCATTCGTTTGCCCGTTGCGGGCACCGGGCTTTCACTTGTTTCTGATACTGACTGCATGGGAGACTCCTAGTTTTTTGTTGTTATCTGGAAATGGTATGGAAATATTTTGACCAATTAGGTTACGTAGCTAAGTTGGCCAATTTTTACCGCCTACCCAACTGCCGGCATAAGCATTAAATTCGTGTACCTTTACGTTTGCCCATATATCCGCAAGGTAATAGGGGTCGCGGTGTAAAATCTGTTCCGCCTGTTCTATGGTATCGGCCTCAAGCACATACAAAGAGCCAATAATCAGGCTGTCGTCTTTTAATGGCCCAGCAAGTCGAATATTGGCCATGTGCTCCTCAACCCAAGCAAGGTGAGCAGACAACTGCTGTATGCGCTTAGTTTGCATTGACGGTGTTTTATCGAGGCAGTTGAATTGCACTAACATAGTCATTCCTCGCTATTTATTTGGGTATAGGACAGAGGTAAAGCTAAAGCGCTTGGCGGGATAAATACTTTCTGCCACTAAAATCAAATCGTCTTCTTTCAACGAAAAATAACGCCGGGTAATTTTCATGGCAGCTGAATCGGTAGAGGCATCCAATTGTGACGCCAAGGACTCGGGCAGAAGACAAGCTGAAATTTGCTGTTCTATTTTACCGATTTTTTTATCGTCTAAGGCTTCGATCACCGCATAAATAGCGGTTTTGGTATCTTTTAATTTTTCGTCTACTTCATCTAAATGCGGGTGACGGTAGATGTTGGAATAACAAATGGGCTTTTTATCATGGGGCTCAAAACGTACCCCACCGATATGAATACACTCCTGACCTTGCTGAGAATTAAGCAAAGCGGCTGTGGATCCATCAAGGGTGATCATGTCACTGACTTGTACTTCGAATCGGGTATTTTGGCCAAAAGCTAACAAGTCTTTTACCGAGTTAATAAACTGATTAATTTGTTCCGGCATAGTGTTGCGTGTGACTAACGTACCTGAACCTTGTTTACGCTCAACTAGACCGGTTTTTTCAACATAACGCAGCGCTTCACGGGCGGTATGCCGACTGATAGAGAACTGTTCACATAACTGCTTTTCGGTCGGTAATAAGGTATTTAAGGCAAATTCACCCGCTAATATCTGGTTGATCAGCGTTTCACCTATGCCTTGATATTTGGGCAGGGAATGTTTCGTCGATAACAATTTGATTTTAGTCATTTATGCTCAATGGTTAGTCGAATAACAGAAAAATACCTGTTATAAATATGTCCGGACAAATCGAAGAGTATAGGAATAAAGTGAAATTGCCAATCAAACTTTCACTAAGCAAACAGCTGTTAATTGACATAGATCAAATGCCCATTACCCAGCACGACCGTGCTCGGGCAGGTGAACATGTACTTGATTGGCTGGCGTGCGCCAGTTTAGGTAAGTTGTCAGATGCAGGTCGTGCTTATCAAGGGTTATTGTCTCTCGATGAGGGCGGTAAATGTACGGCGTTAGGGGGTCAACAAACCAGTATGCAAAATGCCGCGCAGCACAATGGTGCCTTAGGCAACGTGTTAGAAATGGATGATATTCATCGCCGTTCTATCTTGCATCCTGGACCCGTGATTATTCCGGCAGCACTGGCCGCCGCCGAGCAAATAAATTGCTCCCTAGAGACATTTTTAAGCGCCATTATAAAAGGCTATGAAGTGACTATTCGCATGGGAGAAGCCATAGGGCGCAGTCATTATCGCTATTTTCATAATACCGCCACATGCGGCACATTAGGGGCAGCAATGGCCACTTCTTCAATATTGGGTTTATCTCAGCAGCAAACACTTTGGGCTATGGGTAACGCAGGAAGCACTGCGGGTGGTTTGTGGCAAATGCGCAATGAAAAGGTCTTAACCAAGCAATGGCATAATGCCCAGGCGTGCCATTCTGGGCTGATGGCGGCTTTCATGGCTCAGCAAAACTTAACGGGGCCAGAGTATATTTTGGAAGGACCTCAAGGCATATTTAATGCACTGTCTGATGACGCTTCGCCAGATGTATTTGTCGAAAAACAGTCAGTTTGGCGCATGTACGATTGTAGCTTTAAACCTTGGCCTGCCTGTCGTCATGCCCATGGCGCCATGGATGTACTGTTAGAAATACTGCAACAAAACAGCATTGATATAGCCGACATTGAACGTATTGACGTGGGGGTTTATCAAGATGCCCAGTTGTTCTGCAATCGCTTAACACCTGAAACCAGTCTTGAAGCTAAATTTAGTATTCAGCATGCGCTAGCTGCAATTTTGCTGTGGGGGGAACCTAAGCTCGAGCACTATAAGCAGGCCGCATTCGAACAAGCCCAGTGCAGCGCACTGCGCCAGCGCATCAACGTGCAAACTGACGCGCATATTGAATCAGCGTATCCCCAGCATTTCGGTGCCAGATGCAAAGTGCGGTTCAAAAATGGTCAAACCTTGGTACGCAGTCAGCAGGATACCCGGGGGGATCCTGAAAAACCGCTGACCCCAGAACAGCGTCATAATAAGGCTCGTATGCTGTTGAGTCATGCTGGCATGAGTGAAGAAAACATAGCCCAACTGTGTGCGTTTGATTGGTTACAAGCGGCACCCATTACGACTTTATCGGCGCTGCTGCGCCCTGCACTGAGTTCTTAAGGTATGAGCCATACACCTGATGCCATCAAATTGCTGGTTAAGCATATTGAAAATAGCACTTATCAAAATTTACCTGCTTCAACCGTTGCTGCTAGTAAAACCTTTATTCTTGATTCCATCGGCGTGGGAATAAGTGGTTCACGAGTACCTAATGTGGCAAAAATCAAGCAGGCTGTCAGCCAATGGGGGAGTGGCCACCAAGCACAAGTTTGGGGCACCGGAGAGTGGTTGCCTGCGGTATCAGCAGCGGCGATAAACGGCTATCAAATTCATAATCAAGAGTGGGATTGCGTGCACGAGCCTGCCGTGGTGCATCCGATGGCAGTGATCTTGTCTGCATTAATGGCGTATGCCCAGCAACATAATCTATCCGGCCAGCAATTGATTTTAGGTGTGGTGATTGCGGTGGACGTGGCGACATTAATTGGTGAAAGCGTTACCTCTAGTTTGAAATTTTTTCGACCATCACTTTGCGGCTGCTTGGGGGCAACGGCTGGCATGTGTGCCATGCAAGGCATAAAGGGTGAAACGTTACAGAATGCCCTAGGTATCGCTTACAGTCAGCTTAGCGGCACCATGCAATCCCACGTAGAAGGCTCACCTATGTTGGCCATGCAAATCGGAATTAACGCCGCTGCAGCCATTCGTGCAGTTGACATGGCACAAGCAGGTTTTGCCGGTCCCAAAGATATATTACAAGGACCCTACGGGTATTTTACCTTGTTCGAAGAGAGTTTTGATTTAAGCCCGCTGGTGCAAAAAGTAGGCCGCGAATATCAGATTGAACGCGTTAGCCACAAGCCGTTTCCCACTGGTAGGGCAGGTCACGGCACCATAGATGGCTTACAACAATTGCAAAAGCAGCACGCTTTTACCGCACAGGATATAGCCCGAGTAGACGTATACGGCACACCGCTTATCAACAAACTGGTAGGGCGCCCAGTTAAGCAGGATATGGACGCCAATTATGCCAAGCTGTGTAACGGTTATATCGCTGCCAGTGTGTTGCTTACGGGCAGTGTCTCAGTGGCTGATTTTGAATCAGACTGTCTTAAGGATCCTCGCCGACTGGCCCTTGGGGCTAAGGTGCATACCCATTTGAATGACACCCAAGACCCCAATGCATTGGCTCCTGTGAGCGTGGCCGTCACATTAATCTCTGGGGCTAAATATAAAGTGGCACTGCAACATGTGCTGGGCAGCCCGCAAAATCCCCTGGACGAAGATGCCCAACTGGCTAAATTTAGCGCCGCTTGTGCAAGTGCTGGATCGTATTTTGATCAGCATAATATTGGCTTTTTGATAAAACGCATAGACCAACTCGACCAGATCCCGAATATTAATAGCTTAGTTGAAGCACTCGTCAGTAATAGGTAATCCGATGAACAATATGGTTGATAAAGCACCGAAAACAGAAAATAAAGCAAGTAAAGCAACGTACCCGACCTATTTTGAATCTTTTGATTACGCGCAAATGTTGAAAGACTACCCCTTAGGGGACGCTGTGTCTGAGCAGTTTACAGGCATGAGTAAAGGGGAACTGAAAACGTTGCAGAACACACGCTTTATGCAAGTGGTAAAGCGTGCTTGGGACATTCCATTTTATCAACGAATCTGGGGCAATGCCGGGGTGAAACCCGAGGACATTCAAAGTCTTGATGATATTGAAAAGCTGCCGTTGATTTCAAAAGCAGACATCATGGACAGCGTAGAGAAATATCCACCCATTGGGGACTTTCATGGTCTGGATGGTATACCGCTAGAGCAACGTCCCCCGTTAGTATTTCACACCACTAGTGGCACTACCGGCACTCCGCAGCCTTTATTGTTTGGGCCCAAAAGCCGAGAAGTGCAGTCGTTATTGGTTGCGCGTTCATATCGCTTTATGGGACTTAAACCCGGCGCTACGATCCAGTCTTGTTATGGTCACGGTATGATTAATGGCGGGCATTACATTCGCGAAGCGGTGACCAAATACACTAACGCTATGTTTCTATCCGCCGGTACTGGGGTTGAAACCCGCTCGGTACAGCAAGTTAATTTAATGAAAACTTTCGGCGTTAACGTGCTAGTTGGGTTTGTTGATTATATCAAGCGACTGGCTGATGTGGCTAAAGAAGAAGGTTTAGTGTCGGGGAAAGACATTAAAATCGATATGATCATTGGTCATTTGGGTATGGAAAGCCGAGAAAGTATCGCCAAAACCTGGGGCAATCCTGAATTATTTGACTGGTACGGCGTGGGCGATACCGGCACCATAGCAGCCGAAGGGCCAGATCATAGTGGTATGTACGTTTGGGAAGACGCCCAATTTCTAGAGCTACTCGATACCGATACTAATGAGCCGGTTGTGCCCGGTGAAACAGGTAATATGGTTGTGACCTGTTTATACAAGGATGACGTGTATCCGATTATTCGCTTTAATACCCATGACATTACCCAAGAAATTACCGGGGACAATACGCTAAATCTGCCCTTTAAACGTATTAAAGGCTTTATGGGGCGTTCCGACAATATGGTCAAATTGAGGGGGATCAACATTTACCCCCAAGGTGTTGGTCCTATGCTTGATGAGCGCGATGAGTTTATGGGGGAATTTATTTGCGAAGCCATTCGTGATGATAGTGGCCGAGACGAAATGATTGTTCGGGCCGAGGTATCGAGCCCTCTTGCTGAGCGAGAAGCCTTACTGGCGGTCTATTCAGATCTGCTAAAACGCAAAATAGGCATAGAGGTCAAAGTCGCTTTGGTGGGCGAAGGAGAACTCACGCCGTTGACACAAGTGGATATAAGACAGAAGCCCATTCGCTTAATTGATAGCAGGTTTAAATAATGGACATTGCGCTACTCAGCCAAGATGTAAGCACGCACATCGCGCTCATCAAGGATAAGCAAATTTCAGCGCGAGAGTTGGCGGCGGAACAACATGCATTAATTGAACGGTTAAACCCTAAAATTAATGCGTTTATTCGCTACCAAATGCCCGAATTTCCGCAGCCAACATCGTTCGAAAAATCTCTGTTTCAAGGTGTGTGTATCGGGGTTAAGGACAATATTGATGTGCAGGGCTTTGTCACCACCGCAGGGATGGCAACCCGGATAGATCGCCACGCTAAACAAGATGCTTTTGTGATTAATCGGTTACGACAAACCGGTGTGCAGGTTATGGGTAAGCTTAATATGCACGAAGGGGCTCTAGGGGCGACAAATAAAAATGAGCACTTTGGCAACTGCCATAACCCGCATAAACACGGCTTCACGCCGGGTGGTTCATCGGGTGGTTCGGCGGCGGCTGTTGCGTCGGGTATGGTAGGCCTTTCGCTGGGCACAGATACCATGGGCTCGCTACGTATTCCTGCGGCATATTGCGGCATTTTCGGTTTCAAACCAAGCCGTGGCGCTGTGAGTAACTATGGCTCGGTGACCTGTAGCCGAGTGATGGACAACATCGGCCCCATAGCGCGTTCGGCAAGGGATCTCGTCCTGGCAGCCAGTGTTATGCAGGCATTCGACGAAAACTGCGCGTCTTCAATTGATTTCAGTGCTTTTAATCGCCTGTCGTACAATGATAACAAGGTCTTGTTAGTCCCTGAAAATCTTGAGCAGTTGGGTGTGGCAGCCGATATTGCGGCTGACTTCGCGGCGAATATACCGGTATTCAGGGATTTAGGATTTTCTATTCAGTATTTTGATTTTTCAAATTACGAATTTGCCGCGGCGCGGCGAGCGGGTTTGTTACTTTGTGAAGCTGATATGCGTGTTGAGCATCAAGATCACTGGCAAAATAACCCCCTACAATTCTCCAATTATATGCGTGGAATGCTGTCCTACATAGAACGAAAATCCCCTATGGACATAATGCAATCAGAACGGATTTTAGATAAGGCTAAGATATTTGCCCGTCAGTTGTTCAAGCAAGGTTGCGCTATTTTAATGCCAACCGTTCTGCAGCGGGCATTTTCGTTTGACGATCCGGTACCGGCCAATCAAGCGGATTTAACCAGTTTTGCTAATCAAGCCGGTTTACCCGCAGTATCCTTGCCTATGCTGAGTGATAGTCCGTTGCCAGCGGGTATGCAAATCATGGGGCCGCTGGGCAGTGATAGCCAGTTGTTGCACTTAGCCGAACGCTGGCAAGAGCACACATCATTTCGTTATACCTTACCCGCGATTGAATAAACTCCGTTAATGGGCTGGTTATCTGTTCACTGGCAACGAGCGCTCGTTGGTTTCTGCTCCGATAACACAATACATAAAAA
>NZ_BAER01000050.1 GCF_000315055.1 Paraglaciecola polaris LMG 21857 | reverse complement strand
TTCATAATTACTAGAGCGAATGACAGCCCCTGCGGCTTCAAGCTCCTTTTTTACTTGAAAGTACGGCACGAACTTCTTACCTACCCCTAGGCGCTTAGCAATGCCACACGCAGCACAGATACAGCCATCGTTATTAGTTAATACCACCACGGGTTTGTTACGAATACTGGCATCAAACACCTTCTCGCAACTGGCATACATGCTGTTCACATCACACAAGGCGTACATCAGAGGTGCTTCTTAAAGGGTCGATGTAATCGAATGGAGCGTGTGACGACCCCTTCTACCTGAAACTCGTCACCTTCTTGCAAAAAATACGGTGGAAACCGCTTACTGGAAGACAGCAAACAGCGCTGTACTTTGTCGATTTTCTTGCAGACGAATACGCCGTTAAGGTTAGCCACCACGACGTCTTGGTCTTTAATCTCTTCAGCGCGGTCTACAATTAACAAGTCACCCGAGAAAATACCATCACCTTTCATGGACTCGCCCTGGGCAAAACCAATATAGGTCGCAGAGGGATGGTCAATCAGTAGCTGGTCTAAATCTAGGTTGAGCTGTGTGTATTCTGCCGCAGGTGACTCACCAAATACCTAGATAACATGTGAATTATGCGAATTCCCTTTATTTATAGGAGTAGTGGGGTTTCTCAAGAAAACAAAATTAAAGTGAGAATAAAGTGATAAATTGAAGATATTATTCTCAATTATGTTAAAAAAGAAAAAGTGATCTGGTTAAATGGCACCGGACACTTTAATAAGAGACAATAAACTGTCAAACATTAAGGTGTGAACATGTCACAAAAACGTAGTTACAAGCAATACCCAAAAGAATTCAAAGATGAAGCCGTTGCTTTGGTGTTAGAGCAAGGTTATTCAGTGCCGGATGCCGCTAAATCATTGGGAATAGCCGCCAACATGCTGTACCGCTGGAAAGAGCTTCACGAGCAACAATTAACGGGTAAGGTGTTAGCAGAAGATGAGCGTGATGAGTTAAAGCGCCTGCGTAAAGAAAATAAAGAATTGCGTATGGAGAAAGAGATCTTAAAAAAGGCCAGTGCCTTCTTCGCGAAAGAAATGAAATAAAGTTTTGCTTTATAAAGGCACAAGCCGGGTATTATCCCGTTCGTATCTTGTGCCGCGTGATGAAGGTAAGCAAGTCTGCTTTTTATGCCTGGCAGGCACGTCCTGGCAAGCTGATAACGGCTCAGGAGCTGGCCATGTATCGCCGGGCCAAGGTGCTGTTCAAAGCCAGCAGAAACAGCTTGGGCAGCCGGGAGTTGGCTAAGAAACTCGGTGAAGAAGGCTTTAGCCTCAGCCGATATTTAACCCGTAAGCTGATGAAAAAATTGAAGTTAAAGGTGACTCAGCGGCTCGCTTATAAGGTGACTACAAAACGTAAACACAGCGACAAGGTGGCGGATAACCTGTTAAACCAGAACTTTAATCCGCTGGCACCCAATGAAGTGTGGGCCGGTGATATCACCTACT
>NZ_BAER01000051.1 GCF_000315055.1 Paraglaciecola polaris LMG 21857 | reverse complement strand
CGCATAGTTGGACGAGAATGCCAAAATACCATGGCGCTGCATTTCAGCTTTGATTTGAAAGACGGGTACGCCCATTTTAATACCGAGTAACTTAGCTTCACGCGACCGTGCAACCACGCAGCCGTCATTGTTGGACAGCACCACAACCGGCGTATCTTTTAAATCAGGACGAAACAGCTTCTCACAACTGGCGTAAATGCTGTAACTACGAATGACCCAATTATGGACATGACTTTAAACTGAGCATAACAGGGCTTTCACTATATGGCCTCGTGTCCATGGCGAACGTCGATATAAGGCCCTCTTCATACACTTTTTTGTCCATGCCATTGATGGATTGGTATTTCGTACCCCAAAAACGTAGCCCACTATTGCGGTCTAAAGGCACTGCCTGTTAGAACCATCAATTGACAGCTACGAGGAAAATAAAATGTCCGGGCCTAAACAAAAGGAAACACTCAATGGACTTATGGCCTCGATCCCATTTCGGTTCCGCAAATGAGATTTTCCTTGTTGACGACAATATTTGAACAACCATTGGTTTCGGGATCTTAAAAAAGCAGATGGAAAAGGAGAAGGTGGCCGCGATCCAGAAGCCGACATAAAGCTTTTGGCCTGGAGCGGGCTAACTTCGAACTAAGCCTGACTGTTGGAACAGTTTACAGGTGTAGAGAGGGGGCCTTGGTAAGAAAGGATAAAATTTACGACGGTCTACATGGCGAATTCTCAAAAACCTCAACCAAATAGTCGATCATCGCTCTTACTTTGAGGGGTAACCGACGATCCGGCGCGAACAGCACATGCAGGCCGCCGAGATCCAGTGGAGGGTGATCCAATTCGAAAGCAACCAGAGCGCCACTGGCCAATGCCTCGGACACGATAAAGTTGGGCTGATATATGATCCCTTGGCCCTTAACGGCGGCAGCAAGAAGTGCGTCGCCATTGTTGGACATGAGGTTGCCTGTTACGGGCACCTGGATCTTACCATCTTGGCCGAATGCCCAGGTGCCGCCGCGTTGCGCTGAGGAAAGGCTGTAGCTCAGGCAATTGTGGTTTGAGAGCTCGGCAACACGGTTAGGGGTTCCATGTTTTTTCAGATACTCAGGCGAGGCACAAAGTCGCATCGGGCAATTGCCGAGACGGCGGGCCCTGAGGTCGCTGTCAGCGAGGTGTCCGATGCGGACAGTCAGGTCCCAGCTCTCTTTCAGCAGATCCTGTTGAGTGTCGCTCAGGCCAAGATCCACCTCCACCAGTGGGTAACGATGGGTGAATTCCGGTATTAACGGTGCAATGAAGCGTGTGCCAAAGGATAGCGGTGCATTCAGACGTAATCGACCCATGGCCTGATGCTGCTGGGAAGATACTTCGGACTCCGCTTCTTCAAGATCCTGAAGAATGCGCTGACAGGCCTGCAGGTATTCCCGTCCGGCATCTGTCAGTGATAACTGTCGAGTGGTGCGATGAAGCAGTTTCGTGCCGAGCCTGGTTTCCAGTGAATCCACATGTTTTGTGGCCATTGCCGGCGACATGTTCAGCTCCCGGCCGGCGGCAGACAGACTACCTCTGGACGCTGCCTGAACGAATACCTGCATGCTTGTGTATCGGTCCAGCATTTTATTTCCTACCTTTAGTTAAAACAGTTCCTTTTTTAAGTCCGTTCTCCTTTCCTGAGTATCAGTATAACCTGTTCATTGTGATATCTGAACTATTCAAACCTATGGAGGTATGTCGATGTCCACGCAGCCAAGAGTGCCTACCAGACAACCGGTATTTTTTATTCCCCACGGCGCTGGCCCTTGTTTCTTTATGGACTGGAGTCCCCGCAATACGTGGGACGGTATGGCCGACTTTCTTCGAAGCGTCATCGGGCGTTTGCCAGAAAAGCCGACGGCCATCCTCCTGGTATCCGCCCACTGGCGCACTCAAGAGTTTAGTGTGACCGCCGGCAGCCAGCCCGATCTCATTTATGACTATTTCGGTTTTCCGGACCACACCTATAAATTGACTTATCCGGCTCCAGGAGCGCCGGCATTGGCGCATCGCGTGAGTCGTCTACTGGTTGGGGCACAACAGAACACCCTGGAGGATTCCGGGCGTGGGTTTGATCACGGTATGTTTATTCCGCTCAAGGTGATGTTCCCCGAGGCAGACATTCCTGTGGTTCAGCTGTCGTTACGGCAGGACCTGGACCCCGAAGCACACCTGCAGGCAGGCAGAGCTCTGGCGCCACTGCGTGACGAAGGTGTGCTGATTCTCGGCAGTGGCATGAGCTTCCACAACATGCGTGGCTACGGCGACAAGCGGTTTACACCGCTCTCCGAGGCGTTCGATGACTGGCTGACGGACACTGTCGAAGGTGACTCCGGAATTCGTTATCAGCGATTGAGGAAATGGGTTCAGGCACCCCACGCCCTCGATTGTCATCCGCATGGAGACGAGGAACACCTGATTCCATTGCTCGTGGCAGCGGGTGCAGCGGGCGAGGAGCCCGGCAAGAAGGTTTATTCCGAACGGGTGATGGAAACCCAGTTATCGGCGTTTCAATTTGGTTGAGTGGGTGACGTCCCCTCAAAAATCAATGGCAAGAGGAATTAAATGATGAAAATTGAACTCACGGGCAAACAGTCGTTGGTCACCGGCTCTACCGCGGGCATCGGTTTGGCCATTGCCCAGGGGCTGGCCGAGGCCGGTGCCTCGGTAACTATAGTGGGTCGTGACCAGGCCAAAGTGGATAAGGCGCTGGCCGAGATAGCCAATGCCAGCGGTCGGGACGATGCAAAAGGCATTATCGCGGACCCGGGTACCGCGGAAGGTTGCCGGACCATCATCGAACAGCTGCCCGAGGTGGATGTTCTGGTCAACAACCTGGGTATTTATGGCGGCGTTCCATTCTTCGATATCGACGATGCTGCCTGGGAAGAGATTTTCCAGGTCAACGTGATGAGCGGTGTTCGACTTGCCCGGCATTACGCAACTGGCATGAAGGCTCGGGGCTGGGGGCGTATCCAGTTCATCTCTAGTGAATCGGCGTTGAATATTCCATCGGAGATGGTGCACTACGGGGTGAGCAAGGCGGCGCTTCAAGGTGTATCCCGGGGTCTCGCCAAGGTTCTTGCCGGAACCGGTGTGACCGTGAACAGCATCCTTCCCGGTCCGACCCGTACTGAAGGAGCCAAAGCCATGATGGCTGACCTGGCGGCTGAGCGGGGAGTCTCCCCGGAAGCAATGGAAACCCTGTTCCTGGACGAAAACCGGCCTTCCACGCTGCTCCGACGTTTTGCCGAACCGGAAGAGGTCGCCAGCCTCTGTGTCTACGCTGCGTCTCCCCAGGCCAGTGCCACCACAGGCGCCGCCCTGCGTGTTGAAGGTGGCATTGTGGAAAGCATTGCCTGAAATCGCCGGCCGGGACCACCCGGCCGACTCACCCACTGACAGTTGTTTTTTGAGGGAGGCATCATGAGTCTTCAGAAGAAACCCCTTGGGAAGTCCGGTTTGGAGATAGCCCCACTGGTATTTGGCGGAAACGTGTTTGGCTGGACAGCCGATGATAACCGCTCTTTTCAGCTACTCGATCGGTTTGTGGAGCAGGGCTTCAGCGCCATTGACACGGCCGACGTATATTCTGCGTGGGCACCGGGCCTTGAAGGTGGCGAGTCGGAGGCAGTTATCGGACGATGGCTGAAAAAGCGGGGACGTCGTGATGACGTCATTCTCATGAGCAAAGTCGGTATGCTGGAGCGTCGTAAAGGGCTATCTGCAGCCAACATCGAAGCTGCAATTGAGGATTCCCTGTCACGTCTGGGCACCGATTACCTCGATGTATACTTCGCCCACATTGATGATCAGGAAGTCCCCTTGGAGGAAACATTGGGCGCGTTTGACCGGCTGATCAAGGCCGGTAAGGTGCGGGCCATCGGCGCCTCCAATTATTCGTCCGATCGATTGGAACAGGCGCTGGCCGTGTCTCGTGATCATGGGTTCGCGCGCTATGAGCTGATCCAGCCCCTCTACAACCTGCATGACCGGGCCGATTTCGAGTCGTCGCTGGCGAAAGTCGCCAGCGAGCACAATCTTGGCGTGGTGAGCTACTTTTCTCTGGCCAGTGGATTCCTGACTGGCAAATACGCTCAGCTTTCAGACCTGGAAGGCAACCCTCGGGCTGACTTTCTCAACGGTTATTTCAGCGATCGTGGTCAGCGCATTCTGGATACCCTGATGGCCGTTTCGCAGGAGGCTTCAGCAAAACCATCCCAAGTGGCACTGGCCTGGCTGCTCCACCAGCCAGAACTGACCGCACCGATTGTCAGTGCAACATCGCTGTCTCAACTGGATGAGATATTGGCTTCGGTGAAATTGTCACTACCGGAAGAGATGCTTTCCAGGCTGGACGCCGCCAGTAGGCAGTGATATGAAGATGAGGCTGGAATGAGTGTGCATTCTGGCTTCATCCTCTTTGGTAACACCTTCAATGGTAATGAAACCCGCAATACGGAGAACCCAATCATGATCCACGATTCTCGTGAGCGGTATGGCGCTCTCACCAAACTGCTGCACTGGTCGATGGCCCTACTGGTGTTCTGGCAACTGCTCAAGTTTGGTGATCGAATCTTCGACGGAGAACACTGGGTCGGACAAACGCTGGTGCCCTGGCATGTCTCTATAGGTTCGCTGATGTTGCTGCTGATTCTGGTACGCTTGGCCTGGGCCGCTGGCCAGCGTCATCAGCGCCCGCAGCAAGATCCGGCGCAGGCTCTGCTGGTCAAGGCCGGTCATGGGGCGTTGTATCTTGGCCTGTTGCTGATGCCGATAACCGGGGTAATGGTCATGCTGGGTGGTGGCCACGGGATTACGGCTTTCGGTATCGAGCTTTTTGCTGAAGGCGAGGAAATTGCCTGGGCCCAAGCCCTGGGACAGCTCCATTCGCCAATCGCATGGATTTTGACCGTTTTGATTGTTGGTCATATTGGTATGGCACTGATTCATCACTTCGTGAAAAGAGACGATACGCTTAAACGTATGGTGTGATGAGGCAATCTCCAAAACCAAAAATTCTCGTTATTTCGCGACTTGATTGCGGAAACTCCGAATAGATCAATGAGGCAAACGGTTATTAGGCTAACTATATCTTAAGCTATCCAATTTTGTCGGAGGTCAAGTGCATCAGCGCTTATCCAGAGTAAAAAGTCGATCAGCTGCAATCCGGTTTCTGCTATCGCGGGCACAGTTCAAAGAGTGCTTTGCCGTAGTTAATCAGCCTGGCTTCAGGAACTCGGCACTGGCCGGACTACAGGTGGCTATCGCGGCGCTGGTTGTGCTTCCGCTGATCGAGCTATCCGACTTTTCGCACCTGATTGGATTTGCTTCGCTGGGTACATTGGTGGCTTTGTTTGGCCGTTTTGCGGCCCCGGAACGCCGGGGCTTTACGGTTTTCCTTTGTTTGCTCTGCCAAACCGCAACCGTTTTTGTGATGTCCCTGGTGGCCTGGCTGGAGTTGCCCATGGTTGGTCAGCTGGCCATTCTGGCGCTGTTGTGCGGTACGCTGTTTTACATCGTCACCGTTGGTGATTTCGGTCCGCCAGGTGCATTGATCTTCATATTCGCCGCCAGCGTTTCAATGGGCCAAGTGGATACCTTTGCCTCTGTCCTCGAACGTACGACTGCGACCGCAGTGGCCGCTGCTCTTGCCTGGCTAGTGGTGATGATCACCGACGTGTTCCGCCACGATACACCGGCGGCACAGGATTGGTTCAAAAGCCGGCCCGCCAGTCACAAGTTGATCGCCGTCGCGCGCATGGTGTTGGGCTCTGCCGTGGCGGCTTATGTTGCTTATGCGTTTGGCGGTCAGCACGCCGGTTGGGCGGCCATGGGCGCTGTCGCCGTGTTACAGGGTAGCCATTTGCATATCAGTATGAGCCGAGCCCTACAGCGCACCATAGGCAACGTACTCGGCGCTCTCCTTGTGGCTTTGGTGCTGCTAAGCCAGCCCTCTGTGTGGACCATTATTGGGCTGGTGGCGTTACTGTCGTTCGCTACCGAGACCATCATCGGATCGAATTATGGACTGGGCCAGGTTCTGGTTACGCCCATGGCTCTGTTTATGAGCTATCTGGCGGCACCAGACCTTGCTGGCATGGCGATGGTGCAGGAGCGGGTAGTAGATACCCTCATAGGGACCGCTGTCGGGATCTGTTTTGCGATTCTGTTTTCGACCCTGGACGACCGAGCTCATTTGCTAACTCATCACATAAATCGCGGAAGGTAAGTTGCAGTCACGGGCTGTTGGTTCTCGAACGCCTATCAAAACATTGGTCTGTCCCAGATGCAAGAGAGCCAGTTTATGGGTAGTTCATAGGCCCTGAGTATCACTGAGAATGAATCGGACGCGGCGTTTTGGATTAGAGACCGCAATACGAGTGTGGGTTTAAGAATACGAGCGGGAGTGCCAGTTACTGGATCGGGAAAGAGATCACGGCGGCTTCAGTTGACCGATTCAATAAGCTCCCTTGTCACCACATCTTGGGGCTGATCTCAGCATAAATACAACCTTCCCTCATCACTACAATGTGGTTGGCACAGCGACAGGCGTTGGCGAGATCGTCGATAGCTATGGCAATGGTTTTGCCCCCGGCGACTCAGTTCCCGGATAAGATCGAACCCCTCGACCTAGCGGCCAAGATCCAGGGCTAAGGTCGGTTCATCGGGAAGGACCAATTGCGTTTCCTCGACAACGGTCATGGTAATCCAGACCCTTTGCTTCGGGCCTCCGGATAGCGCGTCCAAAGGGCGCTCTATCGGTTCTGACATGTTCACAACCCCGACTGAATCCGAGAATTACCCCTTTAAGCACGACATGCCCCTCAGCCTCAATGGACTTACCCCGATGCGTGTGACACACCGTAGCCTCAAATTGAACCCCTCGGACTCGGCCCTGAATGTTCGCTTTGCGACCCGAGCGGCCAAATTGTGGTAGCATCATTTGGGTAGCAAATCGGAAAAGCGTAACCTGCTATGCGTCATTGAATATCATGAGCTTACCGGAATATTACGTGTAACCGGAGGGCTAAAAGCGTGACACCCTCCCGGCCTTCAACCGCTCAATCTCATCCAGAAGCTCTTCGATAGTCGAATTCTGCGCCGCCACAATAGAACTCAGGCGATCAATCTGCTTGCGATAGTCTGCGATCTTCTGCTTATCGGTTCTTGCCCTGTTGTCTGTAGTACGCTTGCTGCTCCTCTTTTGCTCCGACTTAGAAGTTATGTAGGCTTGAACCTCAAGTATCAGCAAAGGGTACCTGTCCTTTTTCAAAGCTATACCGAGTAACTTAGCTTCACGTGAGCGTGCAACCACGCAGCCGTCATTGTTAGACAGCACCACAACCGGCGTATCTTTTAAATCAGGACGAAACAGCTTCTCACAACTGGCGTAAAAGTTGTTGCAGTCCACCAAGGCAAATACAGGCATGGGACAGTCACGACTTGCGGCGCATGTTTCGCACCACATTGGTGACCACACCAAATATCTCTAACTCTGTCCCTTCAGGAATATGAATGGGCTCATACACCTGGTTTCTTGGGATCAGCATGACGCACGGCCTTAGTTGAAGCTCCTTTACCGTGAGTTCTCCATGGATTCCCGCTATGACAATGTCACCGTGTTCTGCTTGGACAGAGCGATCAACCACCAAAATATCATCTGGGTGAATCCCGGCATCAATCATTGAATCACCTTCAACACGCACAAAGAACGTTGCAGCCGGTCGTTTGATGCACAGCTCGTTAAGGTCGAGCGTTTGCTCAACATAATCCTGCGCTGGTGAGGGAAAACCAGCAGAAACACGTTCCATGAACAATGGAATACGAAGGCGCTTGGCTTTGATGAAGGCAAGTGCGCCGCTACGGCCTATCAGCGAGACACTCATGACGAACCTCGAAAAATCGCAATTGATACTGTTTGTTTATACAGTATCTAATGCTATGCTGATTTCTACAAGTAAAATTGTAGGTAAAACTGTAGTTGTTCGAGTAAGACGTTGTGTCGTGGGCGATTTCTTTTTTGTGTTGAAAAGCTTGATGTGGGGGACCGCTCGCCCTCGTCAAAGCCTGCAAGGCTTGGACATTACTGCTTCTGCCTACTGCTCTTGTTTCTGTTACTGATCCTGTTACTGCTACTGGTTAACGCATGGGTCAAGTAACCGTCAAACAAGGCTTGTTGAACCCTTTGCAAAGGGTTTAAAAACAGTTAGTAAAATTCTGCTTCGTATTGAATTTACTGGCTTAAAGCGAAGTCAGGAGCATCATTAAAATGCTCAGTCGAACTCAGTTCAAGCCTTTTGCAACCGTTTGAAAAGGGGTTGGCTAAGCCATGCGTAAAGGGTTTCGGTAAGGGTTACCTACACGGTTTGGCTAAGGCTTTCTGAAAGGCTTAGCTAAAGCCTTCATACATGGGTTCACCCAGTAGAAAGATTAAAAAAACGCTGAGGTATCCAAGGTGCATTTTGTACAAATGCGTTTATAAACGAACAGGGCACAATGAAATAACCCAAAGCGAACAATAAAATTGAAGAGGAACCATCAATGACAAGAGCCCCTGCGCCATTTCCGCTAGAGCGCCTCGCGGATATCCAAGAAAGACCAGAAGATTTTAGATTGCTGGAGCGTATTCCATTAACGCGTGAGCCGCAGTCCTGGCCACTTGAACTATCTCCTGTAGTCGGTGACGAACAGCCAATGGTGCTGCTCGATACAGAGACAACCGGACTGTCTGCCGATGATGAGTCCATTATTGAGCTTGGTATGGTTAAGGTGCTTTACAGCCCCTCTGCTCAGCGGATTGTGTCGATTGTTGATGTGATCAGCTTGTATGAAGATCCCGGCAAGCCAATCCCCGAGCTGATTACCGAGTTAACCGGCATCACCGATGAGATGGTGCAAGGCCAGCACATTGATGATTCACTGGTAGCGAGTTGGTTATCCGATGATCCGCTGGTGGTTGCACACAATGCACAGTTTGATCGTCCTTTCTTTGAAAAGCGGTTTGCTGCATTAGGACATCTATCTTGGGCCTGTTCAGCCAGTGGCATAGATTGGAAGGCGCTGGGTTTTGAAAGTCGAAAGCTTGAGTACCTGCTGCTTCGCTTAGGTTGGTTTTATGAAGGACACCGAGCTGCAACCGATTGTTTGGCGATGGCCTGGTTGTTTCATTTGTTGCCCGAGTCCGTTGCAAACTTGTTGTCTGAAGCAGACAGGCGAACTGTGTTAGTTCGTGCTTTTGGTGCGCCGTTTGACGTAAAGGACTATTTAAAAGAACGCGGTTACCGCTGGCATGACGGTGTTAAAGGTGCCAACAAGCATTGGTGGCGCGAAATCAGCGAAGACGAGTTGCCGCAGGAACAAACTTACCTGGATGATTTGTACCATCGTGGCTCAGAACATGCCCACTATGACTACAAAGATGCCCGCAATCGATTTAAAGCTTTGTAGCTCTCTACAAGGTAAGCCTTGCATATTTGAAAACATCTGGAAAATGGAAAGTGAACTTACGTTATACCCAAACTACTTGGTGTTGCAGCTAGGCGGCAAGTGAATCCCCATGAGCATAGGTCTTCTATGTGATTGGGGTGAGCGAATGCAGGTAACACCGCTGCGGCTGCAAGTAGGCAGGGTATATAACCAACAAGAGGAACCTTTCCATGTACCAAGACACCTACATTGAATACTGGGGCGAAATATTCGTCTCTGCCCGCATCATTGAATTTGGCATCACGTTCGAGCGCTTTCTTAAAGATCCATGGAAGCATTTGATGTCCTGTGGCCAAGAGTCTGCCCCAGACGCGATTGCTGAAGGGATGCTGCCATTGCTACCAGCCCAGGCAGAAGTTGCCAGGCGCATTCGGGAGAGTGAGCAACGAGTCCTGATGTCTACAGAGACGGACAAAGGGGTATCTCATCGCGGTAACATCGTGGTGCCATTGGTTCGGGTAGCGCATTGATAGCGGCTATCAGCAATGGCATGAAACAATGTCTTCACGCCCATACCTGAGCGGCAATTGCAATCCAGATCAAAAAGTTGCCGCTTAGTCTTCCCTACAAAATAATTTGTGATAGGATGATACCTAATAAAATTAATTAGGTTGAAGCCTATTCAGTGTTTTATGGCCATCTGTCCAGCTTCAACCAGTAGAGATTGATTAGTCATTGCGGATAAAGAGCAGCTTTATGCCATGCCTTTCAATGGGATTACGCGATGTCTGACGGTACTTTATAAACAGAGTTTTAAGAAACTGGTTGAATTGGATAAACAAGACGCATGACAAATGATGGTCTGAAACAAACGGTACCAGCGAGTTCACTCGCTAAAGAAGGCGCGAAAGGAAAGCCAGATAGGCTTTCGCAGATAGCGCAGTTGCCACAAGCAACCAGGGATCGCATTGCCCACATCGATTTCACCTTATTGTTTAAGGGAGAGGCGGTACGGGCGGATTTAGTCGATCGCTTCAGCATAGCCGCTGCACAAGCAACGAAAGACTTCACCCTATACCGAGAGCTTGCGCCAAGCAACATTGAGTATGACCAAAAGCTCAAATTGCATAAGCGTGGTGAAGCTTTTGAGCCCTTGTTCGACTATGACGTTGTGAGAACGCTGGCGACCATTAGCCAAGGGTACGGTGATGGCTTCACTGGAAAGGTAAAACCACCTCTGGCTTGTGAAGCGCCTTATCACCTAAATAAGCCGAGTTTATCGATAGTGGCGAAAGTCACCGAGGCCATACACAAAGGCAAAGCCTTGAGTATCACCTATGTGTCGTTATCGAGTGGTGAAACAACGCGTGAAATTGTGCCGCATACGCTGGTGGATAATGGCCTGCGTTGGCATGTTCGTGGTTTTGACCGCAAGCATGGTGAGTTCCGTGACTTTGTACTGACCCGCATTAAAGCAGCGTTTGTGCTTGAAGATTCCACTTTGTCGGAAACCGAGCTCGAAACTCAAGACCGACAATGGAACCGATTTGTAGAGCTTGAGTTAGTGCCGCACCCACGCATCGAGCACAGCGAAGCGATAGAGCTGGACTATGGCATGACGGGTGGCGTTCTAAAGGTTGAGATTAGAGCTGCAACCGCTGGGTATTTGCTACGCCAATGGCATGTGGATTGTTCTAAAAAGTCCGAATTAGAGCCAAGAGATTTTCAACTAGCGCTTAAAAATCTAGGTGCCTTATATGGTGTGGGAAATTTAAAAATAGCACCTGGTTATGAATAATAAATAAGATATTACAAATGAAAGATTTAATAGAGAAAATGAGTGTGCAAGATTATAACACTGCAATTAAAGATATTGCGGGCCTGAAAGACTATACGCTTGTTTTCAATATAATTAGCGCCTATTTTTGTGAGCCTAATTTGACTGACTCGAAGATAACTGATGAAAATGAGTTTGACATTAGAACTTCAAAAACTCGCAATAAAGTAAGTTGGGCGATTAATAAGGCGATTCTAAAGTTTATAAATCAAGATCATGAGCTTTTAATTAAAAAAATTTATCTTTCAGATGCGCCTTTAATAGATAAGAAGTTTTGCTTTTTATGGCACCTATGTCTAAATAATCGGTTGTTCAGAGAAGTCACAACACAAGTGTTCAGTAAAGTGTATTTCACAGGAAGAGCACAGATTTCACAGGACGACATCATTGCCTTTCTAAAAGATAAAATGTCTTCAGAGGGTCCTGATTTTCCGCAATGGTCAGAAGATACTTTATATAGAGTTGCTACAAAGTACCTCAGTTTAATGACCAAGTTTGACTTTGTCACGGTAGGGCGGGTGAAGTCTTTCAATCATATTCGCCCAACACCTGAGGCATTAGTGCTTTTCGTATATTTCTCTAATTTATTCTCACCTGAGATAAAAAGCATTTTTGAGCATGAATTGCTCCCTGCAAGTTTTATAGCCAAAGAAGATATTCAAGACCGATTCAAAAAGCTTTCAATGAAAGGCTTCTTTGACATGAGTTTCAATGGTGTAGCGCTCAATGTCGAATTAACTCATACCTATAAGGATATATGCGATGCCCTTTATAGCTGATCACAAACAAAAGTTTGCTGACCTAGACTTTAATATTGAAAACCAAGATCAGCTTCGTCGGCAAGCCAATGGTGGTAACAGTATATTGTTTTCCTATTGTCCAGGTGAGGAAAATTTATACATTGACAAAGCGAGAGATATTTATGAAGAGAAAGCGGAATTCATAGATATCAGTCAATTACTTGTCAGATTTATAGATTCCGATGGCTGGGATGCTTTCTCCGAGTACTACAGAGATTTCATTAACACTCCACATGTTGTTTTCAAATCTGACGATCCAGAACAAGACCTTTTTGACATGATTATTTCAGCCATTAAACAGGCTTGTGAAAAGGATAAGATTCCATTTCTTATTCGAAGTGGTTGCTTGTATGGCACGGGTATAGAGAATGTGAACATAATGGAGCACAAAGATGTTATGCAGCTAAAGCATCCACTTGTCATTTTCTATCCATCGAAAATATCAGAAGACAACATTTTATTCTTGAATTTTAGACCAGCATCAAAGTATCGCTGTACGTTAGTGAAATAGGGACTAATTTAAATGACAATCATAAATGACATACTAACGTTAGATCTTAAAGAAGATATTAAAAACGTTATTGACCTTGAAGACCGTTCAGAGACAGAAATTCAACACGAAATCGAGTCATACATCGTAACCGAAGGTATTGGGCGGCACCTCTACGAATTTACAAACCAATTCACCTCTAATATTAAAGAGACAGGGGTTTGGTTATCAGGTTTTTATGGCTCTGGTAAGTCATATTTCGGAAAGATGCTGGGTTATATAATAGATAACCAGATTATAAATGGTACTCCTGCACGTGAGCGTTTTATACCACGCTTAAAAGGTGTAAGTGATGCAGGTCTTATTGAAAACGCCCTACGTAATCTTGACGCAATTAACAGCCGCGTAGTGTTCCTTGATGTTGCTAAGCAAAATACTGAACGTGGATTGGCTTTCACCTTGTTTGCTAATCTGCTTAAAAATCTTGGTTTTCGTGATGATATTTACGGTTATATGGAGTTTGATCTGCTCCTAGATGGTAAATACGACGAGTTTAAAACTATTGTCCAAAAACTAGAGTCGAAGGATTGGGATGAGCTAAAGAAAAGTAATCGGCATGTCGCTAGAGTTATGCGAAAGGTCTTTGCCGAAATGGGGTACAGCGAGTCAGATTATGAAGATACCAAAAGCGTCTACAGTGCTTCGATAGAGGATTTTTCTGCCAGTAAATTTAAAACGGAACTGGAAAAATATCTTAAGTTTAATGCAGAAGAAACACTAGTCTTTGTTTTCGACGAGGCGAGTGAAGCTATTAGCCAGAAGAAATTTACCCTTTTAGATTTAGAAGGGATTAGTGAATCGCTATCGAGTATAAGTAATAAAGTTTGGACCATAGCGATTGCCCAAGAAAAGCTCGACGACGTGATTAATAATGCTAACGTTAGTCGCAGTAGTTTGACCAAGGTTACCGATCGTTTTAAAACCAAGATTCACCTTGAGTCTACAGAAGTAGACGTTATCATTCGTAGTCGATTACTTCAAAAAACAGAACAGGCAAAACAAGATTTAGTTGCTTATTACCAAAAGAATGAAGGCCTAATCAGCGACGCCACCAACCTAAAATCATCGTTCCCTACGAAAACGGAAACAGCTGAAGATTTTGCGGTGTATTATCCTTTCCACAAATATCAATTCGATATTTTGCAAAAGTTCTTGTTTAGCTCAAACGCTTTAGTTGCTACCCAAATTGCAGCTCGAGGCATGATTATCACAACATTTGATGTGCTACGTAAGCAAATGCGTGACAAAGAGCTGTATAGCTTTACGCCAGGGTTCGCTATATGTGATGAAGCCCAAACTGCGCCGCCAGTTGGATTGGTCAACAAATACGATACGAGCCGAAAAATATTAAAGGAAAATGGCAGCAGCATTGACGGCGAGAAACTGCTCAAAACCATGCATCTATTAGCCGACTCTGAAGTAGTTGCGCCAACGGTTGAAAATATAACCAAAAGCTATATTACTGACATTACGTCTTACTATGAAGTAAAGCCAGCAATTGAAGACGCGCTTAAGTTACTGCTTGAAGCTAAAGTACTACTACTATCAAACAACAACTACAAAATCACATCAGATCTTGAAGGCAAAATGCTCGAAGAAATGAAAGATTTTGATGTCGAACTTTTCAGCAAAAAGCGTGAGTTAATTAAGTATTTGAAGGACTACAAAACCTTTAACGCAATTGCATCCTACAATGATGGCAGTGATGCATTCAAATTTAGCGTGCTGTCAGACCAAGACGATGAGTTAGCACCTGTAGGAAGCAAACACTTAAAGATCACAGCCTATAGCTTGTTCAATATCAGTGATGATCGTCAGGATTTTATTGAACAACTGAAGCTTGATACTCAGTATCAGAAAGAGCTTATTACCTTGGTGCCAGATACTTCAGAGTTCTCCCAGATTGATAAATTGATAGGCGAAGTTATGCGCTACGCCTACATGGAGGAAAAATACTCGAATGAAAAAGATGCCGATAAGCGTCAAATTATTCGTGAATTTGAAGTTATACGAGAAGAGAAGCAACGAACTTTAAGAGGGCTAATTCAAGACGCATATCACAATGCATCCCTGATCTACATGTTCGACGAGCATCTGTTGAACGTTGATACATTTAAGGGAACCATTGCCGACAACCAGCGAAAAATGGTGAAAAACATCTACACCAAGCGTTTATCAAGTCAACTTTCTGATAGCCTGGTCTCGAAGATTTTCAGCACACATAAAGAAAGCCTGAATAAGTTATTTACCGCTAATGATTTTGCATTCTTCGACGGTCACGGCAATTTTACTGGCGATCACCTTAAAATTGTTGAAGAAATCAACGCTAAGATAAAGTCGCGCTATATGGATGGTAAATCTCTAGAAGCTGACTTGTCAGGTGCTCCATGGGGCTATAGCTACGGAACATTAGTAACGACTCTTGCAGTACTATTCCGTGCCGGTCGACTATCGGTTAAGTTTAACGGCGACACCTATTTTTCTCATGAGCAAAAAGCGGTTCACGATGCCTTTACGAATACCACCAAGTTTAAATCTGCGTCGTTCAAATCGATTACTGCAACGCTAACCGCTGTGCAGAAGAACCAGGCAGTACAACTACTGATGGAACTCGAAACACAGGACCATATCGGCAAAAAGGTAGATTGGAATACAAACGATTTTGACTTGGCTGACAGTATTCGTTTGATGGCTGAACATTTTATCAGTGCTATTACCAACCTGAGTGATACTGTTCAAGATTTTGAAGAACTATTCCCCAAAGTGGCAGGTTTAAAACAAGACTTGCAAGGTTTCGCGGGTAAAGTTACCGAGAGTAACTATATCGAAAAGGTTGAGTATCTACTTAATAACAGCGATACGTTCAGCGATGCGGTTCAAGCCATATTAAAAGCTCAGAAATTCATTAAAAAGAACTTTCCTAAAGTTAAAGAATTTAAGCGCTTTATTGACGATGTTCGAAGCGAGCTGATAAAAGCTGATCGCAGTGACAATAACATTGATGAAGCCTATGAAGAATTCGAGCGCTTATTCAAACTGGATATGGTGAAAAACTTTGTCAATCTCCAGCAACAAGTACAAGTTGTAAAAGATGCTTATTACAAGTTAGTTAAGACAGCATCTATAGGTATGAGTCACGAGTACAAGGTCCTGAGCGGTAAAATTGAGGCTGCTTTTCGTGAACTTAAGAATTACCCTGCGGCGCCGAACCGACTAAATCAGCAAAAGCTTGATTCCTTAAAAGCCTACGCAGAAAAACGAGTAGTTGGTGAACCAGTACTTGCGTTCAGCATTAGTTGCTCAAATAGTGGTTTTTCTCTCTCCGACATTTTGAATTACACAGCTCAAGCACCGCTAAAAGATAGCGAGCTGCTTATCGTGCAAAGTAGTTTTATCACAGAAGAGCCACAGCCCGAGCCTTTACCCACACCGCAGCCTACACCTAATCGTGATCCCGATGGTAGCGAGCCTGCACCGGCCCCGACTCCAGTTCAATCACCTGCACCGAAACAACCCCGCAAAGTTGCTTTTAAAGTTTCTAGTAAGGTGATGACAGTGCAAGAGTATAAAACCTTGCTGACTACGCAGCTAACGGCGCTTGCTGCGGCCAAGCCCGATGAAGAAATCGAACTAACTATAGATATTAATAGCGAAGGACTGTAAGCCCATGAAATTAGCTGACCACGTAGACCATTTAAGAGAGCTGATTGAAGCCGCCTTCGATAAGCAATTTGCTAGACTGGGTTTTAGTAAGACCAAGCAAATGGACGCCATCCAGGTAGAAAAACTACCAGAGGAAGTTAAAGCTAAGCGTGAGCGCTTCGCCGTGATGCTGGATAATCATATTGGTGAAACCGGTGGCTATGACAGTGCCAGAGAAAAGCTACTGGATGAATTAACGTTTACGTTATTCAACCGCCTTGCCGCCATAAAGGTGATGGAGGCAGCAAGCTTATTTCCGCCCATATTAACAAAGCAGAAGGAGCATGGTGATCGTTCATTTGGCCATAAGGCTTGGTTAGAAATGAATCCGCACATGCGTGATGAAGAGCTGGAAGGTATTCGCGATTATTTAAAATCAGCGTTTGATGAACTTGGTCAAACGTTGCCGCTGTATAGCAAAACTTACCCTTATGCGCTTTTACCTGATGCCATAAGCTTAAACGATATTATTGACGCTTTTAATACGGTTGATACTGACGCGCAAGCTAATGAATCATCAGAAGAGACCATCTGGCAAAGTGATGATGTTCTCGGTTGGATGTACGAAAGCTACAATAACGCCAAGAAAAAGGCCCACAAAGACAGCGGTGATAAAACCGAATATAACAAGGTATCACTGCAATCACAGGTGTATACGCCGCGTTGGGTGGTACAATTCTTGGTCGAAAACTCTCTGGGTAAAATGTACCTGGAGATGTACCCGCACTCCGAAATAAAACAGCGCTATAAAATTGCCAATGCACCAACAACGCAAACGCGCACACCTAAGCCTTTACATGAAGTACGCACGATAGATCCGGCCTGTGGCTCGGGCAACTTTTTGTTGTATGCCTTTGACTTTTATTACGAGCTTTATTTGGATCAAATTGAAAACTATGGCGCAGACTATGATGAAAAAGACATCCCTAAACTCATCATTGAAAATAACCTGCATGGCATAGACTTAGACGATCGCGCTATCCAATTAGCACAGCTTGGCTTATTTATCAAAGCCAAGAAAAAGCGCCGTACAGTCGGCGAGTTGCATTTCAAAGTGGTATCGTCCGATTTCTATCTGCCTGAGTATGAAGCAGTAAAACACATCTTCGAACAGGGCAATTTGGTGTCAGCTCAGCAACGAGAGTTTATAGAGAAAGTATGGGCTGATCTAATGCAAGCCTATAAGTTTGGCTCGCTGATTCATATTGATAAAGAGTTAAAAGAACAGCTATCTCAGGTTAAAGAGCTTGCCCTTGGTGAAACGTTTGATTCGACGCAAAAGTTAAAAAAGAAAATTGTTGAAGGGGATCTTTTTGCAGCGGCAGACTATGCCGAGCACCAAGAATTTGCAGAAAACTTCTTTGCAAACTTATTTGCTGCGGTAGAGCAGTATGCCCGAACAGAACGCAATACTTTCTTAAGTGGCAAAACGCGAGATGCGATTACATTCTTAGAGCTGTTAACCACTGAATATGATGTGGCGACTGCTAATCCGCCGTATACAGATAGTGGTGACTTTGGGCCTGATTTAAGGGTATTTGTCGATACAAATTTTAAAAAAACATCCAAATTCCATACAAATCTTTACAGTGCTTTTATGAAACGGTGTTTCGAATTAACCAGTCGTGATGGATATATTGCAATGGTTCATCCGAATACGTTTATGTTTATTAAGACATTTGATGGCGTACGTAAGTTTATCATTAATAATTTGCATCTGGAGATCTTGGTCGACTACGGTTTGGATAGAGTGAATTTGTTTGGTGGTGATGTTCTACTTGACTCGAATTGTTTCTACGTACTTAGTAAAAATAATAGAAATGATAAAAAATCGATATTTATTGATGTGGATACTAGAATTCAAGAAAAACACAAAAAAGAAAGTTTCACCAACGCTTTATCAGATATTGTTCGCGATGTCGAGAATAGTCAGGTATTCAAGATTTTTCAAAGTGAGTTTCTATTAATTGAAAGTTTGCCATTTATCTATTGGATAAGTGAAGATCTCAGAGAAAAATTCACAAAATCTCCGCTTCATAAAGTTGCTGATGTTGTTTCTGGTGTTAAAACAGGAAATAACAATGGAGCCTTAAGATTATGGTGGGAAGTTGATAGAAAAGATATTTATGATGGAATTGGTGACAAAAAATGGGTTTTGTACACTAAAGGAGGGAAATTTAAAAAGTGGCAAGGAAACAATTGGTTATGCGTAGACTGGAATAATAACTGCAGTTACATTAAGAAACAAAATAGTTACAACATTCCTCCAGAAAATATATCCTTCAGTGAAGGCATTAATTATTCTGGAAGTGGACAAAAGGGCGTTTGTTTCCGTTTTTTAGAAAAAAATGTGCTTTTTGATATGGGGTCTTCAGCTGTATTTCCGAAGTTCGATGTCTTTTATGCGCTATCCGTTTTAAATTCGAAGCTAGCTTTTTATATGGCTGATTGTCTTAATCCTACTGTTAACAAACAGCCAAATGATGTAAAGAGAATTCCTCTTGCGCCGCCAACGAGTGAGTCTATTGGATATCTTAAGTCTTTAAGTGAAAGTAATATTTCAATCTATCAACATTTAGAGCGTTTTTCACTACTTGAAATGCGTTATTCAAATTCACCTATCGATATGTTTTTCCAAGGAACAATAAGAAATAGCATTAAAGACTTCCTAAATTATGAAAATGCAATCTTGTCTAGGGTCTTGGTTCAGGAAGCTATGGTCGATGAGGAAGTTTTCAAATTATACAATTTGACTGAAAATGACAAAAAGATGGTTCTAGCTAAGCAAGGTCATAGCGTGGGGGGATTGCCTGTTTGTTCTAAAGCTAGAGAAGAATTCATATCGAAGACTAATGAGTTAGAAAACTTCACTGTCACAATTACAAGCGAGTTTATCCATTCACTCCCTGTCATTGATTTTTCTCCTGAAAAACGTGAAGTTATTGAAAGTCATTTTGCCGGTCTTTACCAGAAGAACAATGATTTGGAAGAGTTTTGCATTCGTCACCAAATCAACCCTATCAACGTCTGGTATTGGTTTAAACAAAGCAAAGTCATCCCTAAGCAACGTATGCAAACTTTAGCCATGGAATTTTTGGCTGATATTATCCGTGAAATCCTGATGGAAGACGAAGATGGCATCATTCCTCTTGTGCCTAATGCCGGTGAGAAAGTGCTTCTTGATCGAATCGAAGAGAAGTTTCTCGAGAAAGGGTTTAGTACTGCTCAATACTCAAGCTTTGAATCTGTGCTAGGGCGGCCAATCAATGACTATCTAAACAAAAATTTCTTTGCAGAGCTGTCAGATCACTTAAATCTGTTTATGTATTTGCCTAAAACCCCATTTATCTGGCACTTAACTAGCGGCCCTGAACAAGGCTTCGATTGCTATATCATCATCTACAAATGGAATCGCGATAACTTGCTGCGCTTACGCTCGGTATATATCGAAAACCGTGAACGCGCTTTGCAAAACCGCCAGAGTGATATTGCTGGCAATGAAAGCGCTGAAGCGCAAAACGAGAAAGAGCGCATCTTTAAGCAATTGAAAGAAATCGACGCCTTTAAAAAGAAAATCGACGAACTATTGGCTGAAGGTTACAACCCGATTCTTGATGATGGTGTTGGCAAAAATATTGCGCCTTTACAGAAAAAGAAAATACTGGCTTATGACGTATTGAATGCAGGCCAGCTAAAAAAATACTTGAACGCTGATTGGTAAGGATGCCCGACTATGATTGATACCTGGTTTAAAGAGGATTTAGCGCGCATCCTGGAACCGCACCCTGTGGCCGTGTTTATTGATGAAAGCGGCGAGGCGGATTTTCTATTAAAGAGCTTAAAAAGTGATTGTGATGTGTATCGCACCAATGGCGAGCTGGATGAGCTGGAAGCGAAATATCGCATTGAAAAAGCCTTACAAGAGCATCCTGAATCTGAGCACAAGTACGTTATCTATACGCAACTCAGCAAAGAAGACTTAACCTTCGTACGCGAGTACTGTGAGACCAATGGTTGCATCGAAATTCGTTATTTGCAGAACTACATCAAGGATAAGGTTCACCGGACCTTAAACTTAAATATTAACTTGCCGAAAGACGAGTTGATCGCTGCTGCAAAAGTGAGTGTGGGTAAAGATCGTACCTACTGGATGGACTTAAGCCACAAAGGGGCCTCTGAAATCTTTGATTTAGACAAGGAACTGCTGCCCTTTGTTCATGATCCCGAAAACTATGTCACTGAAAAATACGACGCACAGTTGCGTGAAACCTTTTACCGCAAGGTTAATGAGCTGCTAGGCCAAGAATATATCGATAAACCTGCATCTACCCTAGCGTCTGAAGTTGTATCTGCGATGTTAAAGGGCTTGGCGGATAATGACTGTGATAAAACGTTGTTATCAGTTTACAACAGCTGGCTTGATTCGGTGAGTTATCGCAATTCATTTGGCTCATACCTCGCCAAACATAAGTTGGATTCAGCGTTTATTAACAGCAGTGCTATCTGGCAGATCAATCCCGACCACCCATTTAGGCAGGTGGATGAAGCTTGGTTAAAGGAATTAGGCAATAAACTGGCTAATAAATCTTTGACTAAAGGAGAGTCAGCACAACTAGTTGCAAGGCTGAAACAACGCCATCAAAGCAAACAGGCACAAGCGCTGGGCATTGTGTTTTGGAACGACATTATTACTTTGCTCGACTTTGATCCGAAGGATATGGCCTATTTAAGCAGCTTTGCTGAATGTGTTGAGTTTTACAAAAAACATTTCTGCCCGCTTGATACTGCCATACGTAATTTGTACACCGAATTTATGCAACAACGTGACAGCCTTGAGCCTTTCCAAGAGCTTTACAAAGAGTACGTTACGCTGTTTTTAGATAAGTGGTTCCAGTATTTTAGTCAGTACCGGGAAGATCAAACTGGCATTTTACAATCCATTATTGACCGTGATATCCAAATTGATCGCCCAGGAAAGAACAGCAAAATAGCCGTGATTGTAGGCGATGGCGTAGCCTATGAAATTGCAGAGCAGGTTGCTATCAAGGTTAAGCAACTTGGTAGCCATAGTACACTTACTCGCCGTCATATCTTAGCTGATTGTCCATCCGAAACTGAAAACAACATGAGCCATATTTACATGGCAAATGGTGTGATTGATGCCGTGCAAAATAAGCGAGAAAAGTATCTTGCAGCCCAAAATTCACACATTGATATTGATTACATTCGTCTTGATGAGGTAAGTGATCAGCCACTATCGGGTCAGGTGCTAATTTGTACCTATAAAGATATTGATGACATGGGTGATAAGCTCAATCATAAGGCGCTGAAATACTTCCCAGAATCTATCGATTTTTTTGCTGAAAAGATTAATCAGTTGCTCAATATCGGCTATGGAAAAGTGTATTTAATCACCGACCATGGTTTCGTGTTGACTGGCTTGCTAAGTGAAGCCGATAAGATAGTGGTTAAGCCTTCAGGGCAAAACTACATTGACGAGCGCTTTATCTGGACCAGTGACAAGCAAGAAAGTTTAATACCTCAGTTTATTGAAGTAGCAAAGGCCTACAAAGATTACAACTACCTTTACTTCGCCCGCAGCATGAACCCGTTCAAAACCCCTGGCACTTATGGCTTTGCGCATGGCGGTTTAGCACCTCAGGAGTTGGTGACGCCTTATTTTTGTTGGGAGCAAAAAAGTGATGTTATGGGAGAGCTGCCTGTAACCATTGCGAACAAGCATGACTTGGTCAGTGTAACTGGAGAGCTGTACCAGCTAAAACTGCGGGCTGAATCTGGTGAAGGAAATATGTTCACGCTTGACCGTAAAGTGATGTTGTTGTTCTTTGCTAACAAAACCCAAGTGAATAAGAGCGATGTTATTACCGTGCAGAGTAATGGTCACGTTACTAAAGAGTACACCTTTGATGGCCATGAAGAGTTAGAAGTGCAACTGGTAGACGCGATTACAAAACAGCAGCTTGATCGTGTTCTTATTAAAAAGAATAACGACCGCGACCTTGGCGGATTATTTTAAGGCCAGTTATGTTAAAGAATGCGATAGAGGAATAGGCGATGGCCGTTTTGAACGATTTAGATCACAAGTTGTTAGAGCACTTTCGAGGCTATGTGGTAAAGAAAGACTTAGTGCGTATGGTAAAAGTTGGTGCCAACGTACCGGTGTTTGTATTGGAATATTTAATTGCTAATTCCTGCTCTACTGATGATGAAGAAAAAATTAAAGTAGGCATGGAAAACGTTAAGAAAATTCTTAGCGAGCACTACGTTAACCCTGAAGAAAGTTCTCTAATACATTCTAAAATAAGAGAAAAAGGTCGATTTAAAATAATCGATAAGATTTCTGTCAAACTGGATTCGAAAAAAGATATCTATTGGGCTCAGCTTCAAAATAGCAACATTATCAATGGTAATATCCGTGATGGTCTTGTGAAAGAGCATGAGAAGATGCTGATGGGCGGTATCTGGGCCATTATTGACGTCGAATATGACCCCGACATAAGAATCGGTCAAAACATATATCCGTTTGTAGTGACAAATATAAAGCCTATTCAACTGTCGACTTTTGATAACAGTAAGATTATCCAGAAAAGGAATGAGTTTTCGAGAGATGAATGGCTGAATGTATTACTACGTAGCTGTGGATATGAGCCTGATGCTGAAGGGATGACAACCCGCGTAAAAATGCTGTTACTTGCACGTCTGCTGCCAATGGTCGAGAGTAATTTTAACTTTGTAGAGTTAGGTCCGCGGTCAACAGGTAAGTCGTTCGTTTTTAAAGAGCTTACACCTTATGCCGTGCTTATATCAGGTGGACAAGGGACAGTTGCCAAGCTCTTTGTTCACGGTTCTACTGGCAAAGTTGGTGCCGTTGGTCAATGGGATGCGATATGTTTCGATGAGGCAACGGACAAGATCTTCAAAGAAAAGGATGCTGTTCCTTTAATGAAGGACTATATGGAGTCTGGCTCGTTTTCGCGAGCTGGTGCAGGAGGTGAAATCACTGGTGTTGCTTCAATAATCCTAAACGGCAATATAAATCAACCAGTTGAGACGGTATTGCAAACATCTCACTTATTTAGTCCTCTTTCTGATGAAGTGAATAACGATACTGCATTCCTTGATCGTATTCATTTTTATCTACCTGGGTGGGAAATGATCAAGTTTGCTCCTAAGCACTTCACATCTAATTTTGGTTTCAGTACAGACTACTTCTCAGAAGCATTGAAGTCGTTTCGTCGCGTTACATACACTGATGCTCTCGAAAACTTTTTTTCATTAGGTTCACACTTGAAGCAACGTGATACCAAACCTGTGAAAAAGACGGTATCAGGTCTGATTAAATTGCTTCATCCGAATGGTGAATACACCAAGGAAGATGTACGCGAATACCTCGAGATTGCTCTTGAAATGCGACGTCGCGTGAAAGAACAGTTAAAGCGAATCGGTGGAATGGAGTTTTGGGATACGAATTTTTCTTACATAGATAAAGAAACGCAGGAAGAGCACTTTGTTGGCTTGCCTGAGGAAAAGGGATCTCACTTAATCGAAAATACGCCACTGCCGCCTGGTGTTTGTTACACCAGTACTAGTGATGGTGACAATGTCGCGCTCGTGCGTATTGAAGCTGTTACTACCTCGGGTTCTGGGAAACTCAATATTTCTGGTGTAAGTAACACCGGAGTAAAAGAAAATATCAAGAATACCTACCAGTATATTAAAGCTAATGAAAAAACAATTTTAAGTGAACAGCATTCGCTTAAAAATTACGATATCACTATCCAAGTAACCAATATGCTGGGGGCTTCAATATCAACGGGAATTGGTTCGGCGGTTTATATCGCAATCGTGTCTGCTCTGTACAAAAAGAACCTAAAGGCTGGCCTTGCAGTGTTGGGTAATATATCCGTTGGCGGTGCGATTGAAAGGTCAATTAACTTTGCAGACAAGATAACAATGTTGTCTGAGAATGGCGCGAAGACGGTTGTTGTTCCAATGGATAATCTAGTTGAGCTAACAAATGTACCACCAACAGTTCTTGGCAATACAGATGTTCCATTTTATCAGAATAATCAGATGCTTATGCAAAAAAGCATACTGCTTGACTGATTTTAAATATTGTTGGGGTAAGATAATTGACTATCGTTAATAGCAAAGAATTCATTCGTGAGGTAAAGCGCACACCTCAGAATTTCTACATTATTCACTATTCTTGCCAAAGCTTGAATGATGATAACGACGGCTTATCTCCTCGAATTACCTCGATTGCTGTACTGCATCTATCTACAGATCAGACAGTAAGTTTTTCTATTCATGCTATTGCTGAAGAACTTGGTATCAGCCGAGACGAAATCCATCAACGTCTCGATGATATTGAGCGTGCGTTACTAAGTAAATTCAATGAATTCGTCCGTGATCGTCGAGATAGATACTGGATTCACTGGAATATGCGTAATCTGACTTACGGTTTCGAACATTTAGAGCATCGATACCGAGTGCTTGGTAAAACCGATATGGCGGTAATTCCTGTTGAAAGACGAATCAATCTCAATGATATTTTGTCTGACCGTTATGGTAGCGGCTACGTTGCAGATCCTCGATTAAAGTCATTGATGAATTTGAATGGTGGTATCCATCGACACTTTTTAACTGGTGCGGAAGAAGTAGAAGCTTTCAAGAGTAATGAATTCATTAAAATGCATAACTCTACGCTGTGTAAGACCGGTTTTTATAAGAAAGTAATCGATAAGCTAGCTCAGGGAAAACTTAAAACGAACTCAAAGGGTATGGGCGTTCTCATTGATAGGCTTTTTGAAAGCCGGTTGGCTAAGACAATTGCATTGGCTAGTGCATTAATTTCGGTACCCATATCTGCTTATCAAGGCTTTATTTGGCTAACAACATGACGGGACAGTGTTGTATGGTTAGGGAGGATTACTCATGCCAAAACTAAAAGGTTCTGAGATTAGAACAATAGATAAAATTTTCGAGATGTCAGATGGCTATCTGTTAGATTTTTCAGATAGGACAATGGCTGAGTATTTTGAAGATGAGTTGAGCATTGATATTACCCAAGAGAAGTACCAGATTAATGGAGGCTCAAAGGCTAAACGTTTAAGATCTTTTATTGAGCTAGAGGATGGTTACTTGGTTGGCCAAGTACTCAGAAAACTTTGGCAGTATAAATGTGATTACAAACCCGAAGACCCACAGGAAAAGGCAAAGCTGTTTGAAATTTTAGCTAAAATTGAAACAGGTGTTAGTGCTTCAGTGTTAGCAACGCTTTCAACCAAAGCCGAAGTTTTGAATATGGATACGGTATCTAGGGACCTTGATAGAGCCCTGGAAAGCGCCTTTCGTGATCCGGAAAGTGCAGTCACATCGGCTTGTTCTACGTTAGAGAGTGTGTGCCGTTCGATCATAATTGAACTTGGCTTTGAACTTCCTAAGAAGAAAGATATTAAGGGATTGTTTGATTCAGTAAAGCGACCACTAGGGTTGTCTCCTGGTGAAATTAATGTAAATCCAGAAATTGCTGATGACGTAAGAAAGGTCCTATCTGGATTGGCAACCATTGTTGAAGGTATCGGAGCTCTGCGAACACATGGTGGTGATGCTCATGGTCGAGAGCGGGGTTACACCCGACTAGATGCCCGTATAGCCAAGTTAGCTATTCACTCAGCAAGTACCGCAGCGTTATTTCTAATTGAAACATGGCAACTAAAGTATCCATCAAAAGACCTCGTAAAACATTGATAGCAGGCTGTTAGCCTCTTGGTGGCCTGAAAATGACATGGCAGTTTGATGCAAGATTCTTGAAGCTATCGAACTAAACAACTCTGTTTGAACCTTCACACTATCGTGTCGGAGGTTCACTATGTTCAAAAACCTATTTTTTCAAGCCAAAGCACTACCAGAGCTTTCATCTCAACTGGATGCAGACATTCCACGCTATCCGCCATTCCTGAAGGGGTTGCCAGCAGCGTCACCCGAGGATTTGCAGTCCACACAAGACGAGCTAATAGCCAAACTGCGTCAGGTACTTGGCTTCAACCAGCGTGATTTTCAAAGGCTAATTCAACCCTGCATTGATCATCTGGCGTCCTATGTTCACTTGTTGCCAGCTTCTGAGCATCATCATCACAGTGGTGCTGGTGGTTTATTACGTCATTCGTTGGAAGTTGCTTTCTGGGCGGCACAAGCTGCTGAAGGGATCATCTTCGTTGCCAGTGGCACACCGGTTGAGAAAAAAGAGCTTGAACCAAGGTGGCGTGTTGCGGCGGCATTAGGCGGTTTGTTCCATGATATTGGTAAGCCTGTTTCAGACTTGTCCATCACAGACGAAGATGGACGCTATCAGTGGAACCCATTTTTAGAAACCTTATCCCAGTGGGCCACTAATAACCGCATTGAACGCTATTTCATTCGCTGGCGCGACGGACGGTGCAAACGGCACGAGCAATTTTCAATTCTGGTGTTAAACCGGGTGATGACACCTGAGTTGCTCGCCTGGTTAACCCAGCCGGGCCCTGAGATTTTGCAAGCTATGCTGGAGGCAATTGGCAATACCGATCCCGAGCATGTCCTGTCTAAATTGGTTATTGAAGCTGACCAAAGCAGTGTCCAGCGAGACCTGAAAGCTCAACGAATTTCCGTTGACGACAATGCCATTGGTGTCCCAGTTGAACGCTATCTACTTGATGCCATGAGGCGATTACTTGCCGGTTCGCAGTGGCTGGTCAATCAGCGAGACGCCAGAGTCTGGGTACGAAAATCGAATCAATCAACCAATCTTTACCTGGTCTGGAAAAGCGCGGCTAAGGAAATCATTGAGCTGTTGGCCAAAGACAAGATACCCGGCATTCCAAGAGATCCCGATACCCTTGCGGACATCCTCATTGAGCGAGGATTGGCCACTAAATCCGCCTCAAATGAGCGATATGAAAGCCTTGCCCCTGAAGTACTGATCAAAGACGGCAAGCCAATTTGGTTACCCATGCTGCATATAGTTGAGGCCGATTTATTGTTCAGCTCGAATGTACCAATTGGTGTGACACTGTTTAGTAAACCTGAGTGGGAAGCAACACAGCAAACACAAGCAGAGCCACAGATTCGCTCCAGTGAACATCCAGATTTGCCTGAAGCGTCATCATCAATCGAACATAGCAATTCGGCACAGTCGCCATCGACAAAACCGTCCGACCAAGATGATGAACTTCGTCATGCCAGTGATGTTAATAACCCCCAGGCAACTGAAAATGCTCCAGGTGATGAATGCGAAAAGCCTAACGATTCAAACGATGCCGCTATCGCAAGTAATGTAATCCGACACGATGAAGAAGCATTGAATCTCCCTGAATCTTTGGCGTGGCTCCCAGAGGCCAGCAGTGCGTTGGTTATGGTTGGTGAACATATACTGATCCGCTATCCCGATGCCGTAAGACATTGGTGTGCTCCCCGAAAACTGCTTGCTGAACTCAGTCAATTAGATTGGCTTGAACTAGATCCCGCAAACCCGACACGTAAAGCCAGAACTGTTACTACGAAAGATGGCGTTCAGGAGCAAGGGTTGCTGCTGAAAGTATCGATTTCTAAAGGGCTTACTGCACTGATAGACATCTCTAAACAAGACGAAGAATCAGTGACAGCAATTCAGAACGAAGAGGCTTTACAGCGTCCGAGTCGAACCGAGACAACCAATGCCCAAGCAAAAGAGCCCGCCACAAGAGCGGAGCGTAAGCAAAAGCCGATTGCGCCCAATGCGAACTCAAGTACAGACCCCAAACACGCGCAGCGCCAACAGATGGTTAATTTTGTGAAAGATTTGCCCATCTTACTGACCGATGGCAATTACCCAGACGTGGATCATAGTGCCGATGGTATTCGCGTCACGATTCAAACCTTACGCCAAGTCGCCAATGAGCATGGCATTCCAGCCGGACAGCTACTTCGGGGGATCTCGGCCAGTGACCAATGCCAGTTTGATGAGGGGGAAACGGTTCTGTTTACCGCTCACGCTAAACGTTAATCCATTTGAAGTTAAGCGGATTGTAAACGGTTATTTTGCGGAGCATGAATGAAAGAAAACGCATATGAGATGCCCTGGCGCACGAACTATGAAGCCATGGCAGTAGCAGGTTGGCTGGTTGGAGCAACTGGGGCAATTGCCGCAGAAATGCTGACAGAGTTACCGCCCGAACCATTTTGGTGGATGACAGGGATTTCCTCGGGCATGGCGTTGTATCGCCTGCCCGAGGCTTACCGTCTTTATAAGTTGCAGAAGGGGCTAAAAGGCAAACCATTGGCTTTTATGGCGCTGTCGCATTTACAAAAGGTGATGGCAAAACATCCTGATGAATTGTGGTTAGGGTATGGCTTTGAGTGGGACCAACGTCATGCTCAACGCGCTTATGAAATCTTAAAGCGGGATAAGCAAACCTTGCTTAACCAGGGGCACGGTAAGCAAATGGGTTCGACCTGGATTCATGGTGTTGAGCCCAAAGAAGAAGATGTGTACCAGTCAGTTGGTCACACAGAGGGGCATACCTTAATTGTCGGCACGACCGGGGCAGGGAAAACCCGATGCTTTGATGCGATGATCACCCAGGCCATTTTGCGTAATGAAGCCGTGATTATTATTGACCCTAAGGGAGACAAGGAACTTAAGGATAATGCGCAGCGAGCCTGTATTTCCGCCGGTAGTCCTGAGCGCTTTGTGTATTTTCATCCGGGCTTTCCAGAGCATTCAGTACGTCTTAATCCCCTGAGAAACTTTAACCGAGGCACTGAAATTGCCAGCCGAATTGCGGCATTAATCCCATCTGAAACCGGTGCTGATCCATTTAAAGCCTTTGGCCAAATGGCACTGAATAACATCGTGCAAGGTTTGTTGCTTACTTCACAGCGTCCTGATCTGAAAACACTGAGACGATTCTTGGAAGGTGGCCCAGAAGGCTTGGTAGTAAAAGCCGTCACAGCCTGGGGTGAGCAGGTATATCCGAACTTTAGTGTGGAGATCAAGCGCTTTACTGAAAAGGCCAATACCTTGGCTAAACAAGCTATGGCGATGCTGCTTTTTTACTACGAACGCATTCAGCCCGTTGCCGCCAATACCGATTTGGAAGGCCTTTTGAGCATGTTTGAGCATGATAGAACCCACTATTCCAAGATGGTAGCTTCATTGATGCCGGTGCTCAATATGCTCACATCAAGTGAACTAGGTCCATTGCTATCACCGATTGCAAACGACGTGGATGACAGCCGGTTAATTACGGATTCTGGCCGTATTATCAACAATGCCCAAGTGGCCTATATCGGGTTGGATTCATTAACCGACGCCATGGTTGGCAGCGCCATTGGTTCGTTGCTTTTATCCGATCTTACCGCTGTGGCCGGTGACCGCTATAACTATGGTGTTGAAAATCGTCCCGTAAATATTTTCATCGATGAGGCGGCTGAAGTCGTCAACGATCCCTTCATTCAACTGCTCAACAAAGGCCGTGGCGCAAAAATGCGTTGTGTGATTGCTACTCAGACCTTTGCTGACTTTGCCGCTCGTACAGGCAGCGAAGCTAAGGCTCGCCAGGTGTTAGGCAACATCAACAACTTGATAGCCCTTCGGGTGATGGACGCCGAAACCCAGCAGTACATTACTGACAATCTGCCAAAGACTCGGTTGCAGTACATCATGCAAACTCAGGGTATGTCGTCCAACTCGGACAGCCCCGCGTTGTTTACCGGCAATCATGGCGAACGCTTGATGGAGGAAGAAGGCGATATGTTTCCACCGCAGTTATTAGGCCAGCTTCCCAACCTGGAGTACATCGCCAAGCTTTCAGGTGGCCGTGTGATCAAAGGTCGCATTCCTATATTAACCAGCTCTACACAGGCAGCATAAGGAGTCTGTATGCATCATTCTGTCTGTCTGAAAATGACAACACTTACCAGTAAAGAAATGCTCGCTCAGTGGCAGCAACATAACCCTCAGTTCAAGGAAGCTTTAAGACTGCTTGAAACCGACTGGCCTCATGCTTTGGCTTCAGTACACTGTTTGGCGGACTATTTAACGGATGCGCTCACGTTAGATGGCCATTCCATCTTTGATTTGTGTCTGTGCAATGGCTTGGGTAGTTATGAAGAAGTCAGTTGTGATGATGACAGTGTTCGCCTTTGGCATTTCATTGAGGCGCTTACCTGGACTGCCGCCAGTGCTTTAACGGGTATTCGCCTGCGTGATCCTGACCATTTCGAGTGGGCTGCCGTAGATGGTGTGTATTTCCACACCTGGATGCGTAATCGTCCAAATCGGATGGCGTATTTGGCAGAAGGACGCATCGAGGTGCGTTATGTCAGTGGTCATACGACGACAAAGCGGCTTCAACAAGTGATTAAAGCCCGGATTGTGACGCCAACCGTTGCAGCCATGCTGGCCCGAGTAGAAGAGGATATTTGGCATGAGCAAGCATAAGTCGGTTTGGCTGCTGTGTCTGGCACTGATGCTGGAGATTATTGCCATTGGCGTGTTAGTGCCCGGTGATTGGACTGGCCGGGTCATTAGTAAAGAGAAGCAGATGATCCAAAATCAATTGGGCGCACAAACAAGCTATTGGATTGGTCAAACTAGTCATGGTTGGTATCAATCATGGATTGTGGATACGCAGATGGAGCAATCTGTGCGAGATTTTCTAATCCCCACTGAAGAACAGCGACTACGCTCTAAAGGGATGGAGAACATGGGAGGCTTTTGGTTTGTCTGGGTAGAAGACCGTATTCAGTCATTTTTTGATGTGTTGTACCAAGTGTTCACGCGATTTGCGTTGCTGATGGTCTGGTTGCCCTTTGCGCTTATTCTCATGTTACCGGCGCTGTGGGACGGCTTAATGACTTGGAAGATTAAGAAGACAACCTTTGATTTTTCGAGCCCTATCATTCACCGCTACAGCATGATTATCCTGGGCTCAGGTGTCATTTTGCTGTTTATGGGATTGTTCGCCCCGCTGGCTATTCCACCGGTGGTGTTACCGTCGCTGATCATCGGTTTAGCATTGATGGCGGGGTTGGCGTTAAGTCACTTGCAGAAGAAGATTTGAGGCCTCGGTTAATGGCCACCAAGACAGGGTGATATGAATATCTGACTTATTCATATCATGAATTGATTCGATTGTGAGTTTTATTCCAATCATGTTATGATTTGAAAAGACTGTTATTTAAATCAAAAAGGCGACAAGATGTGGATCTGGCAACAAGCTGACTGGCCGAACTTTATCTGGGATGAAAAAGTCATTGAACCCAAGTTACGCGACATTCGCTTTCACCAAGGAATGTTGTTGGGCAAGATGTCGAGCCAACCTAAAGACCAAAGGCAAAGTATGTTAGACACGCTATTGGCGAACATTATTCATTCGAGTGCCATAGAAGGTGAGAAGCTCAATGCTTTTTCTGTTCGTTCGTCCTTGGCTAATAAGCTTGGTCTTTCTGAAGACAAACCATTTCCAACCACTGAACGCACAGATGGCCTAGCAGAAATAATGTTAGATGCGGTGGAGAATTTAGACTCGCCGCTCTCACTTGAGAGAATATTGCAATGGCATCAACGGCTGTTTCCTGAGGGTTACACCTTATTCAACCCTGTTATAGGGGGGCGGTTACGTGGGGATGAGCCTATGCAGGTAGTATCGGGTAGGATTGATAAACCCACAGTGCATTTTGAAGCGCCAAGCCGAGATGTGCTTGAGTCCGAACTGGACGTGTTTATCCGCTGGTTTAATGACTCTCGTGAGGACCCCGCTCTAGACCCATTGCTTAGAGCTGCGATAACTCACTTTTGGTTCGTGACGCTCCATCCTTTGGATGACGGCAATGGCAGGATCACCCGCTTACTTACTGATTTAGCACTGGCCCAGGCTGAGCGTCAATCAGTCCGTTTCTATGCAATGTCAGTGGCGATTTTAGCCAACCGTAAAAGCTACTACGAAATATTAGAGCAATCCCAGAAAGGTGAACTTGATATTACTGCTTGGCTTATGTGGTTTTTAAACACCTTAGGTGAAACATTCACCAATGTGCTCGAAGAAATCGACCAAACGGTTTTTAAAACAAACTTCTGGCGAAATGTCGATCAAACGCGACTGTCCTCGGAACAAGTAAAAGTGCTCAATCGAATGCTTGATGGGGATTTTGACCAAGGCATTAATACGTCGCAATATCATAAAGTGGCGAAAGTGAGTAAGCCAACCGCGTCTCGTCATTTAGCGGCTTTGGTCGAGCTTGGTTGCTTGGTAAAAAGTGATGCTGGGGGCAGGAGTACTCGGTATAAGCTGGCGCACTTGAGTTAAAAAAACGCACATTGATGGTGTGCTCCGATAGAACCAGAGACAATTTTAAACTAGCTGCTTAAGGTGTGTGTTCGAGCATTTTTGCGTGTGATTTTCCGTTCGATGTGTGCAAATTCTCGACTTAGTTTATGATATTCACGTGCAACACTTTGATTTTTAAGTGCCTTTCCTTTCAATGTTTTTAGAGACATAAATTTTATCCCAATGCTAGTTCATAAGGCTGGACGTGTAACGAGGCCTTTTGATTTTTGAGTACTGACAAGTCATAAGCGCTTTGCAGGCGTAACCAGTGCTCAGCAGAGGGCTTAGCAAAAGCCAGCTCCAAGCGTACAGCCATTTCCGGAGTGATTGCACCTAGTCCGTTCAATACCTTGGATAGAGTTTTACGGCTTACATTCAAGTGTTCTGCAACATCGGTAATCGTCAACTCCAACGGCTCGATGACCATCTCTTTTAATATCTCACCAGGGTGAGCAGGGTTATGCATTGTCATGAGTGATAATCCTCGTAGTTCTGCTTCACGTCGGTTAGATCTGAATGTAATGCGCCAATTACCAAGAACTAATAGTAACCCTTAAGCTTACGATATCAATATGATTGTAAGAGCAGAATCACAAAGCCACCTCAAAACCTTCAAGAATTCGGCATCTAGCTGACCACTGAACCTGTCAATCTCAAGGCATTCTTCACTTCTCAATTCAAACAACGAGGAGTGACTATGGAACCTGTGAGTATTCCGTCCTATATCGATGACCCGCCGCACTTCCTGCTTTGGAGTGCCGATGAGATGGCTCCCATTCTGTTGGGGCTAGTGATCGGCATTTTTACCGGTAATGCCTTGGTTTTATGCCTGTTGGGGTTGGTGACAACCAAACTCTATCGGCGCTTTCGTGATGGTCGCCCAGATGGTTTTATTCTTCACGCCATCTACTGGGCCGGACTGTTGCCAACCAAAGCCAAGACGATCCCTAACCCATTTATCAGGAGCTATCTGCCGTGAAGTTCGACGTGTTTTTAAAATCATGGCAAGGCACGCAATTAGAGAACCGATGGCAACGGTTTCTGATTGCAGTACTGGTGCTATCTAATTTGCTGCTTGCGGTAGCAGCATTTTCTCGCAATACCGTGGTAGCCATTCAACCGCCAACCTTGTCTGAAACGGCTGAAGTGTCACGAAACCAAGCCACTCAACCTTACCTTGAATCCTGGGGACTCTACCTGGCTGAGCTTATGGGCAACGTGACGCCGGGTAATGTGTCTTTTATCCGGGTTGCTATTGAGCCGCTACTTTCTCCAGCGGTGTACCAGCAAGTGGTCGATGCACTGGAGATTCAGGCAAGACAAATCCGGGAAGACCGAGTCACGCTCAAATTCCAACCCAGACAAGTGGAGTATGAGTATGAAACCGGCCATGTCTTTGTGACCGGTTATTCCTTGGTCTCTGGACCATCTGGAGATGAACAGCGCCAAACTCGCACCTATGAGTTTGATATCGATATTGAGCAATACCGTCCAAAGCTCAGTTGGATGGATACGTATGAGGGGCAAGCTAGAACGAAGCGAGTTCGTGAAAAGTTGACCCAAGAGCAAAACCGGAGGGTGAATGATGCGAACCAAAATTAGTCGATGGATGACACCAAGCTTAATCGCAATGAGCTTGAGTGGCGTCCTGTTATCTCAAGCGTCGTATGCAGACGTGGAATTGCCGATTGTACCAGCCAGTGTGATGAAGCAGTCTGCTACTGCAAATCCACCGGTTCAAAGCAATACGGTTGCAGCGGATGCGCCAACAACGTTACTGATGACACCGGGGGTTAATGAACTGATCCCTGTCGCACTTGGGCATCTGAATCGGATTGTGACGCCGTTTGAATCGCCTCAGGTGAGAACAACCAGTGATGCTCAGACGCAAATTAAGGGGAATGTTGTATATGTGGCCACGGACAAAGAATCACCGGTTTCACTTTACATCACTCCGCCTGGTCAGGAAGCGCCCGCATTATCAGTCACCTTAGTACCTCGTCGTATTCCACCGCGTGAAATCACCTTAGCGATTGATGGTCAGCAGTGGCCCATTAAGGGCGTCGTGAACCGAAAAGCCGCCACTTGGGAAACGGCTCAGCCATACGTCGATAGCTTACGTGATTTACTCAGACGCCTTGCACTAAATGAGTTACCACAAGGCTATGACATCCGTTTAGCTGGCCAAACTGACACAAGCCCGAAATGTTTTCAGCCGGGCTTAAAGTTTGGTTTTAAGCAGGGGCAAATTGTGACAGGCCATTATTTCACCGTCTTTGTAGGACTGGTTGAAAGCTTTGCCGATGAGCCGATAGAAGCCAGTGAAATAGCCTGTCATGCACCAGATATAGTGGCAAGCGCCTACTGGCCTCGCAATATCTTGTTGCCGGGTGAAAAGACTGAGTTGTATGTGGTTGTTCGCAATCATCGTGAAGAACCAGTGGAAAGTCAGCGACCTTCGCTTCTTGTGGGAGGTAAGTAACGATGAAAGCACAATGGGAACAAATGAGCCCGAACATGAAGCGGGGTCTATCGGTTGCTGGTATTGCTGGTGGTCTCATCCTTATGGTGATGGTGTTTTCACCTAATCCTGACGATGGCTCAAGTAGTCGGAACCGGCAGGAAACAATCCGGCACATTCTTACGGATACCAATACTCGTGATGTTGGGGTCGATAGTTTGGCTGCGAACGTAAAACTACTTAGTGAGCGCAATGAACAGTTACGTCGTGAAGTTGAGCGCTTGCGTCGTGACGTCGATTCAGGACGGCTAAGCCCAGGTTCGCCTTCTATACCAAGTGAGGTCAATGCGGAGCTGGCCCGCCTTAGAGCGGAACTTGATGATGTTCGCGCAGGAGGTGATGCAGCAGTTGAAGGCACAAATAGCCGTTTTGAAGTGCCTTTATCTGCCATGGAATTACCCAAAGACGAAAAGCCTCTGCCGTCTAACCCAGACGACTATTTTGCCAATGCGCCGCTGCCTGATCCGCTCTATCAGCAGCCAGCCAATGGCCACGGTACACGAGCACGAGATGTTCCATTGCCGCCAATCACGATTCGTATGATTGAGCCTGAAGTGGTTGCTGAACCAGAGGTTGTTGTGCAAGAAGCGCCGCCTTTGTATCTACCGGCGGGCAGCATCATCTCAGGTACTTTGATCACAGGTTTGGATGCTCCTACTCACGAGTCCGCAAGACGCGAGCCTTTTCCTGCATTGCTGAGGATTCAAAAGGAAGCCATTTTACCCAACCGATTTAGAGCGGATATCAAAGAGTGTTTCTTGATCGCCGCAGGTTACGGTGATTTGAGCTCTGAGCGTGCTTATTTGCGAGGCGAGACCATTTCATGTGTGAGAGAAGATGGTGGCGTCATTGAAACACGACTGGATTCTTATGCCGTGGGTGAAGACGGCAAAGCCGGTATTCGTGGCCGATTGGTGTCGAAACAAGGCCAGCTGGTGGCCAAATCGATGATGGCCGGATTCCTTCAGGGCTTGGCTGGCGCATTTGATGTAAATCCTGTTCCGACGATTCAGACGGGTAATGCCGGTGATACTCAGCTGTACCAGCAAGTCATGAGCCAAGAAGCATTACAAGGCGCTGCGATTAAAGGCACAGGTAAAGCATTGGATCGAGTGGCCAAGTTCTATTTGGACATGGCTGAAAATATGTTCCCAGTCATAGAGATAGACGCTGCAAGGAAAATTGAAGTAATCGTCACTCGTGGTGCCTCGTTGTCGTTGGCCACTTCGCAAGGGGGAGGTGCAAGAAGATGAAAAAATCCTGCATGTTGCTAACCGATCGAAGTCCGTTTCAGACAATAAGATGTGTATCCAGAGGAGAGTTAACCATGACGACATCAATGCAGAACAACCCAAAGCACCAGTCAAAACAGTGGTCTAAAGCTGGATTACTTTTATTGGCAGTCGGCTCAACCTTATTGTCTGGCTGTAGTTCATTGGGTCTTGGGAGTAGTGAATATGGATGCCCAGGTATGCCTGACGGTGTGCGCTGTTTATCCGCTCGTGAAGTCTATGAGCTGACCAGTAATGGCGCTGCACCCAAGACGATTGATGCTGTGGCGACTCGAATTGGTTCTCCCTCTGGGTATTCACAATCTGATTTAGAGACAGGACTGCTGAGCCATCCAGCATTACCTGAGACGCAGCAATCTGCACCTATTCGCATTCCTTCAAGGGTAATGCGGATTTGGATTGCGCCTTGGGAGGATGACCGTGGAGATCTGAATTTATCCAGCTACGTGTTTACCGAAATTGAACCGCGCCGGTGGGATATTGGGGTGTCAGCACCTCGAACGGTTTCGCCAGTGCTACGTCCACTTCAGACTCAAAGCGATTCTGCCTCAGCGGGAGCTGATGGTAAGCGCGATAACTTGAGTATCTACGGAGAAACTAACGAATGACAAATGCAGTTCGCACCATTCAAACTCAGCGCCTAATGACCATTGGTGCGCTTGGTTTAATGGCGTTAATGATTTCGGAGCCCTCATTTGCGGGCACCGGTGGTGATGCTTTCACCGATGTGTGGGATACCCTAAAAGACTGGACCCAAGGTACTTTGGGACGGATCGTAGCGGGAGCCATGGTACTGGTGGGTATTGTGGGCGGTATCGCTCGCCAAAGCTTGATGGCTTTTGCCTTGGGCATTGGTGGCGGTATGGGTCTCTACAATACGCCAACCGTTGTTGAAAGTGTTATGTCTGCAACCTTACCTGTTGTTGCCAGCACTCAAGAAGTCATTGGCACAACAGTTCCAGCAATCAGCGCCGTTTTACTGGGCACCTGATAAACTTAATAGAGACCTTTAAAAGGTTTGGGTCTACAAAGTCACTGCTTTTTAGACCCAATTTTTTACATTCTAAACTCATTATTAGTAACGTTGCCTAGTAATTCGTTACTCACAGTTTTAAATAGTTTCGCCAAAGTATTTTGCAGGTAAACTTGAAACTTATCCTGAGCTAGGGTTCTATCAAATACATCTGTTGGTAAGAAACGTTTCATTTCTGCAATGAGCGCTTCACTAGATACAATATCAGGAAGTCGGTCGAGAAAGTTATCCAACATTTTGTTGAAGTGCTCAAGTTTATAATCTGACACCTTGTTTTTAACTAAGTCCATATTGAGTGTCGCGCCTTGTTGCTGTAACCAAGCTAAATCCCATATATCTCGGTGGCGGACATACCTTGTAGTGGCAGGCAAGGAAATGATTTTATCCGCCATGACTTCATCCAAGCTTTCTGTCAAAATTAGCGTATCACTGTATCCATCAGGCAAAAAATCATAGTTTATTTGAAGAGGTTGGGGCTCTCTTGTATAGGCTGGAATGTTTGCCACTTCTACTTTGATTTTTTTGTTTTGGCAGATCTTTTCTCTCAGGAGAAGTCACTACAGCTATTTGCCACTTATCAATGCTCAATTCAGAATATTTAGGATCTTGCTTTAGATCCTTTGGTTCTTTTACTGTCACTTCAAGCCCGTATCGTTCGCCAATGTACTTTTCTATACAATGTTTCATGTCTGCCAGCATCGCTGAGCTGAAATCCTTCCCGCCAGCAAAATCCAGATCTTCGCTGAAACGATTGCCGCCATAACAAAGGCGCAATGAAGTGCCACCTTGAAAAGTTAGTTTGTCTAGAAGTCCACCTTTCTCTAGCGCAAATAAAATATCGTAGTGTAAGAGCTCTTTCTCTATCACTGAGCGCATATGAGATACATTTTCAACCTGCATTGCTTTATTTACCAATTGCGCGAAATTTTCTTGATCAATTTTCATATAGCCCATCCTTGCTTACTAAATGTGTATTTCGGCCAACTCGTTTTAAGTCTCTGTATGCAGTTTGTTTCGTTGCTAACCTAAGCGGTCTGCCGACTAAACTGGTATTTTCTAAAATATCCATTGGATCTCGTTTCGTATGCGTAAATTCAATTGTACCCAAAGGTGTTTTGAATTCACCGGAACGTCCCGTTGTCATAACAGTTAAGCGATCTACTGGAATTTGCGAAATAACTCCAAAATCAGAAAGTGCAGACTCTAGGCTAATGTAGTTATATTCTCCACGCCGAATGGTTTTAGCAATTTGCTCCAACGTATCGCTGCCTTTCGACTGCGCTAAATTGTATAAGTACACACCATTAATGATTCGGGTGAGTAAGCCATCGTCTTGCAAACGTTTAATTCCCGCACGCAATGCTCGTTCATTATCTTGATGAAAGATTTTCGCCAGATCTGAATTAGTAAAAACACAGCGACCACGCTTGTCATATTCTAAGAGCTTTTTAATTGCCTCAGCCTTTTTCACAATACGCCTCTAGTTATCAAGGATGACACTTAAACATGTCATAAGTGTAGACTTATTTTTTATGGGGCGCAAGTGTACAATAATGACGCTAAAAGGTGTCAAATTTGTCAACTTGACCTCTGGGGGTATTAAAAGGACTTGGTTAGTTTACACTGTGATGAATTTTAACACCCAGAGTGTGAAAAAGCGGATTTAGATAAACTAGATGAATTGGGGGAAGCCTGTAAGGCTGCCAGAATGAAAGCTATATCTGAACTAATAGTGCGTAACAACAAGTGGCACCCTAGCAAGGCATCCAATTCTTCAATCTATCTAACCGAGTCCACATAGGACAACTGCATAGACTGGAGCCTCGATTTACATTAACGAGGACTCCTCATGCGAAAACTATCTCCAATTATTCTGGCGCTTGCGCTGTCTCCATTGGTTCAAGCTGAACCTGTGTCTGAAGTGTCGCCCGTTGGCAGAATTGACGGCATGGTTTCTTTACCTGTCACGGGTATGAAAGCGGTCGAAAGCAATGGCCGTATTGTTTTCATGTCAGACAGTGGCCGGTTCGTCATTGATGGCACGCTCTATGATGCCTGGTCGAAAAAGCCGCTTACCAGTCTTGAAGAAATTCGTGAAGCGGGGAACACGCTGGACTTAAGTCGTCTTGGCTTAAAAATGGATGATTTGAACCCACTGACGCTGGGCGAAGGCAAAAAGAAAGTGGTGGTCTTTGTTGACCCACGATGCCCGCACTGCCATGAGCTTTTGAAACAAGCTTTACCGCTAACCAAAGAATACACCTTCCAAATACTCCCTGTGCCAGTGCTTGGTCCTGATTCAGAGCGTCAGGTTCGCCAGCTTGGCTGTGCGCGTGACAAGAAAGCGGCCACCGATGCATTGCTCAATGGCCGGATTGGTAACCTAGAACAGGATGATGCCTGCAACTTAGAGCCAATGCAGCGTACCTTGGTGACGGCTCAAATCCTGGGCATTCAAGGTGTGCCTTTCATCGTCGCCAATGATGGTCGCATCAGTCGAGGCCGTCCTTATGATCTTTCTGCTTGGTTGGAGGGGCGTTAATGAAAGCCTCTCTGTATTCAGGGCAACGCGCTTCAGAGCTCTTGCCAGTATTGGCCTATTCGGACGATGAGCAACTGTTTTTCATGGAAGACCAAAGTGTTGGTTTTGGATTTCTATGTGACCCATTGCCTGGTGGTGATGAGTCTGTTGCAGACAGGGTTAATGTTCTACTCAACAACGACTGGCCAAAAGACACTTTGCTGCAATTTGGCCTGTACGCCTCGCCTGATATTCAAACCGACCTTCAGCGCATGATGGGCTTAAGGCATCGTCAATCCGATCCATTGCTCAGGGCGTCGATTCGCAAACGTGCGGATTTCCTCGATGGGGGCACGGTTCAACCGATAGAAGAATCGACCCAGACTCAGGTACGCAACTTTCAACTGATCGTCACCTGCAAATTGCCTTTGGAAAGTCCTATACCGACGGAGCGTGAGTTGAGTCGAGCATCCGCGCTTCGGGCTTCTTTCTCGCAAGCGCTGGCAACGGTTGGTTTTCGCGTCTCTGAGATGACTGACCGAAACTGGCTCGCGGCATTAAGTGCGCAGCTTAACTGGGGAAAAGATGCTTCTTGGCGTAATCCATCTCCAATTCGAAGTGAGGCAGATAAACCACTTCGAGAGCAAGTGTTGGATTATGACCGAGCTATCAAGGTGGATAGCCAAGGTCTGATGCTGGGTGATTACCGAGTTAAAACCTTATCGTTTAAGCGCTTGCCTGAGCGGATCTGGTTTGGTCATGCCGCAAGTTTTGCGGGCGATATGATGACGGGCAGTCGCGGTTTACGCGGCAGCTTTTTGCTGAATGTCACCATTCACTTTCCTTCAGCTGAGGCGATGCGATCTCGTTTAGAGACGAAGCGTCAATGGGCGGTCAATCAGGCTTATGGCCCGATGCTCAAGTTTGTGCCGGTGCTTGCAGCCAAGAAAAAGGGATTTGATGTTCTTTTTGAAGCCTTGCAAGAAGGTGATCGTCCTATTCGGGCAAACATGACCTTAACGCTGTTTTCACCGACGGAAGAGGCGTCCATCAGCTCTGTTTCAAATGCTCGAACTTACTTCAAAGAACTCGGATTTGAGCTGATGGAAGACAAGTACTTCTGTTTGCCCATTTTCCTGAATGCCTTGCCATTTGGTGCTGATCGCCAGGCGATGAACGACTTGTTTCGATTCAAGACCATGGCGACACGGCATGTGATCCCGCTATTGCCTTTGTTTGCAGATTGGAAAGGCACGGGCACGCCGGTGATTAACTTTGTTTCCCGCAATGGCCAGATCATGAGTGTGTCCCTTTATGACTCAGGCAGTAATTACAACTGTTGCATCGCGGCGCAATCAGGGTCGGGCAAGTCTTTCCTGGTGAACGAAATCATCTCTTCCTACTTATCTGAAGGCGGGCAATGCTGGGTGATTGATGTTGGCCGCTCTTATGAAAAGCTGTGTGAAGTCTATGACGGAGAGTTCTTACAGTTCGGGCGGGACAGTGGCATTTGCTTAAATCCGTTTGAAATCGTTGAGGACTATGACGAAGAAGCGGATGTACTGGTTGGGTTATTGGCCGCAATGGCCGCACCTACGCAGTCATTAACCGATTTTCAGATGGCCAATCTAAAGCGTCAGACACGTGAACTGTGGGAGAAAAAAGGTCGTGCCATGTTAGTTGATGATGTGGCAGAGGCTTTAAAAAATCATGAAGACCGTCGTGTGCAAGACGTGGGTGAGCAGCTCTATCCGTTTACGACAAAGGGCGAATATGGCCGCTTCTTTAATGGCCACAACAATATTCGCTTCAAAAACCGTTTCACCGTTTTGGAGTTAGAAGAACTCAAGGGGCGTAAGCATCTACAACAAGTGGTGTTGCTTCAGCTTATCTACCAAATCCAACAAGAGATGTACTTAGGTGAGCGGGATCGACGCAAGATTGTGTTCATTGACGAAGCTTGGGATCTGCTGACTCAAGGTGATGTCGGTAAGTTCATCGAGACGGGTTACCGTCGATTTCGAAAATATGGCGGCAGTGCTGTAACGGTAACGCAGTCGGTCAACGATTTGTATGACAGCCCAACAGGTAAAGCCATCGCTGAAAACTCGGCCAATATGTACCTGCTTGGCCAAAAAGCTGAAACCATCAACGCACTCAAAAAAGAAGGTCGCTTGCCACTAGGTGAAGGCGGCTACGAATACCTGAAAACCGTTCATACCGTCACGGGTGTCTATTCCGAAATTTTCTTTATTACCGAAATGGGCACCGGGATTGGCCGCCTTATCGTCGATCCGTTTCACAAGCTGTTGTACTCGTCCCGTGCAGAAGATGTAAACGCGATTAAGCAGTTAACGCGCAAAGGCCTTTCTGTTGCTGATGCCATCTCTCAGTTGTTGAAGGAGCGAGGCTATGAATAAGTCCACGCTTTGGCCATTTATGGCCTCTATTACTTTGTCTATTGCTGGTAGCGGTTTAATGACCAGCTGGCTCTTAATGAAAACACTCGAACCCATCCACAGCCAGTTGGCGTTAAGTACGCCCATTGCAGTCGTGGATTTTGGGGATGCGGTGTTGTCACTGGGTCCTAATGCCAGCGAACAAGACATCGAATCCAGGTTGCTTCAGACCAATCAGCAAATTGAAAAGTTAAAAGCAGCCGGTTTTATCGTGCTGGATGCCCAAGCGGTGGTTGGCGCTGATGATTCTGTTTTCGTGCCAGTAGGCTCAAAGGAGGTGTCTCATGCAGATACTCCGTAAAAGAATGCCTTGGCGGCCATATCTCATTCGGTTGACCGTTCTTGCGTTAATCATGGCCTTGGTAGGCACCTACGCCATGATGCGCTACCGAATAGGTATTGATACCCAGCAAGAGCGCTGTCTGCCTGATACCACGGTGTATCTGATTGACTTATGGAATAAAGAGCCCGTTAAGGATGGTTTGTATGCCTTCCATTCAAAAGGACTCGCTCCGTTATATAACGACGGTACTCGGATGCTGAAACGCCTAACAGGGATGCCAGGGGATGAAGTCAAGGTGACGCCTGAGCATGTGCTGGTGAACGGTGCTGAAGTCTCTACCGGCATGGCATTAGCCCAGCGTCTTGGTGTGGCTGAAACAGAATTTAGCCGCTCATTGACGCTGCAAGAAAACGAGTATTGGTTTTCTGGTGAGGCCGCAACGAGTTTCGACTCCCGTTATTGGAATGCCGTTAAGCGCGAGCAGATTGTCGGTCGCGCTTGGCCGCTTTGGTAGGAGGTGGATGATGAGAAGACTATGCCTCTTATTTTTGTTGGTTGCTCCATTGGCTTGGGTGCAAGTGTCCTGGGCACAAGAGCCTTATCCGTTGTCTGACGAGGACAAAAAGATCGTCGAAATGAGCCGCAGCATTTTACAAAGTGCTGTGGATGGTTCATCTGAATTTATCGAGCCTTTTTCACCGATTGAACAACCTGCGTCGCTCAAACACGACGATGAATGGTTGATATTTGCGTCGTCCTCACTGGGAGATTCCTCACTGAAGCAGCTATTTAAAGAGGCCAGTGCTACCGGCGCTATTGTGTTGTTTCGGGGAATTCCTGAAGGAAAGACCTTGGGGGCAGCTATCCGTGATTGGCATACCCTGATGACAGGGCTTGATCCTGTTCCTCAGGTTCGAATCGACCCGAAAGCCTTTGTACACTGGCGGGTGACTAGCGTGCCTGCCATTTTCCGCATAGAAGATGACAAGGTGACTGCAAGTGCACTAGGGGTTTACAGCAAGGACTGGTTGCAGCGTCAAATTGAAACAGGCAATACCGGTTCATTGGGTCAACGCGGTCCTATTCATTCGATTTTAGAACCGGATTTGATGCAAGTAGCGATGCAGCGTTTACAGTCGATTGACTTGGGAGCGTTAAAGAAAAAAGCCATTGAGCGTTTCTGGTCTCGCCAAACATTTACTGAGTTACCCAAAGCCACGCAGTATCGGATAAGAACGGTTGATCCAACCATCGTCATGCAGCGGCCACTATTGGATGCCAATGGCCGAACATTGATCCCAGCAGGAACGCGTGTTAACCCGCTCAAAGCCTTGCCATTTACTCAGCAGCTCGTGGTGTTTAATGCGTCGAACGCTGAAGAAGTGGACGCAGTAGCGCATTGGCTTGAGGGCCAAGATAGGACGCTGCGCCGCATTACGCTTATCACCACGCAGCTCGACCGTGCTCAAGGTTGGAATAGCCTCAATGCGCTCGAAAAGACATTGGACAGTCCGGTTTATCTTCTCAATGCCTCGCTAAAGCAGCGCTTTGATTTGCAAGTCACCCCATCGTTTGTTCAAGCAAAGGGACTCGCGTTTGAAATAGAAGAAATTCCAGCAAAGGAGCTTGTTCATGCAAAAGCTCAATAATACGTATCGCCTGATGCGGACTCTCGTTGTCATGTTTGCCCTAAGCGCATCTATTCCTGCAAAAGCCGAATTGACTTGCCCAGACTCGGGGTTATTGTCCGGCAAGTTGCTGACGGATGTTTGCTGGTCATGCATTTTTCCTATCCGGGTTGCCGGTCTTCCTCTTGGCTCTGGCAATGTCCCAAGCGGCGCATCAAATAAGTCATTTTGCTTATGTGAAGACAACTTAGGCGTGCCAAGGCCAGGTATTGTTACCAGTATGTGGGAGCCAGCGCGTTTAATTGAACTGGTCAGAACGCCAGGTTGTTCACCTTCACTGGGAGGGATTCGCTTACCGTTAGGTGATAGGCGATTGCAAGGTGGTCACGGTGAGGGTGAATACGATACCGGTGATCTTGCTTTCTACCATTACCATTATTATGCCTTTCCGCTTTTGGTCATGCTCGATTTGTTCATGGATGGCAATTGCAATGCCGATGGTTACATGGACTTTGACTTGATGTATTTGTCGGAATTGGACCCAACATGGCTGAACGATGAACTGGCCTTTTTTACTCAGCCTGAAGCGGCTGCCGTTGCCAATCCATTGGCTATATCAGCTTGTACCGCTGACGCTGCTTCATCAACGCTTGGTAAACCCATCGACCAGTTGTTTTGGTGTGCTGGCAGTTGGGGCCATCTCTACCCGTTATCTGGCCACACCTTAGCCTTTGGCTCATTAGCTGAAAATACCAGCCATTTAGCGGCGCGTGCAATCGCGGCTCAACACAGGCGTGGTCTTGCTAGGCGAACAATGGGGAACAGTGCGCTATGCCGACCTGTTATCGAACCCATGCTACCGAAATCCCAATACAAGATGAGTATGTTCTTCCCTGTACCGGAAACTGAAAGTGCGCATGTCATCGGTGAAAGCACCATGAAATGGGGAGAGTGGCGAACGATCCCCGGTGCCGGTGAAGATGCGCTCTACATTTTGTGGCGCTGGCAAGACTGCTGTAACTCGGGAGGTTAACCATGAAACCAACACTTTTTACCCGAGTTTTAGCGGGTGTTTTATCAATCACTATGGCGTGCTTGCCCTTACATGGTGTGGCCGCTGATGTGCAGCGCCAATCCGGCTTAAGCGGACAACAAGAAGGTAAGCAATTACTGCAAAACTGGACGATGCCCGCACTCAATGGCAATACATTGTCGGTGCCGAATGGCAGTGGAAATGAGACGATTAACTTGCAAGAGCTTTTCCCTGGTATGGATCAGGGCTCATTGGATGTCTTAACGGGCGTTTATGGCTCTGATGCCAGCATGAATCAATTGGGGACGCAGCGCCAAGAGAGCATGGCATCCGAAAGTGGCGTTACGGGTGAGGCGTTTCGCTCGCTACAGCAAATCAAAGACCGGTCGCGGCCAGATATGGTCAATGATCCCCTTTGGGCATTAACTGATGCGGTTCAAACTGACCCAAATCTATTAACGCAAAGCTTCCCCGGCTGTGAGTCTCAAGGTGAAGGCAGTCCAAACTACCAGCAATGTGACAGGCTCAATACAGCGGTTAACAGCTGCACTATTACTCACGATTACACGGCAGGCATTATTGAACATGTTTCTGGACCGATGAACCTTCGCTCTTGTGGTGAGGGGTGTCTTGAAGTTTGGATAGGACGAATTGGTGACAACTACTGGAGTGGCAGTTGTAAAGTGTTCGAACAGGCCATCACACTCAAAGTTGTGAACCCCGATGCGATTACCTCAGCCGTTCTTGAGTACGCCAAATGGGATGACTACATGCAAGTGTGGCTTGGCGATCAGAAAGTCTGGTCTGGGCCGAACAATAACTTTCCACCAGAAACGGCAGGTCGCTGCGAGCTCAGTACCAGTTGGGAGCGCAATCCAAATACCGATCTCACTGCCAAGCTAAAAGCGGTAGAGCCCGGTTTAGAAGTGCCGATAAAAATTCGCGTATCGGTTACGGGTAGTGGTGAGGGGTATGCACGCATCAAGGTGCACTTTGATCCAACCAAGGTGGTGATGAATGATAGTTGGTCGCCACAATCCTGTATCGAACAAGCAGCGGATATCCCAGCTAAGTTTTCAGACTACAGCATTCAATGCACGGATCAGCCTTCTTCAACCAACGGATGTACGGTGGTTAATGGTGTTTCAGTTTGTGAATCCTACTTTGCCCCAAGCCCAGTGGCTGGCATATCGCCTTTGTGTCGGCGTGTACAAGTTAGTGTGGATGATGAAAGCTATAAGGGGATTGAAAATCAGGCCTGCCAAGTGCTTGAAGCGAACCCTTCCTGTGGCTTCATGTCGTCAGAATGTGCCGAAACCAATGATAGAGGTGAATGCATTCGTTTTACCGATACCTATGACTGTGGATTGCAAACCAGCGATCCAAAGTGCGTGGTATCCAATCTTATGCCGAGTAGTTTTGAGGCCTGTGAGCCTACTCAGACGATTACGCCATTTACTGAAACCAAGCATGTACCGGATTACCAGGTGTGCGAGAAGATCAGCACGCTTACTGAGTGTCAGTTAGAGCGACGTGTATCCGCTGAAACCCATCAACAAAGCTGGTCCATTGAGCGTGGTTGCTTTAGCTCCGAAACGCTCAGTTTTGTTCCACAGCACAGCAGTACTATGCAAACTGGAAACGCTACGCTGAGGATTTTTGATAATCAAAATACTGAGATAAAAATCACCGAGTTGCCATCCAAGGCAAATGGCTGGAAAACGACACTCTCATTGACGGGCAATAAGGAGACGGTGACTGAGACGAAACCGTCCATTAAATACCCTGAAATGACCTGTCCAAAAGGAACCTTGGTTGGCTCATTGTGTAAAGTCGTTAATGGGTCGATTATTTCGTGGCATGAACCCCAGGAGGTCACTCGTTCCAGATGCGATTCCGGCTGGAACAAAGTCGATTTCGACACTTGCAGCCGAGAAGTTCAGAAGTGCTTGGCTCCTGCGAAACTGAGCGCTTCCATGACCTTCTCTGGCAAGTACTTAGAGCAGGACGTTGTTCATCAATCAAGTGATCCCGGCATAGACCAATGCTTGATGCAAACGGATCAGTTTACTGCGGTGCAGTGGCAGTGTTTGGATACGGGCACAAAACGAATCGACGGGTTAACGGTTGGTAGTAGCGAGTTGGCGAAGCTTGGAAGTCTTTATCCGGCTGTTGTTTCGTCTCCTGCTCATTTAACCAGTCGCGGCAGCTCTGATGGACTGGGACTCTCATGCTGGAGGGCAAGAGCAACCTACAATGCTTCGACTGCTCATCCAGAGTTCAACATGGGCAGCTCAGATAGCTGGGTAGATGCCAATGGTAATACACAAACCATCGTCAATAACGGACAAAACACGACCACCAATACGTGTGCCGCGCTAGAGCAAAACCCTGCCTGCCAGTATGTCAGAACCGAATGCACTGAAGGCGGGGCTGGTCATGAAGGCTTCTGCTATATCCAAAGTTTGGTGTATGACTGTGGACAAAGCGTTGAAGTGCAAAATGCACGAATGGAAACTCAATTCAACTGTGAGGGCCCAGTTCGCTGTATGGGCACAGATTGTTTAGAGCCAGAGTCAATCAAGCAGGCTAACTTTGCAGAGGCCGCTGCGATGCTCAATGCTGCGCAGTTTATGACCAATGATATGTCATGTACGGGAGCTGATGGCCAAGATAACGTCGAGTGTACGGTCTTTAAAGGTAATGCTGGCCAGTGCAAAAAAGCCGTTGGTGGCATAGTGGATTGCTGTGAAAAGCCAAGTGGCGTGTCGTTATCGGACTACATCACGATGATAGTGGCGGTTAACAAGCTTGATACGGCAGTCATGGCCATGAATCCGTCTTCTGCAATCTATGGTTCGTGGAATACGCTTAGGGAACCGATCACGAGTACCTGGAGTGCGGTTAAAGAGCCTTTTGTGTCTGCATGGGACTCTCTCATGGGGGCTGGGCCATCAACGGCTGCTGGCGCGGGAGCGGAGCAAGCTGCGACTGGCTTTATGCAGGTGTTGACCAACAAAACGGCTGAGTGGGTAGGCTCTACCTTTGGTTCGGGGGCGCAATCGGCACTGTTTAGTAACGTTGGTGGCGCGGTTGGAGCCGATGGTGTTGTATCGGGTGGTAACTTTGCGCTGGGTGGCGCTGCGGGCGCGGTTCTGAGTACGGTTATGACGGCCTACATGATTTACTCAGTCACCATGATCCTCATTCAGCTTATCTGGAAATGTGAGCAGAGTGAGTTTGAGATGAACGCTAAGCGGGTATTGAAGAGTTGCCACTATGTGGGCTCTTACTGCAAGTCTAAGTTCTTAGGTGCCTGTGTTGAGAAACGGCAATCATATTGCTGCTTTACTTCGCCGCTTTCACGGATCATTCAAGAGCAAGTGCGTCCGCAATTGGGCCTTGGCTGGGGCAGTGCGAAATCTCCCAACTGTGAAGGATTGACCGCGAGTCAGTTAAACCAGGTGGATTGGAGCCAAGTCAATCTGGATGAATGGATAGGTATCTTGTCGATCACGGGCAACCTACCCGAAGTACCGTCACTGGATCTGGAAAGACTCACAGGCTCAGGAAGTACGCTAAACGTGGATGGAAATCGTCAGAGTGCCGCAGAAAGAGCTATTGAGAGGCTAAACGGAATGGATGCTCAGAAATTACGCCAGGAGGCAACGGAAGAAATTTCGGGGAATAATTGAGCTCGTCCTTATAAAAAAGCTGCGCCAATAATGTTCCATATTGGTTACTTTAATGAGCAAAATGCGCCTTAAGGTAACCATTTTAGCGCTTTGTGGTTGCTATGATTTTTCTTCTAGGATGTTTCAATACTTGATGCGGATATGATTTTTTAAGTGCAAATATCAGCGACTAGAAACCCTAGCAAAATATTTATGTTGAGAAATGATGTTATTCTCACAATGCTCTAGATCTTTGATGTCTAAAACGGAAACTCCTAATGCTGCATCGTTAAGCTTTTTATAAATAAGTGAATCCGTTCGAACCATTCTTGCTAGTTGACTTGACCAGACTGTGCAAAGCTTCTTGTATAGCAAAGGATCACTTTTTGTAAATGTTAATACTAGACCAAGATACCCAAGCCAATCAGGAAATACGCAGTTTTTTGAAATCTTTACTAGGTCGGCAGTTATGCAGATATCAACTATTTTACGCTGTTGTTCTGGAGTAAAAGTATAGGGGAATTGCCCAATTTTAACTGAGTAATTTGTTTTTTGTTTTTTCACCAACCAATTATCTTCAAGAGGGTGTTTACCCCGAGTTAGTTCAACTAGACCAAATCGAAAATGAAGTTGACCACAGGTGGTACAGTTTAAATTCCAGCACCATTTTTCTTGTGAAGCTAGTTCACTCATTGCCTCAAACGCATTCATAAATTTCTCTTAACTTTTTACAATAAAACGAATTTGCTGATCCGTATAAGCTGGATTTAGTAAATTAAATTTTTTTAAGTAAGCTAGAAATTTCTCACCATGGTATTCAGACAATGTTTTAGTCCCTACTGCGTTATTGCCTCCAAACTGACTACAGAAACGGTATGATTGACCATTAATTGAATACTCTTTGACCCAATACCTTTCATGATAATTTTTGGACGCTTCCGTTGAAATCATGATCAATGGGAAAGATATACCAAAGTGTTCTTTGCACCAGTCAATGTTTTTCAATAACTCTAAATGCTCTGCTGTTTGGCTGCAAAAACCGATAATTGCATCAATGTGTTCTTTAACCAATTTTCCAACTCGTAGCTCCACCATATCCACATCCTCTGAATGTTTTAACAATCTAAAAGCTTCACCCTCAGGCATTTCTGTCGTCAATGTTAATCTAACGATTCCTTTATTTTTCCAGCCTCTCAAGGCTCCAGACCAAATATTGGCTTTAAGGTTAGAATGCTCTCCAAATTGCTGAGCCGACCATTCTTCAGTTGAGACTCGGCCATCAGCATATTGAAAAACCTTCCAAGCTTGCTTTTGATTTATCAAGCATTGTCTAAATTCATCTTCACTTGGAATAAATACCAATTCTGGTTTTCCAGTCACCGTTCTGGATTCATAGAAATCAAGAAGCCTACAGATAACGTTATCCGGTGTCTCAAATCCTATTACGTGTTTACCAAGGCGAAGGTAAGTTTCTTGCGATAGTTCAATTTGCATTGCTGATACTCATAAGTAATGTTGATTACAGTTATAGTAATGATCATTACATTTTAAGTCAACTGTAATTACACTTGAGAAGTAACAGAGAGTTTTGGGATACTATCTGAGTTAAAAAAGCCCCTTCGAGAGGGGCTGGTTGAGGGAGCCTAGTTGGCGGGGTTATCTGTTTCCTCTTCAGTGATATCGTCATCGGTAGAAGGCACCGCTTGCTCAACTTCAGCTTCTTTACCCTTAGCTTGGGCTGATTTTCGTGCTCGAATTTCGATATCAATAATGCGTCGTGCAAGTTTGATAATGCGCTGTTGCCATGCGTAGTTGCCATCAACACGTTGCTTGTTGCTAAGCACGCTAGATAACCAGAGTGTGTCCATTGAGATCATCAACGCATCGAGTTTGCGCACTAAGCCAACAAACTGACCAACCTGGGGCGAGCTTATTTTTGCGTTGAAGGTTATCGGGTCGGTGTAGTCAGGTACTTCATCGATGCCGTTGGACTCCATCAATTTGTCCAAACGAGCTTGTTCGTTGTCTACCGCCTTAGCGCAATCCTCGATCAGATGGCTAATGATCTGTTCCACTTCATCAATTTCGTTCTCATCGCCAATGATGCGTAGGATGACATCGATTCCGTAGAGCGCACTGACCGTCCGTCTAAAAACACGGTCAACGACACGTTGCGCCTGTAAGCTATTAATTGTGAATGATTGTTCAAAGATGGGTTTTGAGTAATTGGGTTTTGCTTGGGCCATAAGTTTGCTCCTGATATGACAATAATCAGTCCCTAGCCTAATCCTCTGTGAGGTAATGGCCTTTCAGCTAGGTGGAAGAATTGAGCATCTTTCTAACTATCCTGTCTGGATAAGACGGTTACACTGACTATCAAATATTGCTGATCTGTTTCAGTGATATCTGCGCCTGAGAGCATGAGCTCAAAGGAAGCCCGCCGCTGAGTTTTCTCAGTGGTACTAAGAGGTAGCTAGCCTCCTTAAACAAATAGCCTGCATGTTTTTACATGCTCAACCATGCGTTCCTTGCGGTTCGCCTTTTCACCACCCAACTGGGGGAGTTTTCCCCAGTTGGGGGAGACTCCTTCACAACCTAATTAAGGAGTCACCAATGGAATATATCTTCGGATTTATTATCCAAGTCGCAGGCATTATGTTGCTTGCAAAACTGAGCTGGTCGCTTTTGCGATTGGTTGCTCGTCAAAGCGTGCGCCCGTTTCGATTTGTACTTACTCAAATCAAGCGATTGCTCACACCAACACCAAAACGTCGTCCAATGGCAGTGCCTAAAGCTCCTGGTATGCCCCGTTTGACATCTGCGTTTTACAAAGAGCCACATCAGTACGACATGGCTTTACTCGAAATACCAACCTATCTGCGTCGTCAGTCTTCTTTGCCCAGCCGGGTAGAAGCGACTGTGTGCACAGAGTTCAACTAAGACGAGGAGAACATCATGAAAAACCAAGTAACACTCATAGGCTACGTTGGCGCTGAGCCAGAGACGCGAGCCTATCCATCAGGTGATTTGGTGACCAGCATTTCGCTGGCCACTTCTGAGAAATGGCGCGACCGTCAATCCAATGAGCTCAAAGAGCATACGGAATGGCATCGGGTTGTTTTTCGAGATCGTGGTGGATTTAAGTTAGGGCTAAGGGCAAAAGATTTAATCCAAAAAGGAGCGAAGCTTTTTGTTCAAGGGCCTCAGCGCACGCGCTCATGGGAGAAAGATGGCATTAAGCATCGATTGACCGAAGTGGACGCGGACGAGTTTCTGCTTCTTGATAGTGTGAACAAAGCATCTGAGCCATCACCGGCGGATGATGCGGGCTCCCAAGCTAATTGGGCACAAACTTATCCTGAACCAGATTTTTAACCGAGCGAAAACGCTTTAACCCAGCCGGGAGTACTTTCCCGTCAGGGGCAGACTCCCACTTTGATTGTCGGAGTCCACAATGGAAAAACCAAAGCTAATCCAACGCTTTGCTGAGCGCTTTAGTGTCGATCCAAACAAATTGTTCGATACCTTAAAAGCAACAGCATTCAAGCAACGTGACGGTAGTGCACCGACCAATGAGCAGATGATGGCGCTCTTGGTGGTTGCAGATCAGTACGGCTTGAACCCTTTCACCAAAGAGATTTTTGCGTTCCCAGATAAACAAGCTGGGATTATTCCAGTGGTAGGTGTCGATGGATGGTCTCGCATCATTAATCAACACGACCAGTTTGATGGCATGGAGTTTAAGACTTCAGAAAACAAAGTCTCACTGGATGGTGCGAAAGAATGCCCGGAATGGATGGAATGCATCATCTACCGGCGCGACCGTTCGCACCCAGTCAAAATCACTGAGTATCTGGATGAAGTCTATCGACCGCCTTTTGAAGGTAACGGCAAAAATGGCCCTTACCGGGTAGATGGACCATGGCAAACGCACACGAAGCGAATGCTAAGACATAAATCCATGATCCAGTGTTCCCGCATTGCGTTTGGCTTTGTGGGAATTTTCGATCAAGACGAAGCAGAGCGAATTATCGAAGGCCAAGCAACACACGTTGTTGAGCCATCTGTGATTCCACCCGAGCAAGTTGATGATCGTACCCGAGGGCTTGTTTACAAGCTTATCGAGCGGGCGGAAGCTTCAAACGCATGGAATAGTGCATTGGAATATGCCAATGAACATTTTCAAGGTGTTGAACTGACGTTTGCGAAACAAGAAATATTTAATACACAGCAACAAGCAGCCAAAGCGCTCACACAGCCTTTAGCTTCTTAGCGCCACGCATTCATTCTACTAACCCTGGCGGGATTATTCTCCCGTTAGGGGGAAGGTCTCGTCTTTTTTTGGAGATCTTCCATGACTAAATCAGCCTCACTTTTTCGCTTCGTATTGGTTGTTGCCCTTGTCGTAGGTTCGATTCAAGCCGGTATAGCGGCAATTGATTCGCTTCAAGCAAGTGTTGTTCAGCACCAAACAGCGTTAGCACAAGCTGCAAAGTAACCACTTAACCCTGAAGGGGAGTACTCTCCTTCGGGGGAGTCTCCCCTCAAAGGAGGCAATATGAAGGTTATCGACCTATCACAACGTACTCCTGCATGGCACCAGTGGCGCATTGCAGGGGTTACGGCATCTGAAGCCCCAATTATTATGGGGCGTTCACCCTACAAAACACCTTGGCGATTATGGGCAGAAAAAACCGGATTCGTATTACCAGAAGACCTGTCGAATAATCCTAATGTGCTTCGCGGTATTCGGTTGGAGCCTCAAGCAAGGCGAGCATTTGAGAATGCGCATAATGACTTTCTTCTGCCGTTATGTGCAGAAGCCGATCATAACGCAATCTTTCGAGCCAGCTTTGATGGCATCAACGATGCGGGCGAACCTGTTGAACTGAAATGTCCTTGCCAGTCAGTTTTTGAGGATGTGCAAGCTCACAGAGAACAAAGCGAGGCGTACCAGTTGTATTGGGTGCAGGTACAGCATCAAATACTGGTCGCCAATAGCACGCGTGGTTGGTTAGTTTTCTATTTTGAGGATCAACTGATTGAGTTTGAAATACAACGAGACGCGGCGTTCTTAACTGAGTTGCAAGAAACGGCGCTTCAGTTTTGGGAGTTAGTACAGACCAAAAAAGAACCGTCAAAATGCCCTGAACAAGATTGTTTTGTTCCCAAGGGTGAAGCCCAATACCGCTGGACATCGCTGTCTCGGCAGTATTGCTCAGCACATGCCGAAGTGGTCCGACTGGAAAATCACATTAAATCTTTGAAAGAGGAAATGCGAGACGCTCAGTCAAAATTGGTCGCCATGATGGGTAACTACGCTCATGCCGACTATGCTGGGGTCAAACTCAGCCGCTACATGATGGCGGGTACGGTGGACTATAAGCAATTGTCCACCGATAAATTAGGCGAGCTGGACGAACAGGTTTTAGCAGCTTACCGAAAAGCGCCACAAGAGCGGTTGCGCATCAGCACCAATAAGCCAGATCAGCCCGTTGAAACACCAATCAAAATCAGCCTTGAGCAAGAGAACTTGGTTCTGCCAGGTGACTCGCCGAGCTCATTTTATTTTTAACGTTCACTTGGAGCCGATTTCGGCTCCTTTCTCATGCACTTACATCGAGTGCATCAGAAAGCAGTTTCACTCGTAGCCAATGCTGGGTACGAATGATAGAGCGAGCTGAACTCTTACATACACAGCCATACCACAATCAACACACCACCCGACGGGGACTTCATTCCCTGTTGGGGCATGGGGCCTCGTCAAAACTGATGAGGTTTACCATGACTGAACAATCCCCATTTTTGGTTCAAGTGAATCAAGCGTTTAATGTCCCGGCTCCTGATGCTTTCGTTCTGGAAGGATTTAGTGCCGACACAACCCATCCAAACATTCCCGTTCGCAAGGACGAGTATGTTTTTAGAAAAGAAGACTTACGTGACGTATTGGCGTTCTTGTCTAACCCCGACGGTGATGGTTTGTATATTACAGGCCCCACTGGATGCGGGAAGACCTCGCTAATTTGCCAAGTTGCTTCTCGATTGAATTGGCCTGTTCAGCAAATTACTGCGCACGGTCGATTGGAGTTGTCCGATCTTATCGGTCACCACACGCTGGTTAATGGCAACATGACCTTTGTGTATGGACCGCTGGCACTGGCTGTAAAGCATGGCCATTTGCTGATCATTAATGAAATGGATCTTGCTGAGCCTGCTGAACTGGCTGGACTCAATGACATTTTGGAAGGTGCCCCGTTGGTCATCGCACAAAATGGCGGTGAGATCATCATGCCACATAACAAGTTTCGTTTTATCGCTACCGGCAACAGTGCGGGCAGCGGTGACCAAACGGGCTTGTATCAAGGTGTGCTCCAACAGAATTTGGCTTTTCTTGATCGCTTTAGAATCATCGAAGCGACCTATGCAGAGCCTTCTGTAGAGGAAGCCATTCTGGAGAACGTTGCGCCGGGCTTGCCAGAAGTCTTTCGCCAAAAAATGGTGAAAGTAGCCGGTGACATTCGTCGTCTCTTTATTGGGGGCGCGGATGGCGGTGCTGAGCTTAGTATCACCATGTCCACTAGGACCTTGGTGCGCTGGGCAAAGTTAACACTTGCTTTTAAAGGCGCTCCTAACGCAGTGGAGTATGCACTGGTTCGGTCGTTGACGGCTCGTGCTGAGTTGGAGCAACGTGAAGCCATTCACCGTATTGCCGCTGATGTCTTCGGTGACCACTGGGAGGATTGATGATGGAAAATTGCTTTGCTCTTTACCGTTACAGTCATTCTGATGGGACAGCCAAAGAATGGGCCATTTACGTTGGATCAGACACCCAGGAGATTGAAGTTCGGTTTGGAAAAGCCGGTCAATTGTCGCAGCAGCGATTGATTGACTCGACTGATCCTAACGCTGAAGCAGACCGAAGAATCAATGAGAAAATCAACAAGGGTTATCGATTTGTTGGACAAGTCGGCATTGATCATCAAGGGCGGCCATTTGAACTCTCAAATGCGCTAGATAGCGTCGCGTGCGCCAATAACGTCAGTTGGGAGTTTCGTACTCGCAAGGACGTCAATGGCCAAATCTCGCTGGCGCAAAAAGCGTTGTTCGATATGGCAAAGCTGCTTGAAGCCTATGGCTTGGCTGTTATTGATGATAACCAGGTCAGGATTGGAGAATGGTCATTAGGGTTTTGCAAAAGCGGATTACCTAGTACCAATCAAATCAGCATGGTGTCAGGTGAAGGCGCTGGCATTGTTAACACGGATGATGGCCCGTGGCCATTGTTGCTGTTACTGGCCTTTAAGCGTCAATTACCACCTCTGTGTTCGCTCACAGTAGCGAGTCCTGAAGGGATAGAAGTATCCGACCAACTGAAGTTGGAAAAAGATGTATTGCGGTTACTAGGCAGTGATTTAGAGCGGGTTCGCCCGATTGCTGAAGCACTGGACTTAATGCCTGCGAAAATCGATCTCAACCAATCGTCGCCTGATTCGCAAAATTACTATTTCTGATAGTGATGTTGCCATTAGCGCGTCAACTACTACCACCCAAAAGGGGGCCATTGCTCCTGTTGGGAGTGGTGCGTCCCCATCTCGCATGAGGATGCACTATGAGTATTCAAACCCTCGACAAACTTTTGATTTGTCACATCGACTGTTCCATCTGGAGCGGTAGAAAAAAACTAAGGCCTGAAGATTTCAGATTAGCCAATGGCAGCCAACTTCCACCGAAGGATGTTGCCAGCTTAGGGAGTAAAAAAATTTGCGACCCAGAGGCATTGGCGAACTTTGAAAGGCTTAAGAAAGAAGCGCAGCGCTTGTGTGAGCAAGTCGGTGTGCGGTTCTTAGGTGGCTATGCCGTCCCTGAAGAGCGAATTGATCAGATTGTTCCAGAGCTTGACAGAATCGGTCAGGAGTTTGCGCAGTGCAAGCAGTTGTTCCTGGACAACTATGATCAGGTGACGTTTGACTGGGTTGCAAAACACCCGGAATTTGCAGATGCAATCCGACGTGCATTATCACCCATCGAAGACGTGGAACAACGGCTTCAGTTCGATTATGCCATCTATCGAATGCAACCGGCTGACCAAGCTGGTGGCTTAGATGACAAGGTCAATGGTATGGGACACACCCTCTTTAGGGAGGTGGCTCGTGATGCCAATGAACTGTTTGAGCGTTCCGTTGCAGGTAAGAATCAAATCAGTCAGCGAGCCCTTAACCCTCTCAAACGGTTAAGAGACAAGTTGGATGGTTTGTCATTCCTGGATCATCGAGTTCAGCCGATGGTCGAAGCGATGGACAATTTATTTGTTCGTCTGCCGAAGACCGGCCCTGTGACAGACAATCTCTATCACGAACTGATGGCGACCATTTTAATTTTGTCTGATCCAGACAAGATGAGAATGCACGGTGAAGGTCAATTGGATATCAGACAACTGATGCCCAAACCTGAACCTAAACCCGCACAGCCAGTATCTGCTCAGGCAGATAACTTACGTGCAATACCACAACCAACCGTCAGACCAAACCTTGGTTCGACTGTACCAAACTCATTTTATTTCTAACGTCCTTGAGGGCATGTTGCCCTTAAGGGCGCATGTCCTCTGAACTATGTAAGAGGAAATTATGCAATCAACCATCCATAACCCCAGCCAACTGAACCAGTTTGAACCGCATTTTCGTGGTGTGACTGATGCTGTTGAAAGTGAATCGATACCAGAAGTGGCGTGTTGTCGAACGTTAGTACAACGGTCGTACTCAACACATAGTGTCGTGATCCCCAAGAACCCTGTTTTGATCGCAGATGCGGACGCACAAGGAGCTTGGGTAACGGCCATGGTATTTGTTCCAAACATGGCATTGCAGCAAACCGCTTATGAGCGGGCCTGGCTGCAATATCAACACGAGGTGTCTACTCAGTTACAAGACCAGTACGGTCTGACATTGGATGACATCCTGAGTTTAGACCAGCTTAAAACGTCATTTGAGCAGCACGAGAGTCCAGCTCAATTGGTGGCTTGGTTAGGTCAAAAATACGACCTGGATAAGCTAAAAGCACAGGTTTAAACACTTACATTCCCAGCGGGGAAACGCTCCCGCTGAGGGAGTATTCCCCCTAATGATTAGGAGACTCCCATGAATCATCCATTAAAAAACGCACTGCCAATCGTTGCCGCCGCTTATGGCGAAAAGTTTGGTGTGAAGGTGCTTATTCAAGGACAAGATGCGTTTACCGATGGTGAGCGGATTGTGATCCCAACAGCAAACCCAGACGACCCACACTATCAACATATTGCTTGGGGTTATCTGGCTCATGAAGCGGCGCATATTCGGCATACTAATTTTGACATGGTGCAGAAGGCGTCGTCCAAACCGATCCGTAAGGCACTTCTCAATATCATTGAGGACGTTCGCATTGAAAACGAATTGGCAAAGGATTACCCCGGAACCCGGCGCAGTATTTCGCAAGTGATTGAGTACATGGTGGACACACAGCAAATGTGTGTACCTGAACAGCTTGAGCCTGCATCTAACTTGCAAGCCTGGTTGTTGTTCCGCTTGAGATGCCATTTTCTGGGCCAGAAAGCGCTGACACCTTTGTATCAAGCTGTTGATGAAAGAGTGAGACAACTCTTTCCTGCCGCAGCGATGAGCCGGTTAAGCGCCATGCTGACAGCAGTGCCTAGCCTGGCATCTACAGGTGAAGTGCTGAAACTTGTCGATGCCATCGTTGCCATGTTGGAAGAAGAATCTCGTCCACCACAGGATGAGTCTGATGCTGATGGCGGTGATGACATTGGACAAGATGCGAGTAATGACAGCAATAGCAGTAGTGACAGTCAAACCCCGGAAACAGGTTCGTCTGCAACAGGGGATGCTGCTGAAACGAGTGATTCTGATAACTCTGATCAAGCTGACAATTTGCGACAAGCCTTAGAGGCCAGTGCCGCTCAGTTTGAACCCGATACCTTTGCCCAAGTGGCAGAAGTGTTGTCGGAACAAGCTGAAGGACATCAGGGCGTCACTCCACTCAGTTTGCCCCAAGCAGAGCAGGCTATGTTGGGTGATGAGGCCATCTTGACCTTATCGGCGTCTGAGTCCGCTCAAATTCGAGCCCGACTTAGGGGCATGGTTCAGTCCAGTCAGGACAATCGGAATCATGCCCAAAGGCACGGTCTTCGAGTTGCAACCCATCGTCTTGCCGCTTCACAAGCAGGAGAGTCGAGATTGTTTATTCAAAGGCAACCTCGCATTGCGCCCAATGCTGCTGTGCACTTGCTTGTCGATATATCGGGCTCAATGGGTAAGCCCATTGGCGAAGGTAATCGCAAGTACTTTCATGTTGCCAATGAAGCCGCTTTGGCTTTATCCATGGCATTGGAAGGTATACCGGGTGTTGTACCTGCGGTCAGTTATTTTCCTGGTATTCATCAGGAAGTTTCTATCGCGTTATTGCCCAAGCAATCGGTTCGACATCGGGCCGCCTGTTTTGACCAAAAACCACGAGGTTGTACGCCTATGGCACAAGCGATGTGGTTTGCGGCAAACAGTTTGTTAGCACAAAAACAGAAGCGAAAGCTAATGATAGTGCTAACGGATGGTGACCCAGATGATTGGGCTGCCACGCATGACATTGTTGACCGGTGCAGACGCAGTGGCTTTGAGCTGCTGGGGATCGGGATTCAAACACGCAGTGTTGAGAGATTCTTTCCTCAAAGCATCGTGATTAATGATGTCAAAGATCTGAAGCGTGAGTTATTCGAAGTAACACAACAACTGTTAATTCAGTAACCACATCAATTTTACCACCCTGCGGGGACGATTCCGTCCCCTTCAGGGCATGGGTTCGTCTCCGCTTTTTTTTGGGGAGACTCCTATGAAAAACAAAAAGTTCTTAGCTGGCGAAGAAGCCGGTACTTACATCGTTCCTGAGCAGGTGACCGAAGCGGATATATTAGATATGGCGCTCAAGCTTGCTCGTGGTCGATTGAGTAAAGGTCGCAAAATTGAACAGCCATCGTCGGCGTTCTCATACCTGCAAACACTGATGCACGAGTATGAGCACGAAGTCTTTGGAGTGCTGTTTCTTGATACAAAGCATCGCGTTATTCGATTTGAAGAGCTGTTCAAAGGCACTTTAGATGCGGCGAGCGTGTATCCAAGGGAAGTAACAAAGCGGGCATTGGAACTTAATGCGGCAGCAGTGATACTGGTTCATAACCATCCATCGGGTGATCCTGAGCCTAGTGAAGCTGATAAACGCATCACTCATCGACTTCGTGACTCCTTGTCACTTGTTGATATTCGAACGCTTGACCATGTCGTAGTCGCATCCGAGGGCTGCGTTTCGCTTGCCGAACGCGGTTATCTTTAATGAATGGGCGCATTGCCCATTCTCCTACATCACAAAAGCAGTCCCATCAACACACATCATCACAGCTCGAATTTCTATTTGAGTTTGATGATGCCCCAGTCACTTGGTCTGACACGGAAATCTGGCAGTTACGCGAAGGCATTCTATTGGATGCGATCCGAGTATTGCTGGACGGTCGTGTCAGCACTCGGTTGCGCAAGGATGTGTTGTCGTGGATTCAAAATGACGAAATAGCGCCATTTTGCTTTCGTGTTTGCGCGATGGCTGCGGTTGTCGATCCTGATGTGCTTCGTGATTCCATCATGTGGCTATTAAGACGACATGGTATCCAGCTTGACTAACGTTCCTGCATTAACCATACGGCTTAATGTAGGACCCAAGCTGACTTTTACCACCAGTGGTAGGAGTCGGCTTTTTACTTAAGGAGGTTATATGGCGTTACCTTTACAAATTGAAACAGTAAGGCCATATCTTAATGGCCAATGGCTTCAAGTATTAGCGGCATTGGTGCCAGAACTTGATGCCGCTATTGCTCGAAAAGGCCGTCATGTGGCTTGTCCTGTTCATGGGGGTCGTGATGGCTTTAGGCTGTTCAAAGATGCTGAATATACCGGTGGTGGCGTTTGTAATACCTGCGGTATCTTTCATGATGGCTTTGAACTGTTGTCTTGGATTAATGGGTGGAACTTTGCTCAGTCTATTGAAGCAATTGGCCAAGTTCTTGGTATTCAACCCGGACAAATACAAGCACCTTCTCGGGCAATAACGCGTAACGCTGTTGATTGGAAGGCTAGAAAGCAGGACGAGGACAAAGCGATTATCCATCGCTTGAATCAAACCTGGGGAGAAACGCTATCTCTTGCAGATACTCGTGCGCAACCAGTTTGGAACTACTTGCATCGTCGTGGCATTGTTACCCGGCTTCGTCCTGAATGGGATTCGGTGCTGAGGTTTCATCCAAACTTGCCTTACCATGATGAAGATGGTCTGTTTATCGATAGCTACCCAGCGCTGCTAGGTAAAATCGTTACGCAGCAAGGGCGTTCGGCCACGTTCCATCGGATCTACCTAAGTGAAGATGGATTCAAAGCGCCGGTTGAAAAGCCTAAAAAGATGATGCCGATACCAAGTGACAGAACAATCACTGGTGGTGCCATTCCTATAGGTGAGCCTGGTGAAGTACTAGGTGTTTCTGAAGGTATAGAAACGGCCCTAGCGGTAACCAGAGCAACGGGGCAAACATGTTGGTCGGTTGTGAATGCAACGCTACTGGCTAGGTTTGAACCACCAAGTAATGTGAAAATGCTGTACATCTGGGCAGATCACGATCTCTCTGAGACCGGCCTGAATGCAGCGAATGAACTCAAGAAAAAAGCCTGGCAAAAAGGCATTCTGACACAAGTGTTGATCCCTCCGATACCAACGTCACTTGGCGTGAAAAGTTGGGATTGGAATGATGTGTTGAATGTTTACGGTGCCATGGGCTTTCCTAAAGTTCATATCTGATCCAAGGGGCTTCGGCCCCTTTTTTTGCGCCTTGCATATTTGAAAAAACATGGAGAATGAAAAATAGATAACCAATAGGAGAAACAAACATGATGGTATTAACCCTGTTAACAAAGCAGATTGATGGTGAGTTTAAGGTTTACTGGAAGACCGGCCTTCGAAGAGGTGGTGAGCTAAAGGTCGATTTAGGTGAGCAATACGACAAGCTACCCGAGCAGCAAAAGCCAATTGCAGCTGAGCTTTATGCTATTCATCACCTACTGTCAGTGAAAGAGGTGATGGGGAGTAACCGAAGCGGTAATGGGCTTCAAATCCGAGTCAGTAAAGGAGCTATCAAAAAGTTACAGAAACAACGCTCAACTAAGCATTCACTTTATAGCCTGACTAGGTTTTTGCTCACTCGATACTAGGAAGCACAGATCTCGGTAGAGAAGCGGGACGATTGGCTCTCACATTCCTTCGAAGAATACAGCGTCGATAATGCTACAGTGAGAGAAATCGATGAGGTCATCAACGTTCCGAACATTGGACCTGTCGTGGTGACTCGTCATGCACTGGAACGGTTTGTGGAACGGCTTTCTGATGGTGTACCTAAGCATCCTTGGAAGGCTTTGTGCTCAAAGTTGCTATGTTCTGCGCTAACTAAAGCCCAGTTGCCTGAAAGGGTCACCATCCAAAAAGCCAAAAAATATGCACAAGAGGCCGAGTTCTGGCAGCATGTGGAGAGCAAGATGTACTTTGTTATGATTACGGGTGACTCAATGAAGACATTGGTTACGGTTTTTGCAGTAAAGTGAGCTAATGTAGTATTCGCACTTTATGAATATTACTTATGTGCCAAATTGCAGACACTCCTCTCAACAAACATTAATGACGGCTTTCAAGGGATAGCCGTCATGCTCATCTTCGTTTCAGTAAATTATCTTTAATAATTGCGGTCAAATTTCATACAAGCGGGTCGATAACCTCATAAGCCCAATCTTTTTGAGATAAAAATCATGGCTCGTCGCATACCTTGGAATAAAGGAAAAATCATCGGCCAAAAAGCACCACTTCGTCAGCAAGAAGTGTGGTCTATACGTGCCAGACTTGAAATTGCCAATAACACTAAAGAGCTGGCATTGTTCAATCTGGCCATTGACTCAAAGCTTCGAGGTTGTGATTTAGTCGCTTTAAAAGTGTTAGATGTCATGCGAGCTGGTGAAATTTTAACGAGAGCCAGTATTGTTCAGCAGAAAACTGGCACCCCAGTAATGTTTGAAATCATCGCTCACACCCGCCAGTCATTGCTCGAATGGATTACTCTCGCAAATTTAAAATATGATGATTATTTATTTCCTTCACGAAAACACGCTGTGCCTCATCTTGGCACCCGCGCTTATGATCGCATAGTCCATAAATGGGTGTCATCCATCGGTTTAGAAAGCGGTTTGTATGGCACTCACACCATGCGCAGAACTAAGGTTTCTATTCTGTACAAGCGAGACAAAAACTTACGCGCCATTCAGCTGTTACTCGGTCATAAGAAAATCGAAAGCACAGTGCGTTATCTTGGTATCGATATGCAGGATGCGCTTGAGTCTGCTGAAAATCTCGACATATAGCTTGATATTATTAACATTATTATTTATAAAAAATACTGTACTTTTATACTCAGCTAATTAATTAACCT
>NZ_BAER01000052.1 GCF_000315055.1 Paraglaciecola polaris LMG 21857 | reverse complement strand
CGCTCTATGCTGATTTAAGTCAGCGCATGATGGATACCTGCGCACGATTTGCACCTGACATTAACGTGTATTCCATTGATGAGTGTTTTTTATATTACGGTAAAGAAGCTTTGTCGCCACCAGAGGGCTGGGCTACGCTAGCGACTCAGATTAGAAAAACCGTCTGGCGTGAAGTGAGATTGCCTATTTGTGTGGGGATAGGCCCAACGCCCACGTTAGCCAAAGTGGCGAACCATGCAGCCAAAAAAGTTGAGGGATTCAAAGGCGTTGCGGTACTCGATACCCAGGCAATCCGTAAAGACGTGTTATCGCAAATGGGCGTAACGGAAGTGTGGGGCATTGGTAAACGATTAGGATTACGCCTAAACGCATTAGGAATTAATACAGCATGGGAGCTAGCCAATCGAGACCCCTCGCAAATACGAAAAGAGTTTTCGATACTTGTCGAAAACACGGTGCGGGAGTTAAATGGTGAAGTACGCCACAGTTGGGATAGTGTGCGTGCAGCCAAAAAAGAGATATACAGCACGCGCAGCTTCGGTAATCGGATTACAGAATTCAATGAACTACGCAGTGCATTAGCCAGTCATGCTGAAACCGTCGCGATAAAACTGCGCAGGCAGAAGAGTCTCACCGGAAGTATGACGCTGTTCGCTACTAGCTCACCTCATGACGTTGAAGGCTATTTCCGGCGCTCACACTTTCATAGATTTACGGTGCCCACCAACGATACTTGCAACATCGTTAAAGTGATTGAAAGCGCCATAGGGCAACTTTATAAATCAGGGGTTCGCTATTACAAATGCGGTGTCGGTTTGATGGATTTACATGACGAAGGGTTGTTCCAATACGACCTTTTTAATCAATCAAGTGACAACACCAAGCTCATGGCGTGTATGGATAATATTAATGCAAGGTATGGGCGTTCAACCGTTCAACTGGCCGCTAAGGGCTTCGAGCAAAAGTTTGCTATGCGACGAGCGTTCCTCTCACCTCAATACACTACCAAGTGGAGTGACATACCCAAGATTATTTGTTAGTTAGGTGAAATAAATCCAGTACAACATAATGGGACAGTCTTAACGACGGTCGCCAGGCTCTGATTTCTTCGGATAGCGGATAACCAATGCTGTACCGATAACTAGTATTGCCAAAGGGATGAGAAAAATAAGCTCTTCGTACATGACATGCTCCTAATATATGAGGTCAGCTACAAGTATGTTTTCTACTTGCCTATATT
>NZ_BAER01000053.1 GCF_000315055.1 Paraglaciecola polaris LMG 21857 | reverse complement strand
ATTTACGAACGTCGATAAACGCGAAATATCCAATCCAAATGAAATATTAGATGTTTTGAAAGGTTTTTTTAAAAATCGTGGGGGCTCTATAGTCGCTATCGGTTCTTTGCTGATGTCAAAACCACCATCAGAAACCAAAATATCGAGGGCAGAAGGTGATATCTTCGACCCAGGTAATATCTTTGACGAGTCCCATTTTAGTGGCGACAAGCTTGCCTTCGAACAATTGAATAAGAAGTATGTTTGGCAGCACCTTCCATTTACGTATAGTGGCGAAGAAATCCTTAGCGATATATTTGACATAGGTACAATTGTAAAAATTAATACATTATCAGCTCAAGATGATTTCAAAGTAATTTCATACGGCTCTTTGCACAAAACACCAATAGTTTTCCAACATATTCATCATTTAAACTCTGTGATAGATACGCTAGTAAACTACTACATCAGTACTAATAACGCCAAATCCACATTCGTCTTACCTTTCCACCCTCTTGCGCATTTTTTAGACCCAAGTATAGATTTTGATGAAGCTATGATTGTTTATCAAGAATGGTTTGGTGCGTATCAAGCGTTTAGTGCAATTCTGCAAGCTAGCAAGGCTTCATTTAAGGTTATTCTAGGGGTGCCTGAATGGGCATATAGCCCAGCAAGTGAAAGTGAACTGCGTAACTACGTTATTTCAGAAGGATTGAGCGACGTTTATCGCTCTCCAAACATGCGAATAACTGATGATATTAGGAATGAGTCAGACTCGGTAAATATTGATACCGTGAACTCATTTGATTTAGGGGATATCGTCACGATCATTACGTGGCAAAAGGACTCTGAACGCAAAGGTCAAGAATTCTACTACCACGTAATGGGACAGCAAACTTCTATCGATAGACTGGAAGAGCAATATAAGCTTAAACATTTAAACGTAACTAGAACAGAAATAGATTTAGATGAAAACATGGATAAGCTAGCAATGCTAAACGTATCGAAAAACCTAAATTAATAGGCGAAATTTGGTTACTTATTAATTGTAAGAGAATAATAAAGTGCCTTACTGATAGACTCAAATGAGCCAACAGGGGACGTAGCGGTGGTTCGAATAAACTGGTTTTAAGGCTCTTGTTTATCACCATTGCGGACAGTCGAGGGATTTAAGTAATAGCACAGCATGCAACCATAGCGGTCAGTCATGTCATTGCTTATAATTTCAGGAACTGCGACATTGCTGACGTAAGCAATGTCGGTATATCAGTCTAGCAGCCATCAGCAAGCAGCGTTTAAACATGACCCAACACGGCAAATACGATATGAATAGAAGACGCATGCCATTATAATAAAGGGCGAGATGGCACAACCGTAAACCGGCGTGCCATGTATTCTGCTCACCCATCAATTTCATTTGCAAATTAGTGGCACATATCACATCGCTGCGCCTCAACCTTACAATTTTTTCGGATTGCAGGGCGCCCCTCCGCCTAACAGTAACCTTAGAGCACAAGTGATGGCATCAAAGCGTGGAAATAACAGCCCTAAACTCGTAAATAGAGGAGACAGATAATCTGATAAGCCTAATCACGCGAGGAGCATGAGTCTGGCTCGCCGGTCACGGAATACTTTGTAGTTATCCGCTTTCTTGGAATGGTTTTCAACACTTCGAAGAGCAAATTACGGTTCATCAACTTATCTGCACTGACGATCCGTTTTGCTCAACGAGTGGTCAAACACCGTATAATTTTACATCATTACTTTCCCAATTTTTTGACTGACTCACCTGCAATACCAAAATGTTGCTTGGGCATTTCATTAATAATTATCCGAACACTTGGCTTGGGTGCACCAATCGCGCGCACAATGGCATCTGTTACTTCGCTGATGAGCGCTTCTTTTTGCTCGTCAGTTCTTCCTTCAATAATATTTATTTGCGCTATGGGCATCTCTATATTTTCCTATTTTGTACCTAGTATGTGACTTTAAGCTAGTATTTTAATAACAACTCTTTTAGAAACCTTGTGGCCCTTGGCATAGCAATATAGGTCAACAGCAAAACTTGAGCCGCTGGCATAATTAAACTGTGTAAGCAAATATTCAAACCTCGTTACCAGACTCACAAATATCGCTTTTGCCAAAGTGTAAGCGTTAATGCCCTCTTTATCATTCAATTGCTGTATCTATCTGTTTATGCTAAACAAATTTTCCAGATACGGTACCCAGCCCCTGATAACGAACACAAAACGAGTCACCTTTATTCACTTGCACCGCGGCAGTAATTGCGCCAATCATAATGAAGGTGCCTGCAGGGATGTGTTCACCTCGTTCTGCCAGCATATTAGCTAGCATGGCAACAGACGATGCTGGATGGCCCAATACAGCAGCGCCAGCTCCTAATTGCACGACCTCACCGTTGACTTCCATTACCACACCCAAGTTTTTCAAATCTAGATCTTCAGGTTTGGCCATTGTTCCGCCCGCCACAAAACGACTGGACGAGGAGTTGTCGGCAATGACACTTTTTAGGTCAAATTTGAAATCTTTGTATCGGGAATCTATGATTTCCACCGCAGGCATTACAAAATCAGTGGCGCGTAAAACGTCACCGATATGGATCCCGGGTCCCTTCAAAGGCGCTTTGGTTACAAAGGCCAGTTCAGCTTCAACTTTTGGATGGATCAGTTCATCATGCTTTATTTGCCCACCATCCGGTATTGAGAAATAGTCTGCCAAAAAGCCATAACAGGGCTTTTCTACACCCATCTGCGCCATTTTGGCCCAAGACGTTAAGCCCATTTTCATGCCTACAATTTTAGTTCCGCGGGCTTCCTTGCGGCGTCGAATTTCCCACTGGATATTGAAAGCATCCTCATAGGTCATATCTGGAAAGTCGTCGGTTATTTTGGTTACTTCATAGGCCTGCAACTCGGCATCTTCAAGATGTTTGGCAAGCTCTTCAACCTGTTGTTTTTTCAAATTTCCCATTATATCAACCCCTTATCTTTAGCCATTGTTAACGCTAAATCTTCAATCATATCTTCTTGTCCACCAACAGTGCCGCGCTTGCCTAGCTCTACTAAAATATCGCGTGCCTGGATGCCATATTTTGCTTCTGCACGCTGGGCAAATAACAAAAAGGAACTATAAACACCAGCATAACCAAGCGTTAGTGCGTCGCGGTCAACCCGTATTGGGTGGTCCATTAGCGGGACAACTAGATCCTCCGCCACATCCATTATCTTATACAAATCAACACCATGAACAGCTTGCATACGATCCAGTACCGCTACAAAGACCTCTAAAGGCGTGTTACCTGCTCCAGCTCCTAAACCGGCAACCGAACCGTCAATGCGATTAGCCCCTGCATCGACTGCTGCTAACGAGTTAGCAATAGCCATTCCCATATTGTGATGACCATGAAAACCCAGTTCCGTTGCCGGATTAAGGTTAGCCCGCAAAACACTGATTTTATGCGTGACTTCATCAGGCAACATATAACCGGCGGAATCTGTGCAATAAATACAGTTGGCACCGTAACTCTCCATTAATTTAGCTTGTTCCAGAATTTTTTCAGCACTGACCATGTGGGCCATCATTAGGAAGCCAACTGTGTCCATTTTCATTTTTGCCGCCAAACCAATATGCTGTTCAGACACATCTGCTTCAGTACAATGAGTGGCCACTCGGATGGTGTGGACGCCGCAATCGCGAGCCATTTTTAGGTGATCAACCGTTCCAATTCCAGGCAACAATAAGGCCGATATTTTAGCGTTTTTCATCTTAGGCACTACCGCATTGAGATACTCTTCATCTGTATGGGCTGGAAAACCGTAGTTTAACGATGCTCCGCCTAAGCCGTCTCCATGGGTAACTTCAATTAGCGGAATACCGGCTTCATCTAATCCGGTCGCAACAGCAACCATTTGATCTATCGATATTTGATGTTGTTTGGCATGCATACCATCGCGCAGGCTCATGTCATGGAGCGTTACTTTCTTACCTTTTAAGTCCATTACTTTAACCTCTCACTGGTAATTTGATTGTCTGGTTATAAGATTCTTCGGCGAACATTTCTGCAGTGCGCAGCGCGGCGGCCGTCATTATGTCGAGGTTTCCTGCGTATTCAGGCAAAAAATCACCCAAACCTCTTACTTCCATAAATACTGAGACTTTGTTACCATCAAAAACAGGGCCATTAACTAATTTATAACCGGGTACGTATTTCTGAACTTCTTTAACCATGTTGTGCACCGACTCGATTATTTTAGCCTGATCGGGTGATTCTTTAGTTAAACAGTGAATAGTGTCACGCATCATTAATGGTGGCTCGGCAGGGTTGATAACAATTATTGCCTTACCCTTTTTCGCGCCACCAACTTTTTCAACAGCGCCCGAAGTTGTGCGAGTGAACTCATCAATATTTTGACGCGTGCCCGGCCCAACAGAACGAGATGACACAGTGGCAACAATTTCGCCATATTCGACTTCTTGCACTTGCGAAACAGCCGCAACCATCGGAATAGTAGCTTGTCCACCACAAGTGACCATGTTGACATTCATTTCCAGTTTTTCGGCATGCTGTTTCAGATTAACTGGAGGGACACAAAATGGGCCAATAGCTGCTGGCGTTAAATCAATCATGATGACTCCAAGCTCATTAAGCTTGCGGCTGTTTTCAGCATGCACATAGGCTGATGTGGCATCAAACGCAATTCTAATATCATCCTCAATGACTTTTTCCAGCATGCCATCAACACCCGTGGTCGAAATTTTAATACCCATTTCTGCAGCTCGTTTTAAGCCTGCAGATTCAGGATCAATTCCTACCATCCAAACCGGCTCTATCCAGTCTGAACGCATTATTTTCATCAGTAAATCAGTGCCGATATTACCCGGACCGATAATTACCGCTTTTAATTTTTTAGACATCGTTAACATTCCTATAGTTAGACAAAACGGACGGAAGCGTTGCCAATTCCACCAATGCTGACACTCATGAAATCACCTGCTTTAACCGGTTCTAGCGGGACTAAAGAACCTGACAGGATCACTTCCCCTGCTTTAAGCGGAATACCGAACTGCCCCAGTGTGTTGGCTAACCAGGTCACACAATTAACCGGACTGCCGAGCGCCGCAGCGCCGGCTCCGGTAGATATAATTTGGCCATTTTTTTCAACCACCATTCCGCAAGTCGAAAGATCGACCTTGCTTGGGCTAACCGCTTTGTCACCTAAAACAAAAAGGCCGCATGAAGCGTTGTCGGCAACGGTGTCTTGAATTTTGATATTCCAGTCTTCAATACGGGAGTCGACAATTTCGAAGCACGGTATGACACATTCGGTTGCGGCCAATACATCAGCATTGGTAATGCCTGGGCCAATCAAATCTTTTTTAAGGATAAATGCAATTTCTCCCTCAGCCTTTGGCTGGATCAGCTTTTCGGAGATCGGCATTTCTTCACCTTGGCTATAAGCCATATCATCGGTGAGATATCCAAAATCAGGCTGATGAACATTAAGCATGTCCTGAACAGTTTTAGAGGTAACCCCTATTTTTTTGCCAATAATTTTTGCACCCGCTTGCACCCTGCGTTCGACCATTCGTAGCGAGATGTGGTAAGCATCTTCAATACTAATGTCATTGAAACGCTGAGTTAAAGGCTTGACTGTTTTCCTTTGTAAAATCGCGTTGTAGAGTTCGTCCCCACAAGCCAGAATTTGTTGTTTATTCATAATGTTCTCAGTCTCTTGCTAATTTGTTTCGGCTTCTGCCAGAAAATCTACCACCAGTTTAGAAAAACGTGCGGCATGTTCTATTTGCGTCCAATGTCCACAATGACCAAACATGTGTAGTTGGGCATTGGGTAGCCACTCGAAAAGAGTCTGGCTGGTTTGCAATGGAATGACTTGATCTTCTCGTCCATGCAAAATCAGCGTTTCGTGCGTGAGAGCCCGTATGTCACTTTCTTTACTTTCTAAGGCATCTACCCATCGCTGTCTAGGCGCTGGAAACATAGAAGAAAACGATTCTTGAAAGCCCGGCCGTATACTAGCTTCATAGCGCAGTACAGCCAGTTCATCTGTTACTAAGTTTCGGTCATAGGCAAAAACATCAAGTAAGCCTTTCATTGTTTGCAACGACGGTTCATAGCCCCAAACGGCATTGAGCCCAGGGGTGAGTTTAAATGGCACACCTACACTCCCCATTAACGCCAAACGACGCACTCGCTGTGGAAAGCGGATAGCCAGCGCTAGCGCGAGCCCTCCACCAAAAGAATTACCAATAAGATCTGTGCGTTCTATACCTAGTACATCTAGTAAGTCTATAGTGTGGTTTATCCAACGGTCGACGTTACACAAGCTACTCGCTGGCCTTTCGGTATAGCCAAAACCGAGCATGTCTGGAGCTATTACCCGGTGGTTTTTGGCCAGTTCCGGCATAGCCAGACGCCAATTTGCCCAGGCTGTTACTCCAGGGCCGGAGCCGTGGATCAGCATGACTGGCGCGCCGGACCCGATATCGTGAACATTAGTTTTTACACCTTTTACATCGATCATCTGTCCGATTTCTGGATTGTTAATATTTGTCATAAAATTGTCCTTTAATGTCGGTGTATTTGTCATTTTCGGTTAACCTGTGCCGCGGTTTATAGCTTGATACAGATATTCTTCAATTCAGTATAAAACTCGAGGCCATGAACACCGCCTTCGCGACCAATACCTGATTGTTTTGCACCACCAAACGCGGTTCTTAGATCACGTAAAAACCAACTATTTATCCATACCAAACCTGACTCTATTTGTTCGGCAACTCGGATTCCCCGTGCACTATTTTCTGTCCAAACTGCCGCGGCTAAGCCATAGTTGGTGTCATTTGCCAGTGCTATAACCTCTTCTTCAGTATCAAAGGGGCGAATATGGCAACAAGGACCAAAAATCTCTTCTCGTATTACACGTGCATCGTCGGCAAGTCCGGTCCAAATTGTCGGCTCTATCCAAGCACCATCATTAAGGTCCTCACCCATATCAGGTATTCCACCGCCGATTTCAACAGTGGCGCCTTCTTTAACCGCTAATTGATAATAAGAGTGAACTTTCTCTCTATGTTTAAGACTCACTAGCGGACCGAAATTGGCTTCTATATCTTCAGGACGACCTAATTTTAATTGCGCTACACCTTCCTTCATTCGTTTTACGAAGATGTCAAAAATGGACCGCTCAACGTAAACTCGTTCAGTACCAAGACACACTTGACCACAGTTATCAAACGCCGAGCGCATCGTGCCCTCAATAGCTTTTTCTAAATCACAGTCAGCGAAAACAATACCTGGATTTTTACCGCCGCACTCCATAGAAATATTACGCAAGCCAAAAGAAGCTGCTTTCATAATAGTTTCGCCAGTAGAGGTTTCACCGGTAAATGTTATTGCATCAACCAAAGGATGACTGCTTAAAAATTGACCTGCAGAATTTCCACCAAAGCCATGTACCACGTTAAATACACCAGGTGGCACACCACATTCGTTCATAACGTCACCAAGTAATGTGGTAGTGGCAGGTGTTTCCTCTGAAGGTTTTACAACAACGGTATTGCCGCAAGCCATGGCCGGCCCAACTTTCCATGTCATTAACAATAAAGGTAGATTCCACGGAGAAATAACCGCAATCACTCCTTTAGGGGTGCGTTGACCAACATTAACAGCCCCTTTACCGTCCGGAGTATCAAGCCGGAAGCTTTCGGTCGGATGATTCGCCAACGTTTCAGCAAAGGCTTTAAAGTTAGCCGCCCCTCTCGGAATATCAATATGACTTGCCATACTATGAGGCTTGCCGGTATCCAAACATTCAGCATGTAAAAATTCGTCAAAACGCTCGTTGATTCGGTCGGCGACTTTATTCAGTAACACAGTACGTTCTGCTTGAGTAAATTTTCCCCACGGACCTTTCAGTGCCGCTTTGGCAGCTTGTACCGCTGCATCAACTTCCGCTTCGCCCGCTTCATGAATATTACCTAACAAACTGTTATCTACTGGACAGCGATTCTCAAACGTTTTTCCACTTTCAGACGCAACATATTTGCCATTAATAAAATGCTTATATTCTTTCATTGTTATCTCTTTCAACCTTCTACATTTTTGACTTAATTAGATTCAGAAGAGCGCTACTCGCTAAGATTCTGTTTAAGTTAAAACTGATAAAAATCTTTCGTTCAATACGCGGTCGTGGTAGAAGATGGCTTTGCCTAAATCTTCTGCCTTCCATGTGACGGGGTTGTGGTCAGGGTAGTTGTAATCACCCCCTGTAAATACTTCAGTGCGATTACCTGATGGGTCAAAGAAATAAATTGTTTTACCGTGCGTTAAACCATGGCGCGTTGGGCCTATATCTATTGGTACATCCTCCATAGATATAAGGTCGGCTGCTCGTAAAATATCTTCCCACGTTTCTAAATAAAACGACGCGTGATGGAACTTGCCTTTTTCTTCATGCATAATGAAAGCAATGTCGTGGGCTTTAGTAGAAAGTGATAAAAATTGTGCTACGCGATTACCATCAGGATCAAGCACTTGCTCTGCTAAGTAAAAGCCAAGCACATCCACGAATAAATCATAGGTTTCGACGAGTGCATTACCATAAAACAAACAGTGGTCGAATCTAACTGCTTTCATGCCTTTCAGGCCGCGAGGCCAAGCTTCAGGATTGACTTCATTTAAGCCCCATTTGCCGGTATATTTTTTATCGGTGTATAACTCAAAGCAATGTCCCGACGCTGAGGTAAATTGAATTCGTCTACCGCAATCTTTTAAGTCGCCCGCTTCAAGATGCGTAACCATTAAACCAAATGCAATTAAGTCTTTTTCAAGTTGATTTAAAGCATCTTCGTCAACGACCTTGAAAGCCATAAAGTCGCATCCTGGCTCATCCGCTTCGCGCAAAACCACAGAAAACTTATCTACTTCACTCCAAGCTTTTAAATACACTCGGCCTGATTCATCTCTATCTGTTTCAATAAGACCGAGCAAATCAACATAGTGTTTTAATGCTTCTTTCATATCCAGTACACGTATTTGTACATGCCCTGGTCTCATTACACCTTTTTTCATTTTGAAACCTCATTCAGTTGCGTATTTTGGTAAGCTACTATTTCAATAGAAGCATTTGGTTTGGGTGCGCATTCAATGATTAAGTCACTTTCTGGCTTTATACGACAAGCCAATGCATACCCATTATCTTTTTGTTCAACAGTCACATGTGCTTTGCTCATGCGACCATAATCTGCTTTTCCCGAAATAATACTGACTCTACACACCCCACAACCGCCGCCTTTACAACCTACTGGAACGCATGTTTTGCCAATACGCTGCATGGCATGAAGTACATATTCGTCTTCACGACAAAAAAACTCCTGTTTGCTGGTGTTGTCGGTTATAGTGAATTCACGCATTATTTATCTCGGATTAAATCTTTTTAAATAGTGCTGAGCGATTGTCTTCAGCGCCGTCGGCTGCGGTTATGAATTTCTCCATAAATATGTCTTTTTCAAACAGGCGGCCCTGCATTAAGGCACTAATGGCGGCATCTATCATTGGTGGTGGTCCACATAAATAAGCCTTATGATCTGCAAAACGACCATCAAAATGTTCTTTAGCCGCCTCGTGTACGAAGCCTTTAAAACCTTTCCAAGATTCATCTTCATTGGCATCGTTAAGCGCTGGAATATAAGTAAGGTTGGCGTGTTTTTCGGCAAGCGCAGTAAATAAGTCTGCGTTATAAAGCTCAGCCTGATTCCGTGCCCCTTGTAACAAAGTGATTTGACGTTGGTCTCCGTTTTCCAAAAGATCTAAAATCATGGATTGAGGACTCGATAAACCTGAGCCTCCCGCAATAAAAATTAAATCACCAGGTAGAGAGCTTCTGACAAAAAACTGTCCGTATGGCCCTGACAAAGGCAGGGTTTCACCTACCTTTAGTTGTTCATGAATATAGCTGGTGCCCACCCCGCCTTGTACATGGCGAATATGTAGTTCAATTTCTTGGTTGTTCGATGGTGGGTTAGCAATAGAAAATGCTCTCACACCATCGCAGCCAGGAATAAGCAAGTTAATATATTGGCCCGCTTGAAAGGTCATAGCACCGTCTAACGAAAGATGAACACCTTTAATAGTGGGTGAAAGGTCGACAATTTTGGTCACGGTTGCGGTAAAATCTTCCACTGCATAACCTTCAAAATCATCATCAACGTCGATATCGGCCTCAATGGTGACATCGCTTTCTACTGTTGCGCAGCACGCTAGTACCATGCCGTCATCACGCTCTGAATCCATTAATGCGAAAGGCGATGCATTACCAACATCCACGTCACCGTCAATTACCGTAACTTTGCATGTAGCACATAAGCCATGACCACATGCAAATGGGATCCACACCCCTTGGCGCAGGGCTGCTTGCAAGATCGTTTGACCTTCTTCTACCTCGATTTGCTCGCCTGTAGGTTCCACTGTTACCGTATATGTCATAATGAATTTCCTAAAAATTTACGTTATAGAGGCCGTTTAAGCCAGGTGTGGTCATAGTGAGCATGCTTTTGTGATCAATCCCTTGAGCTAACAAGGTGTCTGATTGGGTAGGCTCAAAAGATTCACCATTTAGCGTCCATTGTATGTCGTCATATTTTACTTTTGCGCTCTCGGGATGCGGAGCGATTGCCGGTTGTATGTGTGATGCGAACACTTCGGGCAGGGTTGCGTCGGGCGAGACCAACAGTGCAAATGGTGCGCAAAACATGATGTGATTTTGCCAATGAACGTAAAGCAGTTGCATACCGTTGAAGTTTTCTACAAGGTCACTCGGTACTGCTGTGTATTCTGAAATCGCTTTTACAGCCATGATTTTCCCCTCTTTTGTAAATTTATCGGGTAGTTCACCTACCCGACGATTGATTTGCAGTGGCTATTTATCAACTATGCAGCGTCGTTATCTTTGTTTAATGGCTTGATGCCTTTAATTTCGTTCCAGCGCTTCTCATCAGGCGAACCAACATAATCAAAGTTATCTTCACCAATATTGATGTGATAATGATCTGTTAGCACGTCGGGTAAGTCAGGACCGCCGCATTTGCCTTTGTATATTTGATGCACTGGCAGTACTGCTTGCACATACTTAGCAGGTTCGTCTGCAAAGATTTCGCCACATGCTTCAGAGCAGAAATGATAACGTTCGCCTTCATGCACAGTGTCGCAGTGGCTAAAGGCCGTTGGATCTTCTGTTTTGGTAAATAAAACCGGCACCTGACAAACTTGACATAGTTGAGGCAGCGTATTGTTATAAAAACGATTGCCTTTTTTGTGCTCTTTTTCCCAGTGTTCAAAACGAGGACGATAGTACTTGTCGAAGGTATTAGGATATTTTTCAGCTAACCATTCCATCTCTTCTTCTTTCGGGATCCAAGTATGAAAGTTAGTTGCCTGCCCATATTGGTAGAAGGTTGTCCATAACTGATGACTAATATGCTCTTTTGCAGCATTAGCAACATCCTGATACTTAGGCGGCTTAATGCCATAGCGTGCTAATTCTTTAAACAAGGCACCGCCGCTTTGCTCGTAATAGACTTCCCAAGCTTCTTGCCAAGACATAACTTTGTTTGGCAGCATGTAGTCCATCATCATGCTAACTAAGCTAAGGAGACGGAAACCACGCCAGAACCACTTGTCTATCCATTTTTGAACAATTGGCACGTTATCTTCGTGCTGCTCAAGCATGAATTTTATTATCTCTAAACCCAGCGTCATATGACGTGCTTCGTCAGATTGGGCTGAGAAGCCAAAGGTTACCGTTGCCATATCTCCGTTGTAGGCTGCACCCGACATAAATGGCACAAACAATAGGTTGGTTAGCACGTACTCAAACGAGAACGAGATGGCGGTTAAGAACTCAAATGGTCCTGCAGAACGAGCATCGTCAAAGAATGACTTAGGCACTGACAAAAACCATACGCGGTCATGCATCAAAGGCGCATCGTGCAAGCCATTAAAGTGCTTGTTGTAGTGGCTCATCGCATGTTGCTGGGTTTGTGAGTGACGCAGTTCATCTATTGCTTGCATTTGACAAGCAACCCGCGCTCCCGCTCCGCTGAATTGACGTCCAACTTTTGAATAACCTTGAAAAGCTGCGTATTCGAGTGGCGATACGCCGCTTAAAAATAGTTTTAGTGAGTTAACATATCTAGCATCTGAAATGTTTTGATGGCCATTATTTTGGGCAAAAGCATCAAAAATAGCGTAAAGCTTTTTCTCTTTCTCAGCTTGATATTTCCAGTACGAGTCCATGGTAAGGCGGAAAGGGTCTTCCCAGCCATCCCAATCGACTATTTTGATGCCTTCAAAATCTTCATGTGGGAAAATATCAGATTTTTTCTGATAACTAGGTTCCCAGTCCATATCTCGAGTTAAGTATTGATACTTTTGCTTTAAATTTAGTTTCTTAGTAGCAGTCATTAGTTACTCCTGATTAATTCCACGAAAGGATAAAATGGTCGTCATCTTCATCAACATTGCCGCCAATACTGATGACATCTAGCAGCATTTCTTGCACATCCCACTCACGATTTAGTTTTTCTTCCATTGTTTCTCGAGTAATCACCAAGCGTTTATCAGCCTGGATCCGAATCATCGCAGGCTGATGTTCTATTTCAGCATGTGGGTTATCTTCACTAATCGCTTCTACTAAGTAACGTGCGTTTTCGTTGTCTTGAAATGCAATAAATACATACTGGCTCATGATGTAGCCCCTGTTGATTGAAGACCTGTCTTTTTCAATAAGGCAGCGAGTTCAGCTTGAATTTTAGAAAGAGACTCTTTGCCAACTGTCTCTAGGGCAATAGGTTCTAGCGCTTCGAAAACGCGCGGCTCCCAATGGTTGACCCAAGCTTGAATGGTTTCCTTGTTATAATCAGATTCTGCGACCGCAGTCTTAATAACGGCAATAATCCAACGTGTGGTGTCTTTATTCCAGTCGCGCATAAACTCAGTTAGCATGCCAACGTCGCGTGCGCCCATTTCACTAAACCATTCATCGAGTGCTTCATATGCGAATGAAAAAAGCACTTTGTCTATTAGTAAATTCTGTAGCAGTGTTGACTCAAACCAGTCGCTAACGACCATCGAATCTTCGGCGAGCTTGCGCATGGGTTGCCACATTGGGTCATCCATCCAAAATGCTTTACTGGTATGCAATGCAGTACCGGTATTACCATCGATCATTAGTGCGATGCGCGATAAATATTGACCAATGCCAAGATGATCCATAGCTTGATAAATATGTGCTTGTGCAACTGTGGTGGCAATCGAGTCAGCGGCAACCATGCTGTTATTCATATTTGCTGATTGGTTCAAATGACGAAACGGCACTAAATATTTAAGCAATTTATGATGAATACTTTCGTCTAAACTAGATATGAGGTCACGTTTTTCGCAAAACTTAAAGCTCGACTCAGCGTTTTCTTGCATTTTGGCTCTGCTGCCTACGTACGCCCCATAATAAAACTGTCTAGGGTCACTAATTGCGTACCAATCCTTCATTTTAATAGCGGTACGGCTTGGGTCGTTTAAGGACTTTTGTGGATCCCATAAAGGCTTGTAGTGAAAGTTATGAGTCGGTTCAATATCATAACTGGCCTCTTGATAACGCGTAGCTGGTTTATCACCAAAACGACGCTTAATATGACTATAAGTATTCCGAATGGTAGAAACGGAACTGGTTTTTATCTCAACGCTCATATTTTGTTACCTTATTTGGTTAATCAATATTGTTTTTACTAAATCTTTCGGGTATCGCCGAATCGCCATTTTTGAGCATCATCATCAACCTCTTTTGCCATATCTTCGTCCATATGGACCACATTATTGTGTTTGCAAAAAAGCTCGAAGGCAGCCTTAGGCAGGACCAACTCGACGTAAAGTTCGGGATACTCAATAGCGAAATCAAATTCAACAAAAGCATCCTCAGGAGCGCTACGTACTCGAACGTAGCGGGTAAATGCATTAAACTGATTTTTGGAAATATTAGTAATCATGTTAGTAACTTACTCTGACTATGTTTTAATTATGTTAAAACCATGATTTGCAACAGGCATGCCAAGCGGTTTGAGCATGCCATTTTTTAGCATTCAACCTTTTGATTAATATGTATATTTATTATATTTCGTAGGAAGAAATGTTAAAAAAAACACCTCTTTTCAAAGAAAATGTTAATGATTTAGTTAATAACCCAAAAAAAATTGACTATATGATAAAACTGCGCCAGTTTATGTTTTCTGGTAAATTACCTACAGCTTGAAACTTATCATTAAGCTTGGCGATTAGATTAAAAATAAGTGCCTTTGTAATGGCTTCTTTATTAATTTTTGAGGATCACAATGTCTAGCAGTTCAAAAAGTCAATTACTCGAGCCAGATATTAAAGACATAACCGATCTTATTCGGTTTAGCCATGAGGAAGGCAAAGTGTGGTTTGGCGAACAACGCATGCTGTTAATGCAAGTTTCTGCCATGGCAGCGTTTCGAAGAGAACTTGTAAATAGTATTGGTGTTGAACGAGCTAAAGGTTTCTTTTTGAGACTGGGATACCAAAGTGGCCTGCGCGATGCTGAACTTTCTCGGCGCTTACGACCACACTGTAAAGATATTGATATTTTTCTTACTGGTCCGCAACTGCATTCTATTAAAGGTATGGTGAAAGCCAATCCCTTAAAACTTGATATTGACCACGAAAGAGGGCATTTCTATGCTGAACTTGAATGGATTAACTCTTGGGAAGTAGAGATAGTACAAACTGAATTGGGTCAAATGGATGAACCCGCATGTTGGTCCTTATTAGGCTATGCCTGCGCATTTACCTCTTCTTTCATGGGAAAAGAAATTATCTTCCGTGAAGTAAGTTGTCGTGGTTGCGGCGATGATCAGTGTTTAATTATTGGTAAGCCTGCAAAAGAATGGGAAGACCACGAGGATTTTGCCCAATACTTCAAAGAGGAACCGATCATTGAGCAACTTTATAGTTTGCAGTCTCAAGTCAATTCCTTACGCAGTAGTTTGGAACGTCAGCAGGGGCAATATTATGGAATAGGTCAATCGCACTCGTATAATGAAGCCTGCAAAAAAATCGATAAAGCTGCACAGGGTAAAGTATCTGTTCTATTGTTAGGTGAAACAGGTGTTGGTAAAGAAGTTATCGCTCGCAGTTTACATCTGCGCAGTAAACGGGTTGATCAGCCCTTTATCGCTGTTAATTGTGCCGCTATTCCGCAAGAGTTGATTGAAGCTGAATTATTCGGTGTCGAGAAAGGTGCCTTTACTGGTGCGACGCAATCACGCCCAGGTCGTTTCGAAAGAGCTGATAAAGGCACCATATTTCTTGATGAGGTAGTAGAATTGACCCCTCGTGCACAATCTACGTTGCTGCGAGTGCTGCAAGAACAAGAATTAGAACGTGTAGGAGGCGCACAAACACACAAAATTGATGTGCGTGTAATTGCCGCTACAAATGAGTCGCTAGAACAAGCAGTTAATGAGGGAAGATTTCGTGCAGATTTGTATTATCGTTTAAGCGTATTTCCGGTAAATATACCGCCATTACGCGACCGGATAGATGATATTCCACTACTTGTCGAGCACTTCTTACAGAAATTTCATGACGATTATTCAAAACATACATTAGGATTGTCTGATAAAGCCTGGGATTACCTTTCGAAGTATGAGTGGCCGGGGAATATACGCGAGCTAGAGAATGTAATAGAACGCGGAGTCATTTTAACCGACAGCAATGAGACTATTTCTGTTGATTCTTTATTTTATTCTACGATTGATCAACTAAAAACTAATAACGATGATCACGTATATTCTGAGGGCAATATAGTAAAGCCATGTGAAAAAGATAAAGAAAATTGGATTGACTCTATTTTCGAAAAAGAAATAAGCCTTGATTCTGTCGAAAAGATACTCACCGTAAGAGCAATGGCGAAGGCAAAGGATAATATTTCGGGTGCTGCTAGATTGCTCGGTGTAACACGACCAGCCCTTGCTTATCGCTTAAAGAAACACGGAATTGTTGTATAAAGCTACAATTCTTTTTAGCAAGGAAACGTCTTAAACTATACGTTTTTGATCGAGAGTTTAGGAAGCAAATTGACTAGGTGTTTGTAATATCACCTAAACTGATTACATAGGATAGAAGCATGGCCAAGGCAATTGTACTTCGTGAATATGGTGGTCCGGAGAATCTCCGACTCGAGACCGTCGAAACCGGCACGGCGGATGATGCCAGTATATTGATTCGTAACGTGGCTATTGGAGTGAATTTTATTGATACCTACTTCCGTCGCGGCATTTACCCCACAACACTGCCAGCTGTAATTGGTGATCAGGGCGTTGGTATTGTTGAAGAATGTGGCAGCGCCGTCACCCATGTAAACGTTGGTGACCGTGTTGCATATGCCTCAATCTTTGGCGCGTACATTGACCGGCGCTGGGTAGATTCTTCTCAGGTAGTACGTGTACCGGATGAAGTTTCCTCAGAGGTGGCTGCCGCAAGCTTAACGCGCGGACTCACTGCCGAGTACCTGTTATTCCGCCTACACAGCATAAAGCCGAGTGATACCATTATTGTGCATGCAGCCGCCGGTGGCACGGGTTCAATAATATGCCAGTGGGCGCGCCATATGGGCGCAAGGGTAATCGGAACTGTCGGATCAGAGGCGAAGTTTGACGCCGCCAAACAAGCCGGCTGTGACTTTGTATTATTGCATTCGCAAGACGATTTTGTTGAACAGATACGCGACATCACAGACGGTAAATTGGTGGATGTGGTCTACGATTCGGTCGGCAAAGATACATTCAACAAGTCACTGGAATGCATTAAACCACGCGGCCTTATGGTGGCATTTGGGAATGCTTCGGGCAAACCCGATCCTATGGATGTACTCGCTCTGGCTCGCTGTGGGTCGCTGTTTCTAACCCGGCCAATTTTGACCCACTACGTGAGCACACAAGAGGAGTTGGAATTTTCTGCAGCGCGCTATTTCGCAGCACTTGCCGATGGTATTGTGACGCCGCATGCTTTAACAGCATACTCGCTCAATGACGCGAGCGCTGCGCACGAACACTTGGAAGATCGTAGTAAACTCAGCATACCTATCTTGGTACCGTAAACGCTAGTCAATAATTATTTGTCTGATGGTCAACTTGATAACATTTAAAAGTATGAAACTTCTCTATCAATTTGATAGATTCCAAAATGTTATCAAATCATCAAAACATAGCAAATCCGCACTTTCATACCTTGTTTAATTTATCATTTCATTAACATCTAAAATTTTGGCTTGTTTGTTCTACTTCATAATTTGAGAAATATAACATTATAAGTAATTGAAATAATTGTAAAAAGATAAATATATCGCGAGTTTTTTTTACTGGCACAGCTCTTGCTGTTGTGACTTTTATGTTAATTGAAAAGCGTGATAAATAATGCTGTTAAACCAATTTCTCTCTCTAACTTTGGCGTCGAATTTCGCTTCTTTGTACAGAAACAAAATTTGGAAATGTGCAACGTTTGTCGTTATAAGTTCCGTGTTTCTATTAGGCTGTGAATCTCCCTTAGTCATGGACAAGGTAACTGTTCAACTCGACCAAGCTATGCAGCGAACCGACTTTTACCAAGCCTTCGCCAGTAACACTGAAACCGCAGTTTTAGTTGGCAACAGTGGCGTTGTTTTATCTAGCGCAGATGGTGCAACGTGGAAGCGCACTATTTTAAACGGGCAACCCTCTTTTTTGGCCGTTGATACCTGCCCAGACCAACGTTTTATTGCGCTGTCATTCGACAATCATATTTGGGTATCGAGCCCTAGCGGTGATGATTGGGCACCTATTAAGGTTGATTCTCAAGAGCAGCTAATGACTATCGATTGTTCGCCTAATGGCAAGTGGTGGGTTGCAGGTGGATTTTCAACATTTTTAAGCTCAAGTGACAAGGGCCAAAGCTGGCAATCTAACACTCTAGAAGAAGACGCCATTATTACAGACGTCGTTTTTTTGTCTGAACAAGAGGCAGTAGCTACCGCAGAATTTGGCATGTTTGTAGTCACCGAAGATGGCGGTAACACATGGCAAGTGAGCGGCTTCATGCCCGCTGAGTTCTATCCTCATGCAGCATATTTCACTTCGATTGCCGAGGGTTGGGTGGCTGGACTTAATGGATTTATTTATTACACCAAAAATTCCGGTAACACTTGGCATAAACAAAGTGCCGATAGCACCGTTCCAATTTATCAATTTCAAGAAATTGATGGGGTGTTATTTGCTTTGGGCGACAACGCGACTGTTTTGAAACTTACCGGGGACCAATGGAAAACAGTTCAGCCAGCCTCTGCACCTATTTATTTGCGGGCGGCTCTATATTTTAAACAAAAGCTATTGGTTGCGGGAGGACGTGGGATGTTCATGACAATTGATCCTAACGCTGCAGCCTTGTCGGTTGATAATACGGAACTATAAAATGACAACTAAGCATCGGTTTACTCACTTTTTACACGCACTAGAAACTAGTATATTCAAGCGTCCATTGTTTGTTCTAGGTGCAATACTCTTATTGACGTTATTCTTTTTAAGTCGTATTCCCGCCCTAAAAATTTACACTGATTTTGCAAATCTGTTACCTCAAGAACACCCTTATATAAAACTTCACAATAGTATTAAAGACAGTTTTGGTGGTGCTAATGTGTTGGTCGTTGGCGTTGAGTTTACTGACGACGATATATTTTCAAATGAAAACTTAGCAATTTTAGATCGTGTCACCATGGCAGTAGACAACTTACCCGGTGTTAACCACAACCTTGTTGCCAGCTTAACCCATCGAAACTCAAGACATATATGGTTAACCGAGGTTGGCAGTATTAACTCTCAACCTTACTTTGATTCAACTTACGGCAAATATAATGATGCTGAGTTAGCGTTAATGCGCGAAAACGTCGCCGCTAACCCTCAAGTCTATGGCCCATTAGTTGCACCTGACTTCAAAATGGCACTGGTCAAAGCACAGCTAATAGAGGGACAACTAGACTACGAAAAAACCTTCACGCAACTACAAAAAATTATAGGCGAAGAAAGCCAAGCCGGCGTGACTATTTACGCTACTGGGCAGCCAGTTCTAGTGGGCTGGGCTTATACCTATATGGAACAAATTCTACAAATCTTTATTTTCACAGTATTAATAATGTTAGCACTGTTGGTATTCCATTTTCGTAAAGCTTACGGCGTGTTAGTACCTCTTGGCGGGGTACTTATTTCAACAATATGGGGCTTGGGTATTATCAGTTTGCTGGGGTATAACCTTGACCCCCTAGGTTTGGTCATCCCCTTTTTAATTGCGGCTCGGGCCATGAGCCATGGCGTGCAACTAGTTGAAAGATATTATGCTGAATTAAAATTTCACCCAAAAGGTAGTGATGCTGCAAAAGCCACCTTCGATAGTTTGTTTCGGCCTGGCACTTTGGGCGTTGTTTCGGATGCAGTTGGCTTATTATTGATTGCGGTAGGATCAATACCGCTAAATACTCAGCTTGGCTTCTATGCATCGATATGGGCGATGACGGTAGTATTAACTGTATTGGTGGGTGTGCCCTTGTTACTTACAGTATTACCCACACCTAAAGATCCAGAAATAAAAGAAACATTTTTGCGCTATATCGGTTCCAGTTGCTCTCGCATTGTTGCTCGCCCTAAGGCGGCCCCAAGATTGTTAATAGGCGCGTTTATTTTTACTATCGTGGGATTATTCGCCGCTTCGCAAGTACAAATTGGTGATTCCGAACCGGGCTCTCCAATACTCTACCCCGACCACGATTACAATATTTCATCCCGAACGGTAAATGAACGATTTCCTGGCTCTGAAGAGCTATACATCATAGCAGAAACGGATACTAATGGCGGCCTAAAACGACCCGAAGTGTTGAAGTCCCTCATTTCACTACAGACACATATGCTAACCGATCCTGAAGTGGGTGGAAGCAAAGGGTTGACTGATCTTGTCCAGCAAGTTAATCGATTAATGCATAATAATGACCCTCGCTGGTATCAGATCCCTCACGATGCTTCATATGTTGGTGGTTTGATGTTCACCTATATGGCGTCTAGTCCAATTCCGGGCGCATTAAATGAATTCAATGATACAGATGACCGCATTGCCAACTTAGTTTTTTATTATAAAGACAGACAGGGTGAAACCATTCGCCGTGCTATTCATATGGCAAAAACATGGATTGAAGAACATGGTAATGACGTTGAAGGATTAGAAATTCGTCTGGCTGGGGGCACCATGGGCGTGGCTGCAGCCATGAATGAATCTGCCTTTGAAACCAATATCATCGTGTTGCCACTTGTCTTTTTGTTTATTTTTGCTTTTGTCATGCTGTTTTATACCTCTTTGCACGCAGGTTTAATGATGCTTTCGACTATGTTATTTGCATCAATTTTAACCTATGCCTACATGGGACTCTACGGCATGAGTATTGACATTAATACTGTGCCAGTGGTTGCAGTTGGCATTGGTGTTGGTATCGACTACTCCATTTATATGATGGACCGGATCCGTGAGTTTATGGCGAAGTCAGGCAATTTAATTGACGCAGTTCGCCAATCGATAGCTACCACTGGCATGGCCATCAGCTTCACGGCGGTCACATTGATCGCGGGTATCGTTATGTGGGTCATCCTGTCAGAACTGAGATTCCAGTCTGACGCAGCTCTTTTGCTTTGCGTCATGATTGTGATCAATGGATTCGCTGCGATGCTTTTGGTGCCGTCTTGGGTACTGGTTTTTAAACCTAAATTTATTGTCAATGTGTATAGCGATGAAGACGGTGTGCTGCATGCCAATGCGCCTGACGAAAAATCCACTGTTTAGTCAATCCCGACATAAAATGGCGGAGTAACTACCTGAAATCAAAGCCAACTAAAGTTTGGCGATTTCTTTTAGCACATATAAGAGGACCTAAAATGCCTAAAAACACACAAAACATAAAGTGTACGATGCTCAAAGTTGCACTGGGATTTGCCCTGTTACCTGTTTTTCAGCAGAGTAGCTTTGCAGAGGACGTTCGAGTAAATACATATATCGAAAACGCAACATTTTTTCGTAAAGATGTTGGTTTATCTAAATTTCGTAACACACTGCAAATAGAAGCTGCAAAAAGCTTTAAGTCTTCAGGTTCATTCAGCAATGTTTCATTAAGTGGGACGTTCCGTTTAACCTACGATGGTGTATATGATCTCAATGATGAAGACTTTGGTGAGAAAGCAGGCAGAGCAATTTCTATTGAGAACGTTGCAGCGGGTCCGGGCGCTACAGTGCTCTTTGGTGAAGGTTTAGCCTTTCCATTTACTTTCGATACTGCAAATAATCCTAACGAAGGGATGATCGTACTCGGTGAGAATCTTCATGCTACCGATGGCGGCGTTGCTATGGGAGTTCCGGTACGTCCTTGTGATACAGATTCTCGCGGCTGTATTAACGGCTATCTCGACAAAGACATGCAAGAACTCCGTTCACAAGAGTTAAACGACCGTTTAGATTTTATTCGTGAACTTTATTTTGATTTTGATTATAACCTGGATAATGGAAGTATCATTAGTACCCGACTAGGTAAGCAGCAAGTCATTTGGGGACGAACTGACTTATTCAGAGTACTTGACGTTATAAACCCGGTTGATTATTCACGTAACAATATTTACGACGAGTTAGAAGATATTCGCATCCCCATGTGGATTTTAAAAACGGATTTCCGGATGGGAGCAACCGAGACTTTCGATGACGTAAACTTACAACTAATTTGGAACTTCGACCGCTATCGCCCGAATGATTTAGGTCAATGTGGTCAACCTAATGTAATCATAGATGCAGGCTGCTTCTTCAGAGGCATGAACTCCTTATGGGATAACGGTGGAACCGTTGCTAACTTTGCTGGCGGCGTAGCGGCAACCGACTTTGGTCCAGGACAAATTGGCATACGCCAGGCCAACTTGCCAAGCTGGAGTTTATCAAATACTCAAGTAGGTCTTAAGTTTGAAGGGGTTTTGGGAGATTTAGGCTTTTCTTTAAACGCCTTGAGTTATCGTTCACAAATGCCTTCAATAAGAGCGAACATACAAGCTCAAAACGCATTCACGGGTGAGGTAGGGCTATGGCCAGCGCTAATTGCTTTTGATATTAATTTTCCTCGTTTAACCATGCTTGGTGGTTCAATGGATTATTACTCTCAAGGTATCGATACCGTGTTTAGAGTCGAAGCTTCTCATACCTCTGGTGAAGAGTTTGGAAACACCTTGAGAGAAGATCTGTACTCTGAGTCTGATGTTGTGCGCTATGTACTTGGTGCAGATAAAAGCATCTTCATTCCTTTCTTAAATGATAAAACTGCGTTTCTTTTCTCGGGCCAAATATTTGGTCAGCACATATTAGATCACGAACGCGAAGAACGCTTATTAGGGACTGCTGGTATACCTGATTGGGAAGAAAACTGGACAGCTACCTTGCTTATTAAAGGATGGTGGATGAACAATAGATTGAGTCCCCAAATTCTTGCTGCACATGACGTTAGAGCAAGTGCTACTGCTGTATCATTGTCGGTTGAATGGATTGTTAATGACAACTTTAAATTCACCGGTGGTGTTAACTTTAAACTTGGAACCGGCGCGCGTAAGTTTGACGACTGCCGAACATGTAACCCTTGGTCACCATTTACTGCAGCGTTTCCTGAACATACACCAGGGTCTACTTTAGGCCTGCAAGGTTTTGAACCTTTAGGACGTTTTCAATCGGGCCCAATTGGCATGGCTCAAAAAGAAGACGAACTTCAATTTACCCTTCGCTACAGCTTTTAACAGAGGATTAAAAACATGAAAAAACTAATTTCAGGCATTAAGCTTAGTATTGCCGCTACTTTCGTAACAAGCGCTTTGATGACAACATCAGCATTGGCAGCAGATGAAGTTATTCAACAGTCATTCTTCCCATACGCCCAAAGCACACCTTCATTTGAAGGTCTAGCAAAGGGGATGGTCATTGATAAGTCTAATGTGGCTCAGTTTAAAGATGTCATTGACCCAGCGTTTTACGTATTTATTGAAAAGGGTTTCACGTCGATAGTCGTTGGCGATACGACTTCATTGGCCTTACACCAAAGCTATATAGACGCTAGTACCAAAGGTTATAGCAAAGTTACTCTTGGCGAAAAAGTAGGCGAGATAAGTGGTTGGGAAGCGGGTAGACCTTTCCCCGCCGAACCGAGCAATGATGATCCACGTGCAGGTGAAAAGCTCGCTTGGAACTATAAATATGGTTATAACTGGGGCGATAGCGCTGCAATATACCCGTTTTATTGGAAATATCGGGATATGGATTCGGCAAAAGTGGAACGAACTATTAAGTTCAACTTTCACTTTCTCAACTTTAAAGGTCGGGTAAATCAGCAGCCCACGCCTGAAATCACGCCTAACCCGTCAGATTTGTTTCGTTCTATTTACGTGCAGGTTTTGGCACCCGACGATGTGCGCAATACACAGCTGTTGATCCATCGAGCGGCCGACGACTTAAAACGCGATAACTCGTGGTTATACCTTGGCTTTCAACGCAGGGTTAGACGTTTAGCGACAGGTCAGGTTACCGATGCTTTCTTAGGATCAGACTTGATGATTGAAGATTTTGAAGGATACAATGGCCGTATTTCAGATATGAATTGGGAATATAAAGCAACGCGTTATATGCTGATGCCGTTCTTTAATCATAATGAGTTGACCCTAGATACAGAAACGCATAGCGACAGTGACGGCTATCAAGTTGTCGCCTTTAGTGGTCAAGGTGGATGTTTCCCTAATATTACCTGGCAATTACGCAAAGTGTATGAAGTAGAAGCGAGTCCGGTAAATGATTCGCATCCATTATCAAAACGTGTGCATTTTATGGATGCTCAAACTTTTACAATACCCAGAACGATTTCATACGATCGCAAAGGTACTATGTGGAAAACCTTTACAATTGGACAGTCTGATCCGGACCATCATTTGCCAGCAAATAAAGGCTCGGGTGTATCTATTGATGATGCATTTAGTATGATTGACGTTCAAGCAAATCATTGCACAACGGGACAATTTAAGGGGCAAGTTGACCCTGAACTTACACCCCCTAGCATGTTTAGTGTGCAGCACTTGCGTGCAACGGGCAGTTAGTTAACTCTCTCAACCCCTTGGGGCTGGCACTTGCAGCCCCTATTTTATTGTATTGTGAGGCAAAAGCCAGTGACAGCAAAAAATGAACCTATTACGGTGATTGTTTCACGCCGCGTTAAGCCTGATAAAGTAGAGGAGTTTGAATCGCTTAGCTCAGAAATGACTGAACGTGCTAGTCAGTTTGCAGGGTATATGGGCACGACTTTATTTAAACCATCTTCTAGCAATGATCCTGAATACCGAGTGATGTTCAAGTTCAAAGACATAGACAGTTTGAAAGTGTGGGAGGCCTCGTCTCAACGAAGTGATGTATTAGAAAAAATTGAAGGTTTATTAATTTCGACAAGTGAAAGAGAACAAGTGTCTGGCTTGATCACATGGTTTACGCTACCGTCGGCAAATCCACTAACTCCGCCTCCTCGCTATAAAATGACACTTATTAGTTGGTTAGCATTATACCCAGCCGTTACCTTTATCTTTTGGTTATTGGGTACTTGGTTAGCAGAATTCCCCCTGATTTTGAGAACCTTTTTGGTAACTGCGCTTGTTATTGTTCTGATGACTTATGTGTTGATGCCTTTTATGACAAAAACGTTTTCCTTTTGGTTATATCCGAAGCCAAAACATAAAGGCGACAATTAGTCCTCAGTGTAATTTTAATGGCAGCTCTTAAATTTTTACTGACTTGTAAGAGCCAAGCACTTTTACCTTATTCGTTTGGCTTATTTCCTTTAAAGCCTCTGCGACACTAACATCCGATTTGCTACCCTCTAGTTCAATAAAGAAATGGTATTTCCCGAACGATTTCCGTGTGGGTCGCGATATAATAGAGCTTAGGTTTATTTGACGTGCAGAAAAAGATTGAAGAACTTCACCTAACTATAGTCTCTACGCCCATACCAACAAGTGCGGTAGGGGACGTTGAGTAAAACGTTAATTTCATCATTTGTCAGGTAATCAAAGGTAAAACGATCTTGTCGTTTCTCAGGAATTGCCAAGACAGGCTGCATATCAGCCAATAAATCGGGTTTATCGGCAATAGCAAAATCGTCAAAATGAGCGTATCGAGGTTAAACGCGCATTGCGCGTTTGCACTTTATTATTGCGCTCATCTTCTAAGTGTTGCAAAAATAATATGACGATATCTGCATTGATATCATTAAAGAAAAATGTCGATATGAAGCCAATCGGCGACTAACTTATCTCCTTTACTGCCTCGCCAGGCTCCGAGGAAAACCCTACCATGGCATGTTCAAGAATGACAGTTTCTAATCATTCCAAACTCCCATCCACTTCAAAGTGGTGACCGTTCAAGTTCAGGATCAGGTAGGCAATCTCAATTGCACCATCGTTCATTTTCTATTTACTGCTCTTGCTGGCGCTCCCAAAGAAACATTGACGATTGCCTTTTCATAATCTCTGCTTTGAATACTTTGTCACTCGGCTTAGTGGCCATGCCATAACATACATGCAAAGGGATTAAATGCTCTTCCCTTGGATGACAATACCTCGCGGCTGGTGCAGATTCCCAATGCGCTAGTCTTTCCTCTCTTGCCTGTTCTGACAGCGCCTCATCGCTAACTGTTTCACCCAACCACACGTCAAAGGCGAGGTTATTCGTGCGAGCCTCCAGCGAATTTGGAGTAAAAAATGCGCGCATATTGTGAAACGAAAATCCGGACCCAATGACCAGTAAGTTATCCCAATTGAGTGACTGCAAAGCCTTGCCCATCTGAATATGCAGGTCTGGATCAAGACTGTGGACCAATGATAACTGTACACAGGGAATTTCTGCTTCCGGATACATGATTTTAAGTGGCACAAACAAGCCATGATCAAAACCCCGTTGCTCGTCTTGCACCGCGTCAATACCGTTTTCTTTCAGTACTTTCACTACACTATTTGCCAATAAAGGTTCACCCGATGCCTGATATTGAATCTCATACGCTTCTTTTGGAAACCCTCCGTAGTCGTAAATAATTCCAGGATTAATTCCTGAGGTTACAGTAGGTAAACGCGCTTCCCAATGAGCACTGATCACCAATATCGCGCTGGGCTTATCCACTTCTGCGGCGATCTCTTTTAACGTCTCCACCATTTCATTATGATCTGGGTCTCCTAACAAAGGCATGGGACCCCCACCATGAGAAATGTAGACAATGTTTCGTTTCGATTTCATGTTAACTCCAGCTATTTTTAAAGCTCAGGACCAACGGGAACAATCCCAGTGGGGTTAAGCGCTTTTATCGAGTAGTAGCCTGCTTTAATGTGCTCAATATTAACCGTACCTTGAATACCCTCTATCGCCAAAATACGATGCATGTAATCTTGGAGTTTTGGCATATCTTTGATCCTGTTTCGATTACACTTGAACAGCCCGTTGTAAGCCACATCAAATCGAATCAAGGTCACAAATAAACGAATATCTGACTCAGTGAGTACATCACCAAATAGAAATTCACGTCCATCTGCCAGTCTTTCTTCCAACGAATCGAGCGCAGTAAATACTTTTACAAAGGCTTCTTCGTAAGCTTCTTGTGTAGATGCAAAACCGGCTTGATAAACACCATTATTGAGATCGGAATAGATATATTCATTTGTCGCATCGATCTCTGACGCTAACTCCTTGGGGACTAAATCAGGACCAATACTTTTTATATCGACAAATGCTGTATTAAACATTCGAACAATATCCGCCGACTCATTGCTAACAATGGTTTGTGTTTTCTTATCCCATAAAACAGGAACGGTTGCTCGACCAGTAAATTCTGGCGTGACTTGGGTATACAGTTCATGCAAATAGGTTGCTCCGTTGAGATCATCACTATCACTGCCGTTGAAGCCACCAAACTGCCATCCCTGATCCGTCAACTTCGGGTTGACCACTGAAACGGAAATAATATCTTCCAGGCCTTTTAATGCTCTCGCCATTAAGGTGCGACTTGCCCAAGGGCAAATGTAAGCTACGTATAAGTGATATCGATCAGCTTCCGCTTTAAAACCACCTTCACCAGTGATACCAGGCGAGCCATCTGGTGTAATCCAATTTCGAAACGACGATGTTTGTCGTATAAAGCGACCTTTTTCATCTTTGTTCTGAACCGGTTGCCAATTTTCTTGCCAAACGCCATTCACTAACATGGGTAAATACCTCCATAGAAATGACCTTCCTACAGTAAAGGAAGGCATTACTTATTGAACATTAAGCTACTTGTTTTAAGTGCGATAACTCATTAACGGAAGCACTACCAACGACGTTTTTTGCTATTGCATTATCAACCGCATAGCTTCCAGCGCCTTGAATAGTTAATGCTACAGTTGCAGCAAACAATGCAAGTGCGTATTCATAACCATTGTTTGTCAAGAAAAGACCATGCTCAAAGTGGACGCTAAAAATAGCCACTAACATAGTAAAAGCGCTTACTGCAGCAGCAGGTCTGGTTAGCAAACCAAGAACCAAGACAAGGCCGCCAAAAAATTCTGCACTGCCAGCCAAAAGGGCCATCAAATACCCCGGCTCCAATCCGATACTTGCCATCCATTGCCCGCTGCCTTCGAGACCATAACCGCCATACCAGCCGAACAATTTCTGTGCGCCATGAGCGGCCAAGATAATCCCAACAGGTACTCTTAAAGCTAAAGCCGCAAAGCCAGCATCTGATTTCAATAGCTTATGTAAAGTTTGCTTATTCATCGTTTAATTCCTCCTAAGTCGTAAATGAATACTGACCGTGCACACTGCCTCAATCAGGTTAATATCTATACTACTACCAACATAACGATGAATAAATAATGCTTTTATGGAATAATTACAAACATAATGTTTACAATATGGGCTTTATTTATGGACCGCTTAGAAACAATGAAAGCGTTTGTCACCGTGGCAGAACTGGGCAGTTTTACAAAAGCTGCTGAGAAACTAGCGACTTCAAATCAACTGGTGAGCAAGTATGTATCTCAGTTTGAAGAGCAATTAGGTGTGAGATTGTTTAATCGAACAACTCGGCGTGTTCACTTGACCCAGGAAGGAGAGCAGTGTTTACAGCATGCAATACATATTCTGGATAGTGTTCATGATATGGAAAACCACTTTGGAGAGATCCAAAAGGCTGCCAAAGGGCTTTTACATATTAGTGCACCAGTCTCTTTTTCAACACTGCACCTTGCGCCACTAATACGGGATTTCAAAAAACAGTACCCGGAAGTTGGTGTCAATCTGGAGTTAAGTGATCGCAAGGTGGATGTTATCGAAGAAGGATTTGATGTAACACTGAGGATTGGGCACTTAAAAAGTTCATCTTTGATTGCAAAAAAAATAGCGCCTGTCAGATTAGTACTCTGCGCGGCTCCCTCGTATATTGAAAAATACGGGGCTCCGACCCACCCAAAGGAATTGAATAATTCGCATTTTCTACATTACAGCTACATGGATTACTCTGCATCCGAAAATCCATTAATGAAAGTGCTGCGCGCTAGTTCGCAGAGCAATCAATCTGGATTGGCTGCAAACAATGGTGAGATGTTAATGGCAGCCGCTATTGCTGGTGAAGGCTATATTTTGCAACCAACATTTATCGTCGGAGAAGCGCTAAAACAGGGAAATCTCAAAACCATGCTCAATGATTTTGAACTTGAGACTATGGGGTTATACGCAGTCTATCCGCATCGAAAACTTCTTGCTCCAAAGCTTCGTGCCTTTATCGACTTTATTAGTTCTTATTTTGGAGATCCACCCTATTGGGATCATTATTGATTAACACTCTCTGATGTCGACTGCCTCAAGCAGCTGGTTTAATCTGGATCCTATACTGGCGCTGACGGCCAATCGGTGATCAGAAAGGTCATTTTTTCGAAGAATTGGAACCTATAAAGTATCATAATATCAAAGGGACAAGTGGCCTAAGTGGGCGTTTTTTACCGCTTTTGTAGTTTGACCCATATTTCACCTTATTTTCAGGTGATCAAGGTAGGTCTAGACACCCGCTTTGACTATCGGGCTTTGCCCCCATAGCTTGGCCGGTTCCAGAATCTGGCTGTAACGCCGCTTCTGGTTCCAGAAAAAGCAGTTTGATGTATCATGGGTAGCGGGGTGATGATGGCGTGTGCAAGATAGTAATCGTGAACTGGCAAGATGCGTATAAAGTTTGAGTACCACAGCAGCCACCTTTGCCTTTACTTTCGGTTGTAAGTTGAATCGGCGGACATGGTACGGAGCCATAAGAACAATACACACAACAGTCACCCGCTTTGGGTTTCAACAAGGTATGACACTGTTCGCACTCGTAATACCACTGGCACGCGTCGGTGGGCATGGATTCTGTTTTTTTATGGCCACATTCAGGACAAGTCAGCACTGACTGCAAAATCACCTCTGGCATCATGGTATTTCCTTTTTCACGATGGTTAATGGATAACCGGCATTACTGGTTGCTTCGACCTTAACTTGATCACCTCCGACATAAAACGAATCAATACACTTTCCTTTTTTCTTAAAACTAGGACGGCCAACACACTTTCCATTCTTTTTTTCTTTTTAAAAAAGTCGCTCCATGCTCGATTTAAAATGACGGTAGTTAGTTGGTTGGCACTTTATCCTGCAGTCACGCTTATTTTTTGGCTATTTGGACCTTTACTTGCAGACCTACCTTTACTTATTAGAACCTTCGCTGTTACGGCGGTTGTTATCGTTGCTATGACCTATTTTTTGATGCCATTTATGACCAAAACCTTCTCATTTTGGTTGTATCCGAAAAAAAATAATAATACAGAAAGTTAGCAATTTTTCGTGGCATAACAATCAACTTTGAAGTGTTGCCTTTTTATATGCACCAAGCACCTTAACTTTATTTCGTTGACTTATCTCTTGCAAAGCTGAAGCCACCAAAGGATCGTTTTGACTACCCTCTAGTTCAATAAAGAAATGGTATTTCCCGAACGATTTCCGTGTGGGTCGCGATATAATAGAGCTTAGGTTTATTTGCCGTGCAGAAAAAGATTGAAGAACTTCACCTAACAAACCTGGATGATCGTCATCGTCTAGTACAATGATACTCGTTTTGTTGGCATCGTTTGAGATGGGATGATTATTATTGCGACTTAAAACCAAGAACCGCGTTTGGTTATTCTCGTAGTCATTTACACTGTCAATAGTCAGTGCAAACTGTTCAGAATTAAACGAGCCTGAAGGCACAATTGCACCCACTTTAGCATTACCAGCTAAACATTCATGTAAAGACTCAATGTTACTTTCAGTTAGTTGGATATTGGCATTATCAAGACCACTAATAAAGTCGACACATTGACCTTTTGCAACAAACTGTACAAATAGCTGCTCTATTTCGTTAATACTCGCCGAATTTGCAACAAATGAAAACTTTATGGGTAAAAGAATTTCGTCAATTATACTCAAGTCTAAGGCTGCCAACTCGTCTAAAACAACCGCGATAAAACCCTCAGAAAAGTTCTCGATAGGTAAAATGCCAATATCACTTGAGAGACCGATCTCATGCAATACACTTTTAATTGAAGGTAGAAAACAAATATTACAAGACTCAGATTGCTGTTTGATAAATTTATGTGTAGCCAGTTCTGAAAATGTTCCAGCGGGACCTAGTGTGACAATTTTTAACATATTCTACCTTGCAAATTCAGTGAGGCTTTGCCAAAACTGTTGATTCTGAGGAGCCGACACACCTTGTAATTTTGACCTTTCAAGCACGCTACCAACAATTGCATCCAATTCAATTGGCCGACCTTGTTCTTTGTCTATCAGCATAGAGGTTTTGATTGGCGCGAAATTTTTTATAAGCTCAAATAAATTTTCTATATCTTGCTGGCTAATTATTACGCCATCATTAAGAGCAGCAACAGCAGTTTCTTGCATCGCGCTAAGTACAACAGTCGCATAATATGGATTGTGAGTCAGCTCAAACGTATCTAAACCGGTAATTGCCGACAACGGATTGACTCCGTTATTAATGACAAGTTTCTTCCACAATTCCGATTGTATGTCGGATGTGAGTTCAAAAGGAATATTAGCGAGTGCTAGATATTTAGCAAAAATAGTCAGCTTAGTTGGCATCAATTGATGCTTGTCGAGTTTTGGCCATGGGCCGTAGGTGATTTTTGCAATGCCAGTAGAAACTACTTCACCCGGTTTAACAACTTCACCACCAATTTTTATGGCCATGCCACCCCAAATTCTTTTAGCACCGAAAGCGTTAGCTAAAAATGCTTCGCTATCAACCCCATTTTGCAATGACAATATAGGACAGGTAGATGGCTCTAACCACTCCCTAAGCTCCATCAATACAGACGAGAGTTGATTCACTTTTAAACAAATTAAGACGACATCAAACTGATCACTTCGATACTGAGTCTTTAAGCTTGCGTGGTCTAGAGCAGTTACTGCGCTAATGCTCTTTTTTCCTTCATGTGTAACTTTAAGTCCACTTTTTTGAATTGCCTTTAAATGGTGTCCCCTAGCGGTGACAGTTACTGACTTACAGCATTGGATTAACCGGCTCGCATAATATCCACCAATCGCCCCACAACCTATTATCAAAATGTTCATGTACTTAAGTCAATCCATACTAAATGAGCTGCTTTCATTTGAATTCCGATTATATTTTTCTTCAGTAAATTGATAGCCCTTCGGATTTTGGTTTTACTAACGACGGTTTAAAAACCTCGGCTAGTCTTGCTGATGATTCTAGCAATAAGCCTGTATCAGTGCCCACACCTACAAATACTGCGCCGCATTTAATGTAATGTTTTGCCAACTCTTTATCACCGGTAAGTATTCCTGCGGCTTTGCCAGAAGCAACAATACGAGCAATACAATTTTCGATTACCTGCTGTACTTCTGGATGCCCAGGATTTTTTATGTGTCCCATAGATGCGCTTAAGTCAGCTGGGCCAATAAAAATGCCGTCTACACCTTCTACTTGTAAAATATCATCTAAATTATTAACACCCGTCATTGTTTCGATTTGAAGTAGAACACAAATTTCCTGATTCGCCGTCTCCAAATAGTCCTTTGTCCTGTTAAATTGGGAAGCGCGAGCAAGAGGGCTCCCTACCCCACGTATCCCCTCTGGCGGATATCGTGTGGCGGCTACTACTTGCTGTGCTTGTGAAACTGTGTCAACCATAGGTGCTAGTATGGTTTGCACGCCTAAATCAAGTATTTGTTTTATTCTGACTGAATCAGGCCATGGAGGTCTAACAATTGGAGTAACAGGGTATGGAGCGACTGCTTGCAGTTGTTCAAGGATGCTTCTTAAATCATTGGGAGAATGCTCAGCATCAATAAGAAGCCAGTCAAAATTTGCACCTGCAAGCAGTTCAGCAGTGTAGGCGTTTGCTAGTCCAAGCCATAATCCTATTTGTGCTTGCTTTCCCTTTATAGCTAATTTGAAATCATTGATAGGTGCTGGCACGGACATTCCTTAATTTGATTAAAACAGTTTCTTTGAATTTTACTTAACATTAGCATCAGGCGAGCCGCTGTAATGACTTTAAGCTAGAAGCTATGCACGAGTTGTGCCAGACCATTGGGGTAAAGAACAATGTTATTTGTGTACCTGTATTTCAGTGCGTTATGGTTGGATGGGGAAATTTCAAGTTAAACAAAAGCTAACGCAATAGATGCATCATCCAAGGATATAATGAATTATTTTGCGAGTTTCCCTGATACTTTCATCAAATGACCATTTTAGTTTAAAAGATATGATAATTTGCATCCGATCTCTTTTAGCGCTTTTAATCGACACGAATCTCATGTTTGTTCGCGTGATTAATACCTATGCTTGTTTTGAAAGTCATTGCAACTAGACTGAGCACTTTCCGGTCAACAAACAACCCTGAAAATCAACAGAGCCTTATGTCAGCTATCAGGCAATTTTACTCTTTAACCAATATTACTCAACGGCGGAAATGAGATCAGCCGCCAGTCAATGACGATACTCGCTACAGCTAGTATACTGAGTTAGCAAACGTTCTAACAACAGACGTGAAATATTCTTGGTAAGGACATCTGTGCTGGGGTAAAGTTATACAAAGATTCAGAATCAACTATATGAAAATAGAATTTAGACAAGCTAAAAAACAAGACATCGATCGATGTATCGAAGTAAGGGGACTAACGAGTGACAATCAGTTTACCAAGAACGATTTAGCAGCAATTGGTGTAACCGCTGTTTCATGGTCCCCGTTAATTGAAAATTCGGAAATTGTTGGCTCTGTAGCCCTAGATAAAAATATCATTGTCGGTTTTTGCTTTGGTGAATCAGTTACGGGTGAAATACTGGTGCTTGCTGTGCTATCTGGTTATGAAAGGTTTGGCATCGGGAAAGAGCTTTTATCCAGTGCGAGCAAACAACTATTTACAATGGGGCATAAAGAATTGTACTTAGCCGCATCCGCAACGCCAGTCGTCAGATCATATGGTTTCTATCGACGTGTGGGTTGGCAACCGACCAATACTTATAATGACGATGGTGATGAAATATTAACGCTTAACAAATACGCTACTTAATGCTAAGAATTAGACAAATTCATACACCACTGCCGCACCATTCTTTAAACACCTCGAGTTTAGTTTTGTAAAACCTCAAATGATCAAGGCGATACGTAAATGAAACCATTATCAAACAAAGTCGCGCTGGTCACAGGCGCAAGCAGGGGCATAGGAAAAGGTATTGCTTTATCTCTTGGGAAAGCTGGAGCTAAAGTCTATATAACGGGTAGAACTGTAAATGAGGGAGAGTCTGCATCTAGATTGTCAGGCACCATATATCAAACAGCCAATGAGATATCAGAATTAGGTGGGGAATGCATTGCTATTCAATGTGACCACGTTGATGACGCTCAAGTTGAATCTGTCTTCGACACAATAGTCCGAGACGAGAAAAAACTAGATATCCTAGTGAATAACGTTTGGGGAGGATATGAACACTACACGGACGGCACAGAATTTTGGAATGAGAATGAATTTTGGACACAGCCAAACTCGCGTTGGGATTCTATGTTTCAAGCAGGTATTAGAGCTCACTTTATAGCAAGTCGACTTGCAGTCCCTTTATTAATAGAGCATCAAGGTTTAATAATTAACCTTTCTTTTTTTGCCGCACAACGAAATGATAAAGGCGTTGCCTAT
>NZ_BAER01000054.1 GCF_000315055.1 Paraglaciecola polaris LMG 21857 | reverse complement strand
AGCATCAGACACTGTAACTGTTAACGTCACTGATTTTATACTTGGAAGTATAAGCCTGAATGTAGAAGGCAGGGTTATTGCGCTAGGTATCCATCCAACAGACCCCAACACTATTTTAATAGCTTCTGAACCAGAACTAGTTAATCAAACAGGAACAGGTATTTTCATCACACATGATTCAGGTGAAAATTGGCAGTTAGTTTCTGAAGATAAAATGCCTGCAAGAATTATATATTCAAATGTTAATCCTTCTATCGTCTATGCGACTACGTCAAACGCTGATCTTGTTAATCCAAGCGACACGTATGGGATTTCTACTGATGGAGGTATTACTTGGATTTGGAAAGATATAACCGAAAATACTTTTGGTAATATAATATCGAGTAAAAACATAGAACCAGATCCCTTTGATCCTAACGAAATATGGCTCGTTTCACCGAATAGTATTGGAGGGGGATTTTACAAATCAGTGGATATGGGAGATACATGGAATAGGATTCCAATAGAGACAGATACAGGTATTTATTACAATTCAGTTGTTCAGACGAAAGCTGATAGAGACCTTATTATTTTGACATCAGGCGCTTTGGGTGATTTGACTAAGGCTTTACAGTTGTCGAATGACAACGGGATTACGTTTACAACTGTAGCAAATGGTTTACCTGTCAGTGTAATTGATAGATTTACTCAGTATGTTCAAATTGATGATCAAGACCCTGATGTTTTTAGTGTAAACGGTTACGTTTCCGAGGACAGAGGTCAAACTTACAACAGTAGGGCTATTTCAAACTATTTCGATACATTAAATGGTAAATGGTACTACCTAGCAAATACATTTGATTCTGATAATCAGATAGAGGTAAGAATGACTTTAGACCAAGGGCGTACTTTTGAGGTAATTGTGGATAGTATGTACTTAGGATTTGACCCTGATATTTTTCCAGCTCTTGATGTAGATGTTCCTAGTGACAGGACATACTTAATTACGATAAATAATATTCTATATTTATATGATCGGTTATCATCTGCGTTATATAAACTAAAGTTGTAGAATTTTGAACGGTTTCTGACAAATATAAATTTCAAATTTGAGTTGAATTATACTAAACCGTTCAAAGTTGCTCACTAATTGTTTAGCAAGATTATCAAATTGACATTTGAAATATGATCAATTTTTCTAACCAATCAAATACACATTTTACGTAGCATTGCGTGATTAATTTAGGCGTTGGAGTTTACACACAGCATGCCTGAGCGATATATAGTCTTTCCAAATTCGAATTGGCATAGCAATCTTACCGCATCAACCAATGGAAGTTATTGAACTTTTTGTCAAATAATTTGTGGTAACTTACAATTTAAAGACTGTT
>NZ_BAER01000055.1 GCF_000315055.1 Paraglaciecola polaris LMG 21857 | reverse complement strand
CATAATTATTTATAATTCATCCCCCACTAAGCACGTCAGGTGCTGACAACTTTTAACTATCTTCTGATGGGTGTCCTGATAATTCGATGAGTGTCCTGATAATTCTTGGGTTTTCAACACTGCGCAAATCACCACACTTAACATGGATGTCTTTGCAATTTTTTGATTACTACCAACTGGCAACGCCTAATAGTCACACCCGGCTCAGCAGCTATCGCGCTGATCGCTGGCATTATTCTATGCCTGCGTGTGTTGGGTTGAGGAATGAAGCAAGTTAGATTTAACCAACCCTGTTGGTCAATATTATTGATATGAAAAATTCTACATTTCTGGGCATCCATTTTTCCTATATGCTCGGTCTTGATGAAGGTGTATCAAAGGGATTTTTATGAGTCAAACAGGTATCTACGAGCAACTAATTACTCAGTTAGTTGAACAGAATTTAGATCGAGATTCTTTTTATGTTGGCGAACGATCGTTAGAAGCAGCAGAGGCCGCAACTTGGTTATCCCGTTTCTTAACTCGTATTATTGAAATTGCTATGGACTCAATACCCTATAGTGAAAAGAGAGTCTATGAGCAGATAAACCTAGCCAATACTATTGTGCGTTGGCTCAGCAAACACATTAAAGATGAAGAACTAATTAGCGAAAACCTATTAGATAGCCAAGGTAAGATACTCACTGCTTTATTTGATAAAACCAATCCCATAGCTGCCGACATTTCAAAATATGTTGAGTCAATTATGCCAATAACTGGCCTCACGCAGAGTGAATTATTTTGTGGTAGCAACGTTGGGGTCTCACTAGAAACAGAAATAAAAAGGGAAATTCAATCTTCTGACAAAATATACTGGCTGGTGTCATTTATTAAATGGGCGGGCATTCGAATATTTAAAAATGAATTAGAGTATTTTGCTCGTAGCGGTAAGCAGTTAAAAGTTATTACTACATCTTACATGGGAGCGACCGATGCTAAAGCAGTAGAGTTTTTAGCCTCGTTACCCAATACGGAAGTAAAGCTTAGTTACAATACAAATCGTGAAAGGCTTCATGCAAAGTCCTATTTATTTATGCGGAATACAGGATTTCATACTGGTTATATTGGCTCATCTAATCTCTCTCATTCAGCTTTAACAAGTGGTTTGGAATGGAATCTCAAAATTACTTCACAGGAAATTCCCCACATAATAGAAAAGTCACTTAGCACATTCGAAACCTATTGGGAGTCACCAGATTTTGAGCACTTTGATGGCGAAGTAGAAAGCCGAGAAAAATTGAAAGATGCGTTACTAGAAGCTAAAGGCAGTGTAAATGGTAGCTCATCTCGTTTTTATTTTGATATAAAACCACATTCCTATCAGCAAACAATTTTAGAAAAACTCAAAGTTGAACGTGAACTCCATAATCGACATAAAAATTTAGTCGTTGCTGCAACAGGTACGGGTAAAACCATTATTTCTGCATTTGACTTTGCACGTTTCTATGCTGAAAACCCCACAGCTCATTTTTTATATATTGCACACAGGGAAGAAATTCTAAAACAAGCGTTGAGTGCTTACCGAGGGGTATTAAAAAACAGTACCTTCGGTGAGTTGTGGGTTGGAAATCACAAACCAAGTAAATATCAGCACTTATTCGCCTCGATCCAAAGCCTAAATAATCAATTAAACAATCTTACTTTAGGTGAAGATTACTTTGATTATATAGTGATTGATGAAGTACATCACATAGCAGCAATCAGCTATCGCGGCCTATTAAAGCATTTCACTCCACAAATACTATTAGGCTTAACGGCTACACCTGAGCGGCATGATGGAACAGATATTCTGAGTGACTTTTGCAATACCATTGCTGCAGAAATTAGGTTACCAGAGGCAATTAATCAACGACACCTTTCGCCGTTTCAATACTTTGCAACTGATGACAATACAGATTTAACGCAAATTTCATGGTCAAAAGGGCGGTATGATATTGCCGAACTAACAGATCTTTATACGCACAACAATCAACGTGTTTTACGTATTCTACAAAGCCTTGATGAAGTAGTTACCGATATATCGCAAATGCGAGCATTGGCGTTTTGTGTCAGTAAAGAGCATGCCACTTTCATGGCGCAAAAATTTACGCTACAAAATATTGCTTGTGATGTACTCACCAGCGACAACAGTAAAGATCGTGAAACTCAACAACAGCGCCTAAAATCGAAGCAAATCAACGTGCTGTTTGTAGTAGATATATTTAACGAAGGCGTGGATATACCTGACTTAGATACCTTGTTATTTTTACGGCCCACAGAAAGCTTAACTATTTTCTTACAGCAACTTGGTCGTGGCTTACGCCTAACTGATGATAAGGAATGTTGCACAATAATAGATTTTGTTGGTAACTCGCGTCCTGAATACGACTTTTCTCATAAATTTAGAGCCTTAGTTGGTAAAACAAATCAAGGAATTGAAAAAGAAGTTAAGCAGGGCTTCCCCAATCTTCCGCTAGGTTGTCGTATTGAGTTACAAGAAAGAACTCAAGCCATGATCTTAACCAACATTCGCCAAGCAACACTTAATAAAAACAAGTTAATTAGCTTAATAATCAACTTTCCTCATGTCACCAACTTACCTTTAACTCTTACTAATTTTTTGGTGATTCATCCCAATATTACTCTGGAAAATATATTCAAAATTAAGATAGGTAAATTTGGTGGATGGAATGCATTACTTGCAGCAAGTAAAAATAAAAAAATAGCGCCAGATAATAACGAACTTTATGCCGCATATTACAGAGCCGTCAATAATAGACTGTTGAACTGTTCCTCAC
>NZ_BAER01000056.1 GCF_000315055.1 Paraglaciecola polaris LMG 21857 | reverse complement strand
ATTAATTAATTAAGCGCAACAGGCATGGGGTTCGCACCGCAGAGCAACCGTGCGTGCCAGCGATAAATGTCCAATCGTTCATTATGTAGATTGCTATTACCAAGCAGTCTGTCGATGCGTTTTATGTTGTGTTTCGGGGCTACGGAGCCTGTGATATTCCGTCCTAATTCGGTCAACGACAGTTGCTGGCCATCTAGCAGAGATTGGATGGCAACCATAATAGAGGAAAGACGTTTTGCATGTAGATTGGGGCATTGCTTTTTAAGCAAATCGTGTAAGATAAAAATATCACACTATGGTGTTATTATTTGTAGGTAACAGCTTGGTTAGTTTTGGCGAAATCCTCTTTCTTGATAAAAGACATCAAATAGCACCATGCGTGTCTATATTATTGTTTCTGCTCAAAATTATGAGGGAATTCGATAGAACAGGGCGTTAGATTTATAGGTATAAACAATGAGTAACTTAGTTGTGTTAATAACTGGTGCTAATAGGGGCATCGGTTTCGAATTAACAAGACAATACCTTATAAATGAATGGACAGTAATTGCTACCTGTAGAAACCTAGAAACGGCGGTTGCTCTAATTTCATTGAAAGGTAAGTTTCCAAATAAACTGTTTATTGAATTAATGGATATCACTTGCCCTGAAAAAATTAAGACGTTGGCAAGTAAACTTAGCGAGGAAAATATCAAATTAGATTTAGTAGTAAATAATGCAGGATATTTGGATCGAGAAAACACAAGTATCCATGCTATTAATTATGCTAATGCTGAAATGTGTTTTAAAGTGAATTCACTTGGACCACTATATTTAACTCATTGCTTTTTACCTTTAATAAATAAAAAACGCTTATGTAAGATAGCCGTTATTTCTTCTGCTATGGGATCTTTGTCGCTAGAACAAAGTGTGGATTGGTATGGTTATCGAATGTCTAAAGCAGCAGCCAATATGCTAGTAGTGAATTTATCAAAAGAACTTGTTAATGATAATATCGCTGTGGTAGCTGTTCATCCCGGTTGGGTTCAAACTGATATGGGTGGATCTACAGCAAAAGAAAATGTTGTAGACTCGGCTCTTGGGGTTATGAAAGTTATTCTGAATTTATCTATTGATAATACGGGAAACCTTTATAGTTTTGATGGTGAGGAGTTACCGTTCTAATGAATCTGACAAGTTGCCTAAGTTCGCCGCAATGAGCGCGGCTGGGACAAATACTCACTGGGCAAAGCCCAACAACGTTCGTATTTGCACCTTGGCAAAGCGTTAAGAATAGGGAGAACCGTGGCAAAAGTTACTTTCGATGATATCAAAGCTAGCTCAGACGAATTTTTCCGCCGGCATTGGTCGTCCTCGGAAGTCGAAGTGCCAAGCTGGAATATGCCGTGGGATTTGGTCGGAACACTACCTGGGCACAATAAACAGGGAATATACCTACTGTTGGGAGCGCATGACGAAGTCCTATATATTGGCGTTGGCGCTTCTTTAGGTGGTGGTAAATATACCGGTTACGGCCTCGGTGTAAGGACGAATCAATATTTCCGCATGGCAGAAGGGCAACGAGGCGTTCCTGTAAAGAATAGACAGTATGCCCCCAAGAAAAAATGGGCTGATCGGGGGGGTCTCAAGTGGTTACTCTGGGTTTTAATCAGGACTATGCATACTTAGCTTACGGGCTAGAGGCCTTTCTGTTGCGGGAAATAGAGACTCCCTACAACAAAGTCCGCTCTGCCAGAGCATCGAATTCTTAACAATTCGCTGTACCGTATGCTCCTTACGTCGCACCGATAAGCTCCGGGTTATCTATGATATTGAGTATGAATTTCTTATTGTGGTCTTTACAAAAAACACCATCAACGACCCGTTTAAAATCGCGGCTGGCCTCTTCGAATTGCCTGGTTGGGCGACTGCAACGGAATAGTCTAACTAAGTGCTACTGGTGAAAAAAATGATAATAAACTCAAAAGCCCGTTATCAAGCAAGGCAAATATTTATTCTATTGTGTTTTGGATTTATCAGTTCACAAATCAGCGCCAAAGAGCTTGAAGAAAAAGGCATTAACCACAAGTTTGATGTGATACTCGACCTTCCATTTGAAGCTGCGTTTGAGCGTAGTGATATCAATCTTCTTAATTGGCAACATTGGCCTTACAGTCGTTATGCAAGTCATCACCCGAGGGAGTTTATAGCGATGGCTACCATTCACTCTGACCCTGAAGCCCCAGCGCTCGATGAAATAAAAAACGATCCTTTTAGTCTTATGGCGCTAAAGGTTGATGTGGATAAGGGAAATGCCGTTCTGTTACTCGATCTTCTGAAATCAATACAAATGAAAGGCTTTGCGGTGATGCATGGTGGCAAATTAGTTTTTGAAACCTACGACCAAGAGATGCAAAAGCACGATATTCAAGTTTTACAGTCTTCTTCAAAAACGTTCACCGGTATGTTGATACATACGTTAGCTAACGAGGGCCTTTTAGATTTAGGCGCTAACGTGAACAAATATTTACCTGACTTGGACGCCGGCGTTTTCAACGGTTCTACACTGCAAAATATGCTTGATATGGAAGTGGGGTTTCCTGATTTTGGCAGTTGGCACAAAGCCGGGGATTATGGCTATATGAGTGAAATTCATATGGGCTTGAAGCCAAAGGTGCTAGGTGTTGAACGCCGTTCTATTTTGTCATTTATTCAACAGTTTCAGAAACCCATTTTCGCTCCTGGTACTAAGTTTTCATATAATGACATGAACACTCAGGTGTTAGCTATGGTTGCTGAGCAGGTAACAGGCAAGCGATATGCTCAGTTGATAGAAGAAATCTTCTGGACCCCCTTGCACGCTCGCTATGACGGAGCTGTTGCCATTGATGATGACGGTAACCCAGGTGCTAGCTGGGGTATGGCAACAACACTAAGGGATGCCGCTAGGTTTGGCCAAATGATGTTAGAAAGAGGGCGTTACCAAGGTAGGGAGGTAATTCCTGAAAGTTATTTTCAATCAACATTTGATCAACCACCTACAGGGCCTCTATCAGGTTATGAGTTACTTGGACAAGCAGAGGATTACAGAAATCATGTCTGGATGCTACGAGACGACAGGTTAATCTATACTGCAGGCTCATTCGGTCAGTATATTTTTGCTGATTACGACAACCAAGTCGCCATAGTCTTCATGGCAAATTGGTCAAACAATAGTGACTTAAAAAGCAACGAGAATTTACTGCGAATTGTCCGTTCAGTTGGCGAACATATTAAGCAGAAACATATCAAGTAGCTATATATCAAGCAGTTAAATAAAAGATGTCTTTTTTGGGGGACACTTACGAAGCAATAGCCGAGTCATATGCAAAGCTATAATAAGGCAAGGCACAATCGCCAGCGAAGCTGGCTGGACCTCTGCACTGCGTGCTCCGGCCTGTGCTAGCAGCGTTATGTGCCGTAATGATAGCGTAATTGCGCAATTAGAATAATGTCATCTAGATGCTTGTATACAATACGATGTTCATCATTAATTCGACGAGACCAATACCCTGATAACCCGTGCTTTAAAGGCTCTGGCTTTCCAATGCCCTCATTTGGTGTTCTTTGGATATCTTTAATGAGCAAATTGATTCGTTTAAGTACTTTTTTGTCTGTAGTTTGCCAGTATAAATATTGTTCCCAGGCCTTAGTTGAAAAAGTGAGTTTCACTCGATAAGCTCTCTTTGAGTTCCATTGCCAGCTTCAAGTTCGGCAATAGAATCAAGCAAGCTTCTAGCGTTTGCTGGAGATCTGAGTAGATATGTGGTTTCTTGCATTGCGTTATAGTCTTCTAGAGACATCATCACAACAGGCGCTTCACTTTTACGTGTGATAATAACAGGCGCATGATCATTACAAACATTCGCCATTGTGTTTGCTAAATTTGCCCTAGCTGCTGTATAGCTTATTGCATCCATATTGTACTCCAAATTGTTCATGTACGTTTATTTGTACAGTGTAGTGTAATCGCACATAACAATCCAATTAATCCGACCTCAATTCGCTGCGCTCGTTTCATCGGCTTAGTGAGGCGCTGGGGGATCCCCTCATAGAATTGGCTTCCCTTCTTTGTAAACCCAGCAAATATATTGCTGCTCTTAAGGTAAAAGGCAGCCCACCTGATTTGAGCTGGGTTTATTTTGTAATTCGAGGCTCTTTTTCTAACCTCTCTTCCTAAATCTTAAAATGGATAACACGCGCCGATGACAAGTGGTATTGGCCCTGACCTGCAAAAATTCACATTGCTCGCTCCCAATGTTGCTGCCAAGCGATAAGAGCGAGTAGTCTATCGATACGCTTTATGTTTTGTTTTGGGGCGACAGAGCCTGAGATATTCCGTCCCAATTAGGTCAGCAGAGGTACGTTCTTATACATCATTATTTTATTAAATAAAATCAACCAGTTAAGTTCCTATCCGAGGGTTCGGTTCTCTCTTCTCTAGACAATAAAAAATACCCTGATGACAAACCAGCCTATCATCAGGGGGAGCCGTATGGATATTTATAAACACCTCAATCAACTGCTGTTCTTTAAATCATATTAATGATTCAGAGGGACGGTTTTAATTGTCGGAACGAGCAGGGCTAGGTCACAATACAAGGTTTAGTTTGCTAGCTTTACGCTAAGTGCCGCTAAGTGCCGCTAAGCGTCCGGTGACTTCACCAAATTCAGCCAGTGTTTCATCGAATATTTGTTTTATCGATTTTGTTTCTTTGATGCGCCCTGCGACTTGTCCTGTTAGGGCGATACCTGCCTCTAGGTTGCCGCCAAAGTAGACTGCTTGTGTGTCTTGAAATTCACTGAAAATATTCTCAGCCCCCTCATTTAAAATGCGTGTTGAACGCTCTGTGCGTAAGGCTCTTAAAGCGGGACCCGGGCCAGTACGATTTAAAAAGAGTGTGTCGGTTGAATCAGCTGCAATGATCGCGTCTTTCCAATTTTGGTGAACTGGACTTTCATTGGCGCTTAAAATGCGTGTACCCATAAGCACGCCTTCCGCGCCAAGTGCGAACGCGGCTGCCATGCTGCGTCCGTCCATAATGCCGCCAGCGGCGACGATAGGAACATCTACTGCTTCGCAAACTTGCGGTATTAACACCATGCTCGACACATCGTCAGTATTTTTAAAACCGCCGCCTTCACCACCTTCAACTATGAGTCCGTCAACTCCGGCTTCAACTGCTTTTAATGCGCCTTTGAGGTTTGGCACCACATGAAATACGGTCAGGCCTGCGGCTTTAAGCTGATTGGTATACTTAGTCGGGTCGCCAGCCGATGTGGTCACGAACTTAATACCTTGATCAATAATGAAGTCGAGAATTTTTGGATCGCGTACGAATGCTTGTGCGATATTTACGCCGAAAGGTTTGTCTGTCAGATCGCGCATTTTTAGAATTTCTTCACGGATGACATCAAGCTCACCAGAGCTTGTTTCGATAATGCCCATACCGCCAGCATTTGAAACTGCAGATGAAAGCTGTGAACGCGCTATCCAGCCCATAGCCGCTTGTATAATAGGTTTTTCAATTCCGAGCATATCGGTAATGCGTGTTTTGAGCGTAATATTTGTCATCTCTGTCCTCTAAAATTTATTGCGAATAGGGTAGTCCTTATCGTTTTTATAGATTTGCATAGCAGATTGGTACTTTTTTTCATGAATAGAGTGGCTAGTCATTGGTTTATCCTTTGTTGATGATGTACTCAGATTGGCTATTAATCGAATGAAACAGTTTGTCCAAAAAGTGTGCGCGAGAAAACTAAACGCTCTAGATACTGACCATTCTCATAATGATACAACACGTTAGGAAAGGGAGGGGGTAGGGGGGAATAGCAGGGGAGTCAAATGCTAGCTGAATCTATTGTGTTGCTTGGGTAGGTGTAGTGAGCAACTTTCAAACGAAGGTTGCTCACTTATCTACATCAGTCGGCAGCGCAATATGTGCCGACTGACTGGCATTATACGCGGTTTATGGTTTGCTCTATTTTGCCAAAGATGGACTGGCAATTATGATCCAGCATTTCGATAGATATTTTATCCCCAAAGGTCATAAATTCAGTGTTGGGATTTCCTTGAAGTATGGTTTCTATCATTCTAATTTCTGCAATACAGCTATACCCGTCGCCACCCGCCTTTACTGATTTCCCTGGGCCGTCATCTAATTTATTGGAAACGGTTCCTGAGCCTATAATGGTTCCTGCGCAAAGGGGCCTAGTTTTCGCGGCATGGGCTATTAATTGCCCAAAATTAAAGGTCATATCGACCCCCGCATTTGGCTTACCAAATAATTCGTCATTGAATGTTGATAACAGAGGAAGGTGCACTTTTCCGTCCTTCCATGCCTCGCCCAACTCGTCAGGTGTTACACAAACCGGACTAAACGCACTGGAGGGCTTAGACTGGAAAAACCCAAATCCTTTGGCAAGCTCACCTGGAATCAGTCCGCGTAATGAAACATCATTTACGATCATGACGAATAAAATATAATCCAATGCATCTTGGGCTGAAACACCCATGGGTACATCTGAGGTTATGACGGCAACTTCTGCTTCAAAATCGATTCCAAAACCATCACTTTGTGGCATGGTGATAGGTTCATAAGGGCCTAGGAAGCTGTCTGAGCCGCCTTGGTACATTAATGGTTCGGTCCAAAAACTGCTTGGCATCGGTGCATTCCGCGCTTTGCGAACTAACTCTACATGGTTGACATAAGCGCTGCCGTCAGCCCACTGAAATGCTCTAGGAAGAGGGGATGCGCATCTAGTCTGAATAAATTCTTGGCCCTGAATTTGGCCATTTTCTAGCTCTAGGTAACGTGCATTGAGCTGCTTTTCAATCGTTGCCCAGTTGTCTAATGCAGCCTGCATTGTCGGTGCAATATCGTTGACTGGCGTCATTTTTGTTAACGCAGAATTCACTAATACCAGTTGCCCGTCTCTGCCTTTTTTAATACTCGCTAATTTCATTTATATCCCCGAAAACGTTAAACCTTGTGCACCAATTCATGTATATGGGTGCGCTTGTTGTGATTGACCATTCTTCTAACATTTCAGGCGCAACACGTGTTCACGCTGGCATCATTGCAGGTGTATTGACTGCCAGCGCAATCCGGTGCGCAATTGGAAGTTCATATCCACATTTTTTGTCAGAAATCTGCTTGGCATCATGACCGCGATATACCACATGATGCATAAGAGGCCATCTCATTGAGATTAGGCTTCTGTTTTGGCTTCTTTTTGAATCACACCACGTTGTACTTGATCCCGCTCGATCGATTCAAATAGTGCTTTAAAGTTGCCTTCGCCAAAACCGTCGTCTTGTTTACGTTGTATGAATTCAAAGAACACGGGCCCTAAAGCCGCTTCTGAGAATATTTGCAGCAGTAAACGAGGTTGAGAGCCTTCGCCAATCGACCCATCGAGTAAAATGCCACGGGTTTGTAGTGCTTCTAAAGGTTCGCCATGATTGGGTAAGCGACCTGCTAACATCTCGTAATAGGTAGCTGGTGGGGCCGTCATAAACTTGGTACCACGTGCTTTTAAGCGATCCCAACATGCATACAAGTCATCGCAAGCAAATGCGATGTGCTGGATCCCTTCACCATTGTATTCCATCAAGAATTCTTCAATTTGACCACCGCCACCGGCAGCTTCTTCATTTAAGGGGATCCGAATTTTCCCGTCGGGTGCTGTCATTGCTTTTGAAAGCAAACCTGTGTATTCGCCTTTGATATCGAAGTAACGAATTTCTCGAAAATTAAACAATTTGCTGTAAAAGTTGGCCCAATAACCCATGCGGCCCCGGTAAACATTGTGGGTTAAATGATCCAAGGTATGAAATCCGCATCCTTCGGGATGTCTAGCTGCGCCTTCGATCCATTCAAAGTCGAGGTCATAAATTGTCTCACCTTCTTTATATCTATCGATTAGGTACAAAGTTGCGCCGCCAATCCCTTTGATAGCCGGCAGTCTCAGCTCCATTGGTCCGGTGATGACATCTATGGGTTGGGCGCCGTTTTGTAATGCTAGCTTATAAGCAGCCCGGGCATTTTTAACTCTAAAAGCCATGCCGCAAGCGGAAGGTCCGTGTTCTTCAGCATAATAGGCAGCAGGACTTTTAGGCTCATAGTTTGCGATAAAGTTGATATCACCTTGGCGCCATAACTGAACATCTTTAGATTTATGTATGGCGACTTTTTCAAAGCCCATCGCATCAAATATGGGTTCCAAAATACCTTTTTTAGGTGCCGTGAATTCAACAAATTCAAAGCCGTCTAGCCCCATTGGATTTTCAAATAAATCAGCCATCACTCTCTCCTTTTCTTATATAGGGGATGGAATAAAGAATACCATCCAAACGCAGAGTAATTTATCAGCTAAAATGGCGTATTATCTGTCTATTGTAGATGGTATATTTCAAGAAATAGGTTGAATTTTGCGAAATAACAGAGGATTGAGGCGGAATGGACCACATTAGGCTGGACAGGTACGAAACACGTATATTAGAGACATTGCAGGAGTTTGGACGCATTTCAAATGTTGAGCTGGCGAAAAAGGTGGGGTTATCGGACTCCCCTAGTTTACGAAAAACTAAGCACCTCGAAGACACAGGTATCATTGAAGGGTATCGAGCAATCGTAAACCCCAAAAAAGTGGGTTGTCATATTTCGGCGCTCGTGATGATAAACCTCGACCAGAATGTCGTGCAGACCGAAGACTTTTTTAATCAAATTAAGTCCGAAAAAAGAGTCATTGAGTGCTTGGCGATTACCGGCTCTGCCGATGTCATGTTAAAAGTGGTGGCTAAAGACATTGAAGACCTGACGGCACTAACCTTTGATGGCTTACTTAGACATCCCTGTGTGAAGGATATTTCATCATGTGTTGTGCTCAAGGAAATAAAAAAGCACTCACCCATGCCTATATTGTCATAATACGGGCCAGATAATTGAGCTGGGCAATCACCTGGCGCGTCAACTCGAGGCGCATTGAGTGCTAAGTACTAAAGGGCAAGACAGGTCGATATATGGAGCACGCAAAAAAAGCATGCTTATAGCCAATCAGTGATGGCTGTTTTACAGGCCTACCACTCGGAATTTAATCATATGCGGCGCATATGGTGTGTGTCCTTGAGGTATTTCCATTTAGTGAATTTTGTTCATAATACAAATCGTTTTTTGTAAAGACGACACTGTTTTTTGAATATTCATTCTGCTAATAGGTTAAAAATAATATTTTTCGATGCCTAATTTTCTCTAATGAATGTTTTATAGAATAATTGCTTAGCCTAGCATTCACAGTAGCTGCATAGAAGTTGTGTATTGGGCGAGTACCGATATAAGGCAATGTAAACTTGCAGTTTGTTGAATAACATATTTAGGACGTGTTCTTGCATAAGGTGTTCATATCTAATGTCGGTTAGGTTCAAAAAGGGTATCTAACCAAGTTTACTTTTAAGGGATCATATGAACAGCAGACGCTTGGCCAAGCGCACGTTTATTCAAGCCAGTACCACTACCATTGTTTTCCTTATCGCCTGGTTGGCTGTCAATAACGGCAAGATTTTGCTTATCTGTTTTGGAGGAATATTGATTGCGGTATTATTTCGCAGTTCTGCTAGTTGGATCGGCAATAAAATCGGTGTTCAGTCCAAATTTTTGCTACCCGTTACTATCATTGTGCCTTTTGTCTTACTCGGTCTTTTTTTAGCTTACACCGCGCCCAAAATCTCAGCTCAGGGAAGCGAGCTGATGGAACGTTTGCCCCAGGCTGTCAGTTATATTAAAGAGCAATTATCAGGGCTTCCTTGGGGAGCAAAAGTCACGGATAGTCTGACCAACTTAAGCTCATCTGATTCAGAAGTTAGTACCATAATAACTGCCATCTCCAGTGTTTTTTCGTCTACGGTGAATGGCTTTGGCAGCGTTGTTTTTGCATTTTTCCTTGGTTTATTTCTAGCGGTAAATCCTGACTGGTATATTAGGGGGACCGTTACCCTTGTACCGCCCGCACGTCGTGAAAGGACACGCGAGGTATTAAGTGCATGTGGTACTGCATTATCGGGTTGGCTGGTGGCTAAAATCGCGTCCATGGTGTTAGTGGGCATTTTGACTACGGTAGGTTTATGGGCGCTGGGTACTGACCTTGCCTTAGTGTTGGGGATTATTGCTGCATTACTGTCATTCATACCCAATTTGGGCCCAATAATTGGTTTTATACCTGCGGCTATGGTGAGTGTGATCAGTGGACTTGATGCTCTTTTGTACGTCTTGATCTTGTATGTCGCGGTGCAGATGATTGAAAGCTACCTGTTAACCCCTATGTTACAGGCCGAGTTAGCGGATCTGCCTCCGGCCCTCACCTTATTCGTTCAGGTCGCGTTGGGGGCTATGGTGGGGATGATTGGCATTTTGCTCGCCGCGCCGCTTTGCGTCGCTGCTATGGTCATCATCAACAAGCTATATGTGGAAGATATTTTAGAGGCGTCACCGGAAAATGAGCAGGTATGCTAGCGCAACCATGTTGATGGCGGATAACAGCAGTAAGCTAATCTAATAAACGAATTAACACGGCATTTGGTGCTTTTAGCACGTCTAAGTTTGCCTGTAGTAATTGGTTAGTTAGTGACGGCTTATTACTCAGAATCAAAACGAAGCCACATGCAGAGACGCTTTTGCGATTTAATCAGTCATTAGTCCGCTGGATCACAGAGTCTTGCATGAGACAAGATAAAGGTAGCTCGTGAGTAAATCTAAATTGTCCATTAAGTTAGATCGATTCGAATAACTGGTTATGGATGGTAAGTTTTCCTGTGGAGCTGAATTATCACATTGATAACCGAGCAATGTAGATTAATGCGCGAGCGTTAGGCAGTACCAGCAAGGCTAAAAATGTCGCACAATTCATACGAAATAACACATTTACACATCGCTATTTACGCTTTGCAGGGCAATAAGAGCGGCACTTTGCCGTGGGCGTCAAAAAATTGTCAATCTGCTGTTAGTTTCATTTCCTGAAGTTGAGTCTATTTGCTAAAGTGGCGTCCAGATTTTGTACTTTTGATTATCTCTTGTGCGCTTTAGGCATAAAATAAGAGGTGAGTTACAGGGTATGTTGGTTTTTTTAAGTCGGTTAAGGTTGCCCAATGGCAAATGTGTGTTTTCAGATGAAAGGCACCGCTTTTACTGCGGTGGTTATGGATCTTTACGATTATTCTGCGGATTTATTTCTTGCACAGTTAAAGCAAAAAATTAATACCGCACCACAGTTTTTTAATGCTTCTCCGCTTGTGCTTAATCTCGCACCTTTTGAAGGTGAGCTTAAAGATGAGCAGTTAGAGCAAATTGTTGCCGCTTGTCGAGAGATGGGATTACAGCCGATTGCATGCCGAGGCGCTGGGATTGAGTTGAAATATACTGTTATGGGCTTAGGTCTTGCATCCTTGCCTTCGGCTAAGACTCGTAGTACTGATATTCAGGCTGAGCCTGCTCAGTCAAAGGCCGCTCACGTTAAGGCGAGTCCGTTAGCTGGAAATAAAGAGCCTGCTTTTCGCCCCAGTAAGGTGATCACTAAACCTGTGCGCTCTGGCCAGCAGGTTTATGCTGAAGGCTGTGATTTAATTGTTATGGCTGCTGTGAGTCAAGGTGCTGAGGTATTAGCGGATGGGCATATTCATATTTATGGCCCGTTGCGTGGTCGTGCTTTAGCTGGCGTAAAGGGCGATACCAATGCGCGGGTTTTCTGCCGGCAGATGGAAGCTGAGCTGGTCTCTATTGCCGGCTATTTTGTTTTAAATGAAAAGCTGCGTGAACTTTGTTGGAAAGAAGCGGCGCATGCGTTTTTAGAGGGTGAGTCCATTCAGGTTAGTGCCATTTAGCGTGACACAAGGTGTGCGTAAAAGCGTTGATCAATGGGTTTATCGATACAGTTAATGAGGGATTTAAGTGGCTAAAATTATAGTAGTGACGTCCGGTAAAGGTGGCGTGGGTAAAACAACGACGAGTGCAGCAATCGCAACTGGCTTAGCGTTACGTGGTTTTAAAACAGTCGTAATCGACTTTGATGTGGGTTTACGCAACCTTGATTTGATCATGGGCTGTGAGCGCCGCGTCGTGTATGACTTCGTAAATGTTATCAAGAAAGAAGCCACTCTGAATCAGGCGATGATTAAAGATAAACGCACGCCAGGTCTGTACATTCTGCCAGCGTCGCAAACACGTGATAAAGATGCGCTAACCATGGAAGGCGTACAAACGGTTTTGGATAATCTGGCTAAGGATTTTGAATATATCATTTGTGACTCACCAGCCGGTATCGAGCAGGGTGCACAGATGGCACTGTATTTTGCTGATGAAGCGATTGTTGTAACTAACCCGGAGGTCTCTTCGGTACGTGACTCTGACCGCATTATTGGGATCTTGCAAAGTAAATCACTCAAAGCGGAGCAGGGCGGCACGGTTAAAGAACATTTGTTATTAACCCGTTATAACCCTGAACGTGTTGCTGCTGCTGAAATGTTAAGTGTGGCCGATGTGGAAGACATTTTGGCTGTGCCACTATTGGGCGTAATCCCTGAGTCTGAAGCGGTACTAAAAGCGTCGAACCAAGGCGCACCGGTTATTTTGGATCAAGAGTCTCAAGCTGGCCAAGCGTATCTTGATGCTGTATCGCGTTTGTTAGGCGAAGAAGTTGAGCATCGTTTTCTTGATGTACAGAAAAAAGGATTTCTGAAGCGATTACTAGGAGGAAAATAGTGAGCATTTTTAATTACTTTCTCAAGAAAGAAAAAAAGAGTTCTGCATCAACCGCTAAAGAACGCTTGCAGATCATCGTTGCCCACGAACGCAGTAAAAGACAGCAGCCGGATTACCTGCCGTTAATGCAGAAGGAAATCATGGATGTTATTCGCAAATACGTGAATATCGATGAAGATCAAGTAACCGTTCAGCTAGACAACAATGATGATTGTTCCGTATTGGAATTGAACATTACCTTGCCTGAGTAATGCGTTTTGCTTCTTTGTGAAATGCGAGTGGACTAACTGACAGGCGCTCATGTCCTGTCAGTTAAGCTATATTCTCAGTTAACCTATATTCGTTGGGGTAAATAGATTCAGTCAATTCATTAAATTGTGAGGCGATTGACCGCACAGCTGTAAATAAAAATAACTTAGCATTGATGACCCATTTAGCATAAAACGTCACGGTGGCGTGTTAGCCCTCAAACCATGCTTTAGGGTCGAGCAAGTAACAGAGTTTAAATTGCTCATACAATTTAGGGTGACAATGTCCCAGTTGATGTGGTTTTTCAAAAAAGGTTTCTGTGACCACAGCAAAAAACTCAGCGGGAGATGTTGCACCATAACTATCAATCACATCATCAGCACCTTCGGCAAGCTTTTGCTGTTGCACAATAAATTCGGCGTTTAATACCTCTGACCATTGTTGGTATTGTTCTGCTGTAGGCAGCAGGGGTAAACCATCCATGGCGGCATTTTCTTCATCTAACTTGTGAGCAAACTCATGCATGACGACATTATGTCCATCCCGACTATCACGGGCACCCTGCAGTACATGATCCCAAGCTAAGATTACCGGGCCTCGCTGCCACGATTCTCCTGCTCGAGTGCTGGTTGCGGTAACCTGCAACATACCGTCGTTGTGGGTACTATTAGCCACATAAGTCTCGGGGTAAACCAAAATGCTGCGAAAACCGGGATAGTAATTGCCAGGGCGATTAAGAATTAACAAGCAGGCCTGAGCAGCAATCAGCACTCTGATCGTGTCGGTTACTTCAAGATCCCCTCGACCTAAAATATCTTTTTCATCTAGAAATACTTGCATGTGGCCCGCTAGCGTACGCTGCAAATCGCTTGGTAAGCGGGCATATAACGCAAATTCAGTTTGCAATATATGCACATACTCAGGGGCTAATGGCTGAGCTCGTAAACGAGTACGCTTTAGTTCGCGCTGTTTAACCTTGCGCTTATCAAAGTAAAACCACGCCAACATAATCAAAATGGGTAAACTCAGTAAAAAATAAATCAGGTTCTGACGCATGGCAGCTCTGTTGGTGATGTGAGGTTAGGCACCAGCTTAGCAAGTTATGATTGTGAGAGCTTGAACAAGTTAGTGGTAAATATGCCGATGAATAATGGGCTAACAGGTAAATTTTCGGTGAGTGATAAGACTAGGGGGTCGCCATCGTACGGCTGCTACAAATTATAATACATTGAGCGTTTAACCATGTTCGGATGTATAGAATGATGCATTTCAATGTTGATTTGAGTAATTTGATGCATATATTATACTCAGTAAGTCGTCGGTTGATTGGATTGAAAGATGGAAAAACATAAAGCAGAACCTAAAGCTGTGGTAATGAAAGCGTATAAAAAAGCCTGTAAAACTTTTGGATTAGCGGATGCTGACGCGGCCAAAATTATCGGTAAAACCCGTGCAACCTTGACCCGAAGCGATGGTTTTTCAATTGACAGTAAAGAATACGAACTGCAAGTGCAGTTTATTCGCCTGTTTCGCTCGCTGTATGCGATCTTAGGGGGCGATATTGCTGCCATGAAACATTGGTTCACGACGCCTAATAAACATTTGAACGGTATCCCCCGGGAATTGACAAATAAAATAGTTGGGCTGATTTATATCAATGAATATCTTGATGCGATGCGAGCGAAAGTGTGACCCCTAGGGAGGTTATTTCGTCAGCCGGAGGAAGGCGTCAGTATTCTAAAGAGGTATATCGCATTGTTGAGACTCAAGCAGGATCAGCAGCAGATTTCCTGGTTGATGACCTAGAAGAGCAATCGGTTCTAGAGTCAATTATTGACGATTTTAAGCCACCCGCGGCAATTGTGAGCAGTGAGTACCATTACCTTATCAGTACCCCTTTTCGCTATCCGCCTTTGAAACACGGCTCACGATTTGGCTCAAGAGCACAAAGTAGCTTTTACTACGCCAGTGAAGAAATTCAAACCTGTTTGGCTGAATCCGCGTATTACCGTTTTGCTTTTTTTGAGGGGATGAGTGAACCCTATCCCCACAAAGTACGCTCTAACCATCAGCTTTTCAGCGTTGCTACTATGACCGCTAATGGACTGGACTTAACCAGAGTGAGTGAAAAGTTAGTGAGCGATACCTTGCAAAGTAAAACAGACTATCAACTACCACAAAACCTTGGTGCTGCCGCCCGGGCTGAGGGCTATGAGTTAATTAGGTTTTATTCTGCACGCTTACAAGCGGGTATCAATGTCGCTATCGATAATGTTGATGTGATTATATCAACCACACCTACTAACATTACCGCGGTAAAATGCGAAACTTTCAGTGTTGATGGTATTATTAGCATGTCATTACCAAAAAGCTTTCCACTGACGTTTAGACGAGCGCAATTTTTAGTGAATGGGCACTTCCCATATCCGCCAAAGTAAAGCGCGTGTGATTGACGAAATGAATAGACTCGCCACAGGTGTTTTACCTGTGGTGTTAAGTCGTACTTTTTATTAACTTTTCTGCCATTTATCGCCGAGTTAAAAAGTCGCCCAGCAGTGACAGACTGCTTTAATTTGACAGGGGAAAAGCGTTTATTTTTAATATTTGCGTGAAAAATATGTCTGAGCTCGATGAAATATTAGAAAGCATTTCACATGTGTGTAAAACGGATACCTCTTTAGTACTCAATACCGTGATTACTTCGCGCTTACCTGATTTAGACACCCGTTAAAAAGTAAAAAGCCCGGCAGCTGCATTACCAGGCTTGCATGTATTTATCCGTTATTTTTTCGCACGTTCAGCAAAGGTCTTAATATTGATCTCCGCTACTTTTTCCCATGCTTCGTTAGGCACTAATACGGACATGGCGTAGTGGGCGATTTTCCAGCTGCCGTTGTCGTTTATTAGCACGCCAGTTCCACGAAAACGGCCCCACTTTTTAGACACCGTTATTTCGTCAAACCAAGCGATGTTCTGTTCAGTTGAAAAATTGATGTTGCGCTCGACTGATTTATACGTCCAGCCAGTGCCGCCCGCAAAGCGCTCTGCTACGTATTTATCTAACGTTTCAGGGCGCGACCAGCGTTCCCAATCATCGGTACCCATAAATACGCCAGTGTCGGTGAACGAACCGAGGTACTCGGCTAAGTCAGCTTGGCTAGCTGCTTCGTGTAAGCCATCAATTACTTGGTTTACAGCTTGTGTCGCTTCAGTTTTTGTTTGGGCAAATGTACTAAGTGAGCAAAAAAGCCCGATCGTGATGATGATTAGATATATTTTTTTCATCAGTAACTCCATTGACGGCGTTTGAATATGTGTTTAAAAGAATGCATTTACAGCAATCATAGATGAAAAAGGCAGCCGCTTACGCATACTGCCTTACTGATTTAACTGAGTGTGTATGTTAGACCTTAAAAACCTCCTCTAAACGTCATGCCAATCGTACGCGGGGTAACGCGGATGCTGGCTGGTGGATCAAACGGTGGGCGACCAATAGCACGGACCACGCCGTCGTCATCAAACATGTTGTTGGCAAATAACGATATTTCGTAGCCTGAAAAACGAATACCTACGCGCATATTAGCCAGCGTGTAGGCATCCATTTTACGGTAGTTGGAATTCTGCTCACTGAACTCTGTTGAGCGATCATCTGTGTATTGCACATTCACCCAACCGAAGCCTTCTAGGTCTTGGTTTAGCTGCATGGAATATTCAGCCGAGGTGGTGAACGATATTTCAGGTACGAATGGGGCGGCATCGCCTTTTTGTGCGTCTAGGTTAGGCACATCGGCATCAAGGGAAGTGTTGATGTAAGCACCACCAGCAGAAAGAACGAGTCCGTCAGTGGGTTTAATCGTCACTTCAAGTTCTACCCCTTTACTGGTGGCATCACCGACATTCTCTTTAAAGCCAAAACCACATTCAAAACTACGACTGGTTTGCATATCAGTCCAGTCGATATGGAAGTAGGTTGCGTTATAACTAACGGTACCTTTTGAATCACTGCCTTTTACCCCGACTTCGTAGTTCCAGATTTCATCTGGATCGAAGAAGCGAGTATCACCACCGTCACGTTCAACTTGAGCGAGTTCATCAGCACAAACTGAAGCAGGAATAGCACCATTTATACCACCATAGCGGAAGCCTTTTGCGGCTTGGGCGTACAGTAAGTTGTCTCGGTTTAAGTGGTAAGACACGTTTAGTTTGGGGTTAAAGCCATCGACGCTGCCTTTGGGGCGCTCATCACTGTTGGCTTCACCGTTGAATAGGCCAGACTGATAAAACGCAATTTCTTGTTCCCAATTGAAATAGCGTAAACCACCTGTGATGGAGAAGTCACCGATATCGTAGTACACCTCACCGAAAAAGGCGTAAGTCTTGACGGTTAAGTCATCAAAGCCGTAAAACAAGTGATCGTCCGGGGCGCCAAAAGCAGAAGAGGGCACACCTAATATGGCGTCAGCACCAGGTACGGGGAAGGTATTTTCATAAAATACGTCTTTTTTGTCAGCATAGGCACCAATGGTCCATTGCACATCACTGTCGGTGGTTGAGGCTAAGCGCAACTCTTGCACGAATACCTCTGAGTCGGTCAAATCGACTAATTCATGGGGAGTAATGCCCGGCGGTAAAGCGGATTCGAACAATAAGTCCAATGAGCGAGGGTTAACAATCGAACGGTCAAAATAAGAAGTAGAGCTGACCAGCTCAGCCCAATCGAGATCGTACGTAAGGGTGACGTTCGCGATATCCATAGTATCGTCGTAGCCGTCAAAAGAGGGATAGTCACGGACGAATAAAGGCGTAGAGTCGATATCAACCGGACGTCCATTGTCTGAGTAATCATGGTGTAAATAGCTGAAGTCGATGCTCAGTTCATTGGTGGGAATGTATAAAGCTGATATTTTGGCGCCCTTTGACATACCGGTATTGAGGTCTTTTTCTCCGGTAAGGCTGTTATCAATATAACCACCATTGTCTAGGTAATAACCACTGATGCGTACGGCTAATTCGTTTTCAATAATGGGTACGTTGACTAACGCTTTTACCGATGAGTTTTGGCTGCCATGTTCAATTTTCGATGCACTGAGTTCGTATTTGCCTTCAAACTCAGTCAGGTTCGGTTCGTTTGATACTAGTCGCACGGTTCCCGTCATGGAGCCTGCACCGAATAATGTCCCTTGTGGTCCACGAAGTACTTCGACTCGCTTGAGATCAAACAAGGCTAATTCTGGGTTCATACCGCCCATTGAAATCGGGATTTCATCTAGGTAGATGCCAACTGTCTCTTGGTTTTGCGTGTCGTTGTCATTACCACCGCCGTTTGCCACGCCACGAATAGACAAGCGTGTGCGCCCTGGACCATTTTGATAAGCGGTTAAACTTGGCACTACACCCAATAAATCAGTGAAATCGCTGGCGCCTAAGTTGTTGATCAGGTCTTCGCTGACCACATTAATGCTAATAGGCACGTCATTCATTGATTCTGAACGTTTACGCGAGGTAACGATTACGCGCTCATATTGCGTGCTTTCTTCTACTGCTGGCGCATTCGTTTCTTGTGCTTCTAGAGCGGTAGAGCCAATAACTGAGGCCACAAGCAACGCGATGCGTGATGGGGTGAATGCTAGCGCATTCCGAGTTTTATAGGTGTGACTCAATGTGTGTGTCTTGTCCATGGTGTGATCCCTTTTATTGGTCAAAGTTACGCAACGTCTATTGCTTTTATGGTGAAAAAACTAAACCCGTGTTGTGAAGCTAACGTTTTTATTTCCATAATACGGTCATTTTCAAAGCTAGTTTCGACCTGTTTGATACACACTGCAATCACTTATTTTGCTGGTTCGACCTTAGCAAACCTAATGCTCACGCGGCTTTGGCCTCATAAATTACCCGAATTTATTATTCTTTTCATCTCACATTTGTGGTGCATTTCTATTCCAGTTGGTGCAACCCAGCTAAGTGGGCACATAGTGTGTTGTGCAGTGATATCCCCCGATTCTATTAAATTTTACTCGTCAGATATGTGGTCAACGGCAGTAAAAACGGGAAAACATACTGTTAGCCGTTTTCTGAACGTGTTCATTGCGCAAAATTGGTACGTTTATTGTGATGTGTCTGGTTAATCCTCAGAGAAGGACGTTCACCGAACAGGCAATTTTCAGTGTAATCAGATTAGGAACCACCACTATGAAAACAACTAACACATCACTTCGTCGCACGTTACTTAGCGTATCCATTGCCAGCTTGTTTGCGGTCACACCTGGCTTTGCTCAGCAAACCAGTCATTTGGGAGCTGAGGAGCCAGCGGAAAAAATTCAAGTCATGGGCCGTCGAATCTCAGAAACAGAAGTGGCGATAGGCACCGATGAGGTGACGAATACCTTAGCTGTGACTCGTGAAGCGCTGCTATCTGCGCCGGGCGGTATTTCAGGTTTGAAGATGCTCGAAAGCCTACCAGGTTTTAACGTACAAACTGATGGAGCGTTAGGTTTGTATGAGTTCGGCAACTCGGTGAATGTAAGAGCGTTTAATTTAAGCCAGATGGGCTTTGTTTTAAATGGTGTGCCAATGGGACGCTCTGATGCATTTGGCGGCAGCCCTATATTTCGCTACGTGGATAACGAAAATCTAGCATCAGTGGTTGCCTCTCCCGGCGCTGGGGATGTATCAGCGCCAAGTTACTCAACATTGGGCCCAATTGCTTCTTATTACTCGGTTGACCCATCAGATCAAATGGGCGGTATGGTGTCGTTGACCATTGGCGATGACGATTTACAACGTTCGTTTGTTAAACTAGAAACAGGTGATTTAAACGGGTTCAGAGCATTTATCAGTCGCTCTAAAACTGACAGCGAATTATGGCGAGGGCCGGGCACTATTGATCGTGAGCATATTGAAGGCAAAGCTGTGTATACCTTCAGCGCTGAAACCTCGTTAGCGTTTAGCTATGTAGCAAATGATTTTTTTGATTATGATTCCCCGTCTGCCACCGCCGAGACCTTCGCAGATAACTATTATTATAGTTATGCCGATTCAATACCTGAGGGCTGTATTTCTGCTCAACCCGAGGTGTACGATTTTAATCAAGACGGTAGCATAGACCAAACTGACTTTACCCCGGTTTTTACCGGCAGTAATTGCACCAGTTATTATGAAGATCGAATCAATGTACGTGATGACAAGTTATATTCGTTGCAACTTGATACTTACCTGACAGACAACTTGCAGTTTACCGGTACCTATTATTTAGAAGATAAAGAGGGTTATGGCGTATCACCTGATACATACAGCAACACGCTAGGAATTTATGAAAGGCAAGCTGCTGCGGGTTTAGATGTGGTGCATCCTCGCGGAGTGCAATATGGCTTGTCGTCTGTAGGTGGTGACCGTAAGGGGTTTGTGGCTGACTTTAGCCTTGAGCTTGAAAACAATCACATCGAATTTGGTGGCTGGCGTGAAAAAGACACCTATAACCGCACTCAGCTGCGCCTGAATAAAACCGCCGGCAGTGCTGATGGCGATATACTGCAAGACGAAGTCGCATATTATCGCCGTGACTACAGGTCGGTACGTGAGACGACCCAGCTGTATATTAAAGACACCATCAGTTTATTAGACGATGATTTAAAACTGCAAGTCGGCGTGAAGTCATTGAATGTGGATTATTCCTTGGATGGTTTCCGCGATTACAACGATTACGAAATTGATGGTGAAGCAGGTTATGGCCCGCAATCCGTTGGTGGTAAATTCAGTAACCACTTTTTACCTTCATTAGGCGCCGTATATACGCTCAGTGATACAGACCAAATCTTTGCCTCATACTCACAAAACTATGCATTGCCTAGTGGAACGGATGATATTTACGACAATGCAGTGAGCTTTGAACCGGATACGCCCGAAGGCGAAGAAGCAGATAACTACGAGCTGGGGTATCGTAGCAACCATGAAACCTTTAACGCCGCTTTGGCATTATTTTATACACGCTTCGACAATCGTTTATTTGCCAGCAACGTACTTAACCCTGCTACGCAGCAACCTGAAAGTTTCTATATTAACGGTGGTGCGTCACAAGCCTACGGCTTTGAATTAACGGGTGTTTATCAGCCTGAAACATTTAATAAAACCCTCTATTTAAATGCCAATATTTCCTACAAGCACGCATCATTAATAGACGGTTTTGGCAGTAACCCAGAAGGGAGTCGCTTAGCTGATAGTCCTGATTGGCTCATGACGGGGGGCATAACCTATGAGCCAACCGAGTGGATAGTGGCGAACGTTTCGGCTAAATATACCAGTAGCCGTTTTACCGATTATGCGGAAACCTACGAAATGGATAGTTACACCGTAGTCAGTGC
>NZ_BAER01000057.1 GCF_000315055.1 Paraglaciecola polaris LMG 21857 | reverse complement strand
GGATGCAGACTTGTTACTAGCATCTAGTTCGCTGCCGCACAGGCAGCTTAGAAATAGCTGTAATGGTTCGTGGTGACGCTATCCTAGTTCGCTGCCGCACAGGCAGCTTAGAAATTTGGCGCTAAAGTTTCAGCGTCTAATTCTTAGTTCGCTGCCGCACAGGCAGCTTAGAAAATAGACGCAAGATATGCCCAGTTTGCTTTTGGTTCGCTGCCGCACAGGCAGCTTAGAAATATGCTCATCACGCTAATAACCGCAATCGCACGTTCGCTGCCGCACAGGCAGCTTAGAAACTTAAAGCCGCGCTGTTAAGCGGCGGCAACTGGTTCGCTGCCGCACAGGCAGCTTAGAAATTTCCCGCTGCGATTTCAGCGCCTATCAACGCATTCGCTGCCGCACAGGCAGCTTAGAAATTCTACATTGAGCGTCCTAAACTCAAATGCAGGTTCGCTGCCGCACAGGCAGCTTAGAAATTGGTGCGCCGATGAAATGGTGACATATGGTGGTTCGCTGCCGCACAGGCAGCTTAGAAATTTCACAAAGAAACCCATTTCTATGGGTAATAGTTCGCTGCCGCACAGGCAGTATACAAAACGTGAGGTGCTATTTCCTGAGCAAGCATGTTAATTTAGTCTCAGGCGTTACAGTCATATACGCAACACCGCTGCCTTCATTTAGTCATAAGAGTAAACACCTTGCCGTCAAAAATACAACTTAGCAAAGACGATCTTCGAAAAAACAAACCGAGCCGTGATGAATACCTAAGCAAGAGCAAAATCCCGTTAGTGGTGGTGTTAGACAATGTTACCAATAGCTACAATATCGGTTCTTTTATTCGCTTGGCTGATGCCTTTGGGATTGAAAAAGTGATTGTTTGCGGGGCGTTGACCATATCCGATAAAAAATTTAAAAAAGCCTCAAGAAATGAAGCTAAATGGGTGCGTGTTGAATATAGCGATAGCACAACGGCAAGTTTGCAAACCTTGTTAGATGCGGGTTATGGCATCTACAGTGTTGAGTTATGCCAAGCGTCTGTGGATTATAGCCAGATTGCTTACCCTTCACCTTGTGTTTTAGTGTTAGGCAATGAACGCAAAGGTGTCAGTGAAGCCGCATTGGCGTTAAGCCATCAACATATACATATTCCTATGTTTGGCATGGGTAACTCGTTGAATGTGGCCACCGCTGGGGCGATTGTTTTAGCCGAATGCGCCAATCAAATCAGAAAATTGCCACAAAGCTAAGTCACCTTATTCAGCCATCCGGGGCATGCTGCGATTGATATAATTGAAACAGAAATGATCCACTCATTTTTGTTATTTCATGTGCTGTTCGCCCTTTATATTCCCTTGCGCTTTGCACTATCTAGGCTAAAAATCATTTAAAGATAATCATGGGCGTGTTGTATCAATATGCTCTGGATAGGAAGTGGTGCTCAGGGACATTACCCGTTTTGTCATTCACTCCACAGTGGTTTTTTAGCTCATTAGCGGACAAAACGGAGGAACAAAAAATGATGAATAATTACCAAGATATTGCCGCTCAGCGTCAAGTTGAGTGCGATGAGCGGGCAACGTATTTTGATAGCCAACTGCGAATCTTTTCTAAAACCAACTGGATCACTGTCTTGGTCCCTTCTTTACTTGGGGGGCTCGCAGGGTCGGGGTTATTCGTTGACTCCTCTGTGTATTTACTGGGTCTTAGTGCGTCCTCTTGGATAGCAATCGGCACACTTTTGGCCGCTATTTTGAGCGCAATACATAAAGGACTAAACTGCGATGCGCATCAGGCGGAGTGTCGAAGGCTTGTCCAGCTTTACCGTGCTTTGGAAATTCGCTATCGCACCTTGGCGCAAATCGAAATGCAAAATATTGTGGACCAAATACTGGCCTTAGATGCTAAGTTGGCAGCACTTCGCCAAAGCCAAACGGCCACCGTTAGCATCGACGGTTGATAGGGGCCGTATCCGTATCCATTGCGGCGCCCAGTATCATGACGAAAACCCAGCATATTTAAAACGTGAGTGATTGTGCGCTGATTAATGCGTCGATTCTTAGTTTTGAATCGATATCACTTGGCAATAAGTACTGTACGTATACCCCCTAGTGACTGCTACAATACGGCAGGCTAACGATAGCCCCATAAGCTGATGCGGTGATTACTGCCGGCGGCTGATTTCCCCCTAAATTACACCATTATGAAGTAGGTTACCTTTGCGTTCGAAACCCACCCCAGTCATTACCTCGACGGTTGCGCAGTCGACTGAGCAATCACAGAATACACATATAACCGGCACTCAAGATAGGATTGCGCTGAGTTGGTTTGGCCGCTGGTTTTCACGTCTGCAGGGCTCGATTGGGCTAAATGCACATGGTATCACTTTGCCTAAAGGCGTAACGTCCATCCGTGAGGCGAATAATCAGTTACTTTCGTGGCAGCAACTTGACTCGCCACCTCTGTTCGAATGGCGCTGGTTGGGCGCCACTATGACCTTTCGTGTAAAGGGGGCTGTTTATGACATACATTTTTTGGGCTATCGCAGTACTGCCCGCTGTGTAAAGCAGGTTCAGCGTTTATGGGCGGCGCATCATCAGCAAGCCTTGCTGCAATTTGTCAGCAGAGTTGAGCATGTCATACAAGTGCGTTACTTGCGCCAATCTCGTTTACAGGCAATTCAAGCTCGGGTTATTAGAGAGTTCGAACGTTGGTTACCCTGGTCTGAAAACGTGGCATTAGGCGACGATATAAAAACCGCCTTGCGTAAGCTGTGCACCATGCATAGCTGGAGCGACGAAGGGATAGATTCCCTGCGTGAAAACTATGTGCAGCAACAATTAAGCACCTACGGCGATTTTTTTGCGCAAGTCGAGTCAAATCCATTGACGGACAAGCCGCGCCGCGCCTGCGTAATAGATGACGACAATAACCTGTTATTAGCTGGGGCGGGTACCGGTAAAACCAGTGTGATGGTCGGGCGAGCCGGATATTTAGTCGTCAGTGGCCAGGCACAGCCGGCAGATATTCTGCTGCTGGCCTATGGTAAAAAAGCGGCGAGTGAAATGAACGAACGCATTCAATACACACTCGCTACCGATGATATTAAAGCCAGTACCTTTCATAGCTTAGGCCTGAAAATTATCGCTGAGGTGGAAGGACGAAAACCGAGCTTGTCACCTTGGGTGAATGACGACAAAGCCAAGAATAAGTGGGTACAAGATACCCTAGAAATCTTGATTGATCAGTCAGCTTATCGAGCGCAATTGTTCGAATATTTTAGCCATTATTATTATGTGCAAAAAAGCCCCTTTGATTTTACCAGCGAGGGGGATTACTTCGCCTATTTGCACGATAACGATATTCGTACGCTCAAAGGGGAGCGAGTTAAGAGTTTTGGCGAGTTGTATATTGCCAACTGGTTGTTCAAAAACGGCATTGAATATGGTTATGAGGTTAACTATGAGTTCGATGTGGCCAATAGCGATTTTTCTCAGTATCAACCTGACTTTTACCTATCAGAGTATGGGGTGTACATAGAATATTATGGTATTGATGAAAGAGGCAATACTGCTACTTACGTTGATAATACGGCTTACCACGATGGGATTAAATGGAAGCGTGAGCTACACAAAACGCGTGGCACAGTGTGTATTGAATTGTTTTATTTTCAGCACAAAAATGCTCAGTTATTACCCGAGCTTGAACGTTTGCTGCAAGCCTTTGATGTGGTGTATTCGCCGCTGCCAGATGAAGCCATACTCGCCACCTTACATGAATTAAATAGAGTGACTGAACTGGCTAGCCTGTTTAGCCAGTTAATCAGCCTGTATAAAGCGGCTTGTTTGGATGAAAATGGTGTAGAGCAGATGTTTGTTAACGCAGCAGATAGCCAACAGGTACGTAGTGCATTTGCGTTGTTACGCCCTATTTACGATGCGTATCAGCAACATTTGAATACGGCCAGGGAAATAGACTTCGAAGATATGATCGCGACGGCTTTGCGGTATGTGCAACAGGGACAGTTTACGGTTCCTTGGCGTTATATTATGGTGGATGAGTTTCAGGACATATCAGAGCCGCGTGCTCGGTTAGTAAAGGCATTGCGTGATGCGAGCGGGCAGGGTAGCAGCAACACCCTAGCATCAATTTTTTGTGTGGGAGATGATTGGCAAGCGATTTATCGCTTTAGCGGCGCGGATGTTAGTTTGACTACGCATTTTAGGGATTATTTTGGCAGTGCAGCTGAAAACACGTTAGATCTCACCTTTAGATTTAATAACCAAATTGGCCATGTTGCTACGCAATTTATCAGCCAGAACCCGGCTCAGCTTAAGAAAGACCTGCGTTCGTTTGTGCAGGTGGCGCAGCCTGGAGTGTCGATTCTGCGCAGAGGTTCACAACAAGGCGCCACCATTGACGAGCCCAGTGCAAACGCGACTGAGCAGGCATTGACTGCTATTGCCATGCGCTACAAAGCCGATGCGGGTACGGTTAGTCGAGATGATACAAGCGCGGTAAACAGTACATCATCGTGCATATCGGTGTTCTTACTGGCGCGTTTCTGGTTTCAATTGCCTGATCAATCCACCTTAGGGATGCTTAATGCAAAGTACCCGAGCTTGCATATTGAGTGTTTGTCATTTCATGCCGCAAAAGGTAAAGAAGCCGATTGTGTGGTGATTATGGGCATGACAAAAGGTCAACATGGCTTTCCTGCAAGTAAAATTACCCCGCCTTTGTTAGAGGCGCTGTTACCCAAGTTAGAAGCTTATCCCTTTGCAGAAGAGCGACGTTTATTTTACGTGGCGCTAACTCGAGCCAAAAATCGTGTGTATGTTCTGGCTGATATGAGCAATGTAAGCCCTTTTGTGGTGGAGCTGATTGAGCAAGCCAGTCAGGCAAATGGGGCAAATGAGACGAACGGGGTGGAATTAGCGGAATTTACAACCTCCTTGGTGCAGCGTTTATTCGCTGACATTAACTGTGCAAGTTGCGAAACTGGTACCCTAAATGAGAAATCAGGAAAGTTTGGCGCCTTTTATGGCTGTACTCACTTTCCCTTGTGTACGCATACAGAGTCGGGTTGTGTACGCTGTCAAAGTCCCATGACCCGCACTCGTTACATCGGTTTTAAAGTTTGCTTGGACGCAAGCTGTGGGCATAGTGTGCCACTTTGTCCTGAATGTAATGGCGACATGCAATTGCGTCAAAGTGCCCGAGGGGCATTTTGGGGCTGTGCTAATTATCGTGGCAAAGAGCAGCCCAGTTGCCAACACACTGTAGACCGGAGTGCGCTGAGTTTGCCGGCTGACCTTGTGGTATAAACCTGAGATTGGCTAACAGTTGCTTTTAAATAGGGAATTTATCAATGCGATTTTAGGCAAAGTGATTTTACGGTAAGTCATAAAAATGGAGCCCGTGGGCTCCATTTTTTCACGGCGACTTGAACGCTTTTTGCTTACGGCGCTTGCTCAGTCACCGTTAGCGTTGGGCTAGTCACATCGCTGGCATCTAAGGTGAACACCCATTCGGCGCTATTGAATAGATTGATAAACAGGTTATCGCCAGAGCCTGGGTAAAGCGTGACGGTAGTGGCCAGTGCGACATCTATATCAGCCCCTAGATTTAGGCCGCCGCTGCCCCCCCCAATCCTGATCGGCAATTTTAAAGTTATAGCCGCCGGCATCAAGCATAAACACCCCTCGATATATACCGTTACCTTGGTAGGTCAGCGGCGAAGTGGTACCCCAGCCGTTCATGTCGCCCCTTAATAACGGCATATGGTTACCATAGGGGGGAGGGATCGCATTGGGATCATCTGGAATAATCGTTAATGTGGGATTAGCGCTATTGGCAGCATCTAATACAAACTCATAGCGACCATCAGCAATTAAGCTCAAACTCAAATTATTGGCTCCGTTACTCAGGATTGCAGGCGCTGCGACAGGTACGGTGAATTCTCCGCCTATATTGACCGCTGCAAAATCTTGATCGGCAATTTTGAATTGATAGTCCCCTTGTAATAGGTCTGCATTCACCACATAGGTGTCATTACCTTGGTAGCTAAAGGGTAATGACGTGTCCCACTCATTAAAGTCACCCCGTAAATAGATAGGTTGTTCTGCATAAGGGGGCAAGGCCGATAACCCATACCCTTGTGAGCCATTTTGTGCTTTAACAAACACAGCCGTGGTTAGCGCCGGTACGTTAAAGGTACCGGCGCTAAACGTTGCGCTTTGTACTCTGGTATCGGCGGATTGTTGTTGGCTTTGATGTAATGCAAAACCATTGGCGTTAGGCACCGCAAAAGATTGCGCTGAAGCACTGCCATTGATAAGCACGACTATGGCGTCATTGTTACTGTCTATATCATCTAAGCCAATACCATCATCAAGACTCATTACAATCAGGCCTTGGATTTGCTGACTGCCGGTATTGTAAAATTTAATGCGCTGGGCGATATCCTTGGCGCTATTTAAGTGAAACAACTTACTGGCACTGCGGATGTGCAGAAATTCTGTAAACAATGCCGCTGAGAGCTGAATGTCTGTGGTGGTAAAGTCGCTATTGGGGTTAGCGCTGACCTCGCCAATGGCGGCCCAGTTGTTTTGGTTGTCTTGGGCTAGCGGCAAGCCTTTGTTCCAGTTGCTGGTCTGTAGGGTGAAATCAACCTGATTAAACCAGTCGCCAGCATCATAGGTGTTGCGGTCCATGGATTTAGAACGAATGAAATCTGAGCCCATGTGTAAAAAGGGTATGCCTTGGCTTAACAAGGGGATAGACAGCGCCACGTTTTGAATACGGACTCGGTCTTGTATTGCTAAACCCTCTGGCAAAGCGTATTGCAGTTTGTCCCACAAGGTCTCGTTATCGTGTTTGGATATGTAGTTGATGGTATCGGCCGGATCATCACTGTAACCCGCTGGTTGTCCATTCCATTGGTAATCGTAGGTGGATACATAAGCGTCGCTAGCGGCCACAAACTGATAGCTGGCGACATTACCCACCAAACCCACACGGATGACGTCTTGTTGGTTAATGCTGCCGCCGGTAAACAGAGCACCATCACGCACCGCATCGCGCTGGCGATCTGAATAAGTACCAATCTCGCTGCCCGCCATGTTTAGTTGCGACGCTTGCTCAAACCGCCGGTTATCGGCGACTTCGCCAAAGTTCCAGCCTTCACCGTAAAAGTAGGTATCGGCATCTACGGCGCGCACGGCTTCACGAGCATCCATAATCCCTTGTTTGGGAATATGCCCCATTAAGTCAAAACGAAAGCCGTCAAAGCCAAAATGCTCGGCAAAACTGACCAGTGAATCATTCATCAATTTAGCCATCATTTTGTGTTCGGTGGCGGTGTTTTCGCAGCAGGTGGAGTTTTCAATTTGGCCACTGGTTTCGTTTAAACGGTGGTAATAGCCAGGTACGACTTTGTCTAGCACCGAATTATCAGATAGGCCAGATGAAGCGGCGTGGTTATACACCACATCAAGTACCACCCGTAGTCCGATTTGATGCAAGGCTTGGTTCATGGCGCGCATTTCTATAATACGGCTCACCCCATCTGGATCGGTTGCGTAGCTGCCCTCTGGTGCAGCGAAATGTTGAGGATCATAACCCCAATTAAACCCGTCCATGGCGCGCATAGACTCTACGAGTGATTGAGCATCAGTGGTTGAGGGGTCGTAACTTTGCAGCACCTGTAACAGGGTATCTTGCTCGTTTTGCACGCCACAGACAGGCGCCGCGCTATTGAGTTGGCATAATTTAGCAACGCTATCGGTTAAATCTACCCGCTGGTTGATATCTTCTTCGATCGAGGCAATATCATTGGCTGGTAATACATGAAAGTGGGTTAACCCTGCCGCCTGTAAACGTTGTAAGTGTTGCATCGGCACAGAGTTGAGTTCGGTAAAGGCCAGATATTTACCACGATGGGCTGCACTAGTACTTTGGTCAAGAATACTGAAATCGCGAATATGTCCTTCGTAGATAACTGCATCTTCTGGGTCGGTAATAGTGGGTACCGTGTGTGTGTCCCAATTAGTTGGTTTTAAGTCTTCGTCATGCAAATTAACAAACTGGCTATAACGACCGTTAGTCGCCAAACTAACGGAGTAGGGATCAGTAACGGTTAATTGTTCGTTCTGTTGGGTCAGTGGATGAAAAACACTGATATCGTACTGATAAAACTGACGATCAAGCGCTGTTCTAGCCCCACTGTAGAACCAAACTCCACTTTGGGTATTCAAGCTCATGGCATGACTGGCAATAGCGTGCTTACTGCTGTTGTACACCACTAAATTTACCCCAGTGGCGGTGGGCGCCCAAAGCGTCGCGGTAATGGTGCTGTTGGTATAAGTTACCCCAAGCTCTGCTTCATCTGCGTCGTCTGGGCCATTGGTATAAAGGCTATCTATAAGTCTTGGGATCTGTACTCGGGTTGCCTCGAGCAGTTCGCCCTGCGCATCAAGTGCCACGGCAAGTAGTTGCTGTTTGGCCCATTGTTTTGCTTGGGTGTCGGTGAGGTTCAGGTAAAAACCGCTAAAGCCGCTTAGTTGTGGGTCCTGTGCGTATATTGCTGGGTCCTCATTCGCCATGGTTAAGGGAGTAAAGCTGGCGTTGGCTAAGCTGTCATTATTCACATTGGATAAACCGGCCTCGGCTGAGGTGTATAAGCGATATTCGGCTGCATTAGTAGCAGTGAGCCACACTAAAGTATTTGCGGTCATCCAGTGTGCTTTAGCGCCATCAATGGAAAAAGGGCGAGATTCGATGGGCTCATACCAAAGCTCGGGGTAACCATCAAACGCAAAGGCTTGCTGACCATTGGCGGGTTCAAAACGACTATTGCTGTTACCCAAGGCTTTGTTGTCACCGTTATGCACAATAAAGTTATAACAGGATGCGCCAGGAGTAATGGTCAAAATATAATAGGCGCCATACACTGGGTGTTCACCATCAACAGGGTAGGGATCGGCCCAGTTGGCAAAGTGACTATCATCAGTGGTCGGTGCGCCATAATCGCCGCAGCCTTCACCATTCCACACGTGCAATCCCCAACCTTGATAATTAGCGTCTTCGCGCTTATAAAATAAGGCAATTTGATTATCCGCTAAGGTCAGGCCCGTATCAGGGGCAAGGTCTGCTTGTAACCGCATGTCCATGGCGAGTGCCGCACGCGTTAAACTAAGCTTAACCGTGAACTGGTGAGATGCCCCCCCAGCGAGTTCATTGATGCTTAAGGCAATAAAAGGTATATCGCTTTCAGTGCCTTGGCTGTTCATGATGTCATGACTGCTGGCATCGAACAGCACACGCATAGGGCCACTGATAGCATTCCCTGTGTTCGTCAGGGTAACAATGGCGCTGTATTGGCGATTAACGCGGTCATAAACGGGTCGCGATGCGTAACTAAAATCACCGCTGTCGGTATTTTGCCAAGCGGCATCGGCCAAAGGTGCCAAAAGCAGCATCAATAATAGATTTATACGGATAAGTAATTTCATTTTAGATAGTCCGGATGGATTGTTTGTGTCGCGTAAACAACGCCGCAGCGCCAAGTAATAACAACGCTGACATAGGGGGGCCAGGCACATTTGTCGGGGCAGACCTAAGGGCCACGTTGTCGATCAATAACGTGGATGAAAAGGAATCTGGGGTGAATCCACCTTCTAGATTGAAATCTAAAAACCAGCCTGACTGATTAATAAAGCGATTATCAAGCATCATGGAATAGGTACCCGCACCGTAAGTGCTAGTAGGCTCGAACAAAAACCCAGGGTTTGCATCAGCGCCAGTTATATCCCCTAAGCTGTTAGTGAAGTTGACGAAAAATACATCGGCTAAGTTCGAACCATCGTCAAAACCGCTAAATACCCAATCAAAACTAAGCCATAACTGAGCATTACTTGCAGCCGTAAAATCTATTTCGGTTGACAAGGTATTGGCAAAAAATGCACTGGCACCACTGGCCACATCGATACTTACTTTTGCCTGACATGCGCCAGCATTGTTTACGATAGCAAAGTCGGTATTCGGGCTAGTATGACGTACCCCATCGGTATAGTTGTCCCAGCCGGCAAAGTCGCAACTTTGAAAGTCGCCATTGGTAACCAACGCAGCCTGAGCGCTGGTAGTGAGTAATAAACACAATAATGTCAATATTTTGGGTGTGGTTTTCAATGTTTCAGCCTTTTTAGTTAGAATTGTTAATGCATTTGCGCAACATGTTATTGGCAATCTATTTACATAAAACTTTAATTGAAAAAAAACGTATGACCATTGAATTTGGCCAAAAAGGACATGAATACGTATGCAGTGAAATTGGAATATTGATTTACCAAGCAGTCGACCTTGCCAATATTCTTTGTAAATGTACGGTGCAATTAAATCGGGGGCGATTACTAATATATGGGTCAAGATGCAGCCAACTACCCCGTACTCTTGTGTAGAAACATCCCATGACGTGCAACGCGTATATTGATAGTCGAAGTAAACACTATCCCTTGGTGGGCTTGGCTTGTTATGCTCCTAAGCTTGATTTTATATATTAAGAACGAATAATTCAGAGGGGTCGCGTGACTACAATCGAACGTAAAGAAACAAAGCAACGAATGAGCCGGGTCGTGATACACCAAGGTACGGTTTATTTGTGTGGCCAAGTCGCCGCTGATGCCAGTAAAGGCATTGAAGAACAAACTCAGACCATGTTAGACAAGGTTGATGACTTACTACTGAGTGCAAATAGCTCTCGGGAACACCTGTTATCTGCGACTATCTATATTAAAGACATGGCCGATTTCGCAGGGATGAATTCAGTCTGGGATGCGTGGATACCCGAAGGACACGCACCTGCAAGAGCATGTGTACAGGCGGCGATGGCGCGACCAGCGCTGCTGGTTGAGATATCCGTGGTCGCTGCGCAAAAATAAGGTCTTTGCCTTAAAGCTTACTGGGCTCGGGCCGCATCGGCTCGGCCAAATATTCTGATACGGTACCCTTTATCGTCTTTTTGTAATTAAAAGACGCCAAAAAGATGAATTTAGCGCCTTTTACTGTTAATTTGTTGTTAAATAACAACAAATCGAATGATTCATTATGCAAAACCTGTCGGTAGTACACGAGCCTTGGTATTTATTAAGCGTCGCGCTAGGCGCGGTACTTGCGCTTTTGTGGTTAATTGTACGTTTGCGCCTGCACGCGTTTATCGCCCTGTCTCTGGTGAGTTTACTAACGGCTTTATGTGCTGGTATCGCGGTCATAGACGTTGTACCTACCTTAATGGGAAGTTTCGGTGGCACGTTGGCATCGGTTGCCTTGCTGGTCGGATTGGGTGCCATGATCGGTAAGCTGCTGGAAGTATCAGGCGGGGCACAAGTGCTAGCGGATAACTTGGTGAATCGTTTTGGCCCTGACAAAGCGCCGTTGGCACTGGGGATAGCATCACTGTGTTTTGGTTTCCCGATTTTTTTTGATGCTGGCTTAATTGTTATGATGCCAATTATTTTCAGTGTGGCACATCGCTTTAATGGTTCAGTGTTAACCTATGCATTACCCGCCGCTGGCGCTTTTGCGGTTATGCATGCCTTTGTGCCGCCCCATCCTGGGCCTGTGGCGGCGGCTGAATTTTTGGGGGCAGATATTAGCTTATTGCTGTTGGTTGGTTTAACCATTGCAATTCCTACTTGGTTTTTAGGGGCTTATCTATACGGCCAGTACGCAGGTAAACGTTTTGATATTCCGCTACATTCACTGTTCGTTTCAAGCGCAGATAGCACTGATAGCAAGGCAGCCAAAAACGAACTAGATTCAGTGGGCTTGCCTAGTTTTGCCAGTGTTATTTTCATCTTGTTGCTACCGGTATTTTTGATTTTCATGGACACGGGTCTCAATACCCTCATCGCCGCACAAGCTATTGCCGGGGACAGTTCCTTGGTACACTCGTTGCGCCTATTGGGTAAAACACCCGTCGCGTTATTAATCACCTTACTTGTTAGTATTGCGATTTTTGGTCGCCGTTATGGTATGCAAAAAATAGAATCTTGGTGCGGTGAGTCGTTAGCGCCTATTTGTGGCGTGATTTTAGTCACAGGTGCTGGCGGTATGTTTGGTGGCGTGCTTAGAGCAAGCGGCATCGGCGAAGCCTTGGCAGGTTTACTGGCGGATACCGGCATGCCATTAATTGTTGCAGGTTTTATTATCTCTGCTTGCTTACGCGTAGCGCAGGGGTCGGCAACGGTCGCATTGACGACAACCGCAGCGTTGTTAACCCCAATGGTTGCAGTAACAACTGGCTTATCAGCGGTCGATTTATGCTGCTTAGTGATTGCGATAGCAGGGGGAGCAACGGTATTGTCGCATTTTAATGATTCAGGATTTTGGTTGGTCAGCCGCTTGCTCAACATGGATGAAAAAACCACACTGCGCACTTGGACGGTGATGGAAACCTTATTAGGCAGCATTGCCTTTATCTTTGCGTTAACCCTAAGCTGGATATTTTAATTCGTTATACAAAAAAACAGCGGCTTAAGCTGCTGTTTTTTTAGGTCTGATAACCCCTGTGGAATCTAATTAAATGCTTTGTTTAGAAAGCTTCAACTTCGGCGAGCATTTGGCTGAAGTCTGACAATTCGACTTCTAGATATTCACCACCGTCACGCCATTCCACACCAATCACGACATTATCTTCGGCTAAATCTTCAACCCAAAATTCTAACCAATCAGATACCGAAATTGCTTTGGGAACGTAATCTTGCCATTCGTCGATGCAATGTTCTTTGGCTAATTCAGCATTTGACCATAGGGGCATCACGTCAGTTTCTTCAAAGTTAATGGAATCCAAAATAACCCAACCTTCACTGGATTTATCTTGTAATGCCCACAGAACCTGGGTGTTTTTTACGTGTGCCATAAAATCGGCTGAATCTATATTTTTATCTGTCATGGTGAGCTCTAAGTGGCTGGTTTGTGGCGCAATGATACGGAGTAACTAAGCCACTCACAACGGATGATTTAACTTTACCCATAATGCCTTAATCACATGGACATAAAGCGGGCTTGGGTTTATTCTGCTTATTCCGATATAGGCAAAAAACTGCGTTTGTAGTTCCTTTTTGTTATAAGTTTGTTAGCTGTTTGTTTACATTGCTGTAACTGAATTATGGATAGGATGAGTATGGATTCGATTTTACTGATTATTTTTATTTCATTGGCGATTGCCAGTGTGTTGAACATAGTGCTGAAAAAGTTTTCGGTGTCGCACATTATTGGCTACATCATTACCGGTACGATCATCAGTAATATATTCCATTTTAATGACAGTGAAAAACTGCACTCGCTGGACCTGATAGGTGAGTTTGGTATTGTATTCTTAATGTTTACCATTGGCTTGGAGTTGTCTTTTAATAAACTGAAAAAGATGAAAGAGCTGGTGTTCTTCAACGGCTTTGTGCAAGTTGCTGGTAGCGCCGTATTTATTTTTGCCATAGCGCATTACCTTTTTGTTCAAACCACCACCGCGTCGGTTATTATCGCCTTAGCGTTTAGCTTATCTTCCACTGCTATCGTGCTCAGTTATCTTAAAAAATCAAAAGACGTGGTCACCCCTTACGGTGAAAAGTCTGTGGCCATCCTGATTTTTCAAGATTTAGCGGTTATCCCTATTTTGTTATTAATTAGTTTTTTGGCGAACAGTGAGCTGTCGATGGGGGATGTGCTGTTAAACACTGTATTGTCGGCTACATTGGTTATCGTTTTTATGTTCACTTTGGGTAAAAAACTCATTGAATGGTTATTGCACTTTTCAACCAATGCCAAGCTCGAAGAGCTGTTTTTAGGTTCTGTGTTGACCATTGTCATCGGCGCGTCGTTATTGGCTCATGAAATGGGCTTTACGTATTCTCTCGGGGCGTTTATTGCCGGCATGATCATCGCTGAAACTAACTTTCATGTGAAAGTCGAATCAGACATTGCTTCCTATAAAGACATCTTGCTTGGTGCGTTCTTTTTCTCCATCGGCACCAAAATCGATATTGGTTATTTTTATCAAGAGTTTTTCTTGGTATTGGCTGTTCTAGCCTTGGCTATGCTCATTAAAGCCTTGTTTATTTTCGCCCTTATTCGGCGTAAGTCTAACAAAAGTGATGCGGTCAAAACGGCCATTGCCCTATGCCAAATCGGGGAGTTTTCATTCGCTATTTTTTCATTAGCGATCAGCGAAAATATTATCTCCTATGAACTCGGCAGCTTTTTGATCCTAGTGACAGTGCTGTCAATGATAGTTACGCCGTTTATGGTGAACAATATCTATAAATTAGCGTCTTACTTTGTGGTTGAATTTTTCGAATCTGACAAAATTACCCCTATCGATGCCCATCAGCATACGATTATTTGTGGTTTCGCTATTGTGGGGCGAATTGTGGCTAAAGAGCTTACTGCCAATGGCAGGCCTTTTGTGATCATCTCAGATAACTTACAGCATGTTTTACTGGCCCGTGAACGCGGTTACATGGCGTATTTTGGCCATTTAGATAAAAGACCCGTGCTTGAATCGCTAAAGGTTGAGCAGTCGGCCAGTGTCATTTTGACGGTAACGACGTTATTGACCAAAAAAATAATCTGCCAAGCGCTATTAGATTATTTCCCTGATGCAAAAGTGATAGTGAAAATAAACAGCCAAGATGAAAAAAAGGCCCTGGATGGAATGGGGATCTCTGCCTTTGTGCATGCGGAGCATGAAACTGCACGATTATTGGTAAAAAAGAGTATGGCGGCGCGTTTTGAAAATAACGATCACTTGAGTAATCTAGATTCAATTAGTGACTAATTTTGGCGTCATTGTTAATGCGATTTTCTGATTGAATTATAAGCAATTGGAATAACAATTTTATAACGGGTCTATTTATAATCTAGCTGGAATGGGGATTTTTCTTTACTTAGCTGTCGTAAAATAGTTACCATTGTGCGTCGAATTTATTAACCGTTTCCTTTAGGCTCCCAATATATGGATCTACACAGCAGTGAATTGCCTGTTATTCTAAGAAACCTCAGGAAAGAGGCGGGCTATACACAGGGCGAACTAGCTCAGCGTGTTGGGTTAAGTCGAGAAACGGTCTCTGCAATAGAAAACAATAAACCTGAGTCATTGCGTACATTACAAATTGAAGTGGTCAAAAAATGGTGGTCTGTATGTCGCACCAAAGCCAAAGAAGAAACCCGCAATAACTTCGTTAATCAAATCGTCGGTTACTTTAAATTTATCACCGATAGACTCTAGTCCACGTGTTCTTTAGCTCCACACGAATTCCAAAATTCATTGGTTCCGTTTTATTTGTTTGTGCCGGTTTCCTGACTTACGGCGACAGCTTGTTATTTGAAAAAATCTACCTTGCCTTATTAGGTTTTGTTGCTGTGTTGTTTATTCGCGACATTAATCTGGTGAGTATTATTGTTATTTCGGCTACCGCTAATTTATCCTCAGAGTTACTTTATCCCCTTGTTATTAGTGAGCATTTCCAATTAACACTTAAGGTGTTGACCTACTTAGCGGCATGTTATTCGTTATATAAGGTGTCGGAGGATAGTATGCGTTGGCCGACAGTTGTGGTCGTGGCTGGCTGTCTAGCCACTGAGATTTACTGGTATGTGAGTAAGCAAGCTGCGCCGATGATTTTCTGGTATGTACTCTTGCTCACCATCAACCTTTGGGTGCGTCACTTTTTATTCGCCCGAGTATTCCTTATGGCTAAGTATTTTCCAAGTCAGTACCGCTCATTAAACTTAGATCATTCTTTGTATCAATTAGTTTTCTTTTACATCCTGTTGCACCAATTGATCTTGATAGAATACATTCTACGTCGAGTATTTGACGTGCAGAGCACCCATATTTACTACGCTGCACCCTATATTTTCCACGGTTTAACGACGTATTCGGCGCTATTAGTGCTGGTACAAGGTTACATTCTCATTTCAAAAAATTGGTTTAAAGCCTAACTTCTGTCACGCTAAACCTACCATTTATATGTTCATATTTTAACCTTCTATGTGACATTGCCGATAGATATCCTTGATAATCACTGTGATGGAAATTCGTCCATCATTAATTCGTTATTAGGATATATATCATGAAAAATTTCACCCTTGCTGCCACTGTTGTTTTATCTATTTTTGCTTCTAGCACTGCGTTTGCGATTGGAACGGGTGGTAAAATGGTTCCCCCTAGTATTATTGGTACTGGCGGAAAGATGGTTCCCCCTAGTATTATCGGTACTGGCGGAAAAATGGTTCCTCCTAGCATTATCGGTACCGGTGGCAAAATGGTTCCTCCAAGCATTATTGGTACCGGTGGTAAAATGGTTCCCCCTGCGCAGTTATAAACTGCTATTAGATCACCAGTAGAGTTGATTTTCACTGGTGCACAGAGCCAACGTATAGAGCGCCTATTTGGATAAGATTAGGCGTTTTCTTTTACGTTTGGTGTGAGGCACCGCGGAAACATAGCAATTCCAACTATCAAATAAGAATTATTCGTATTTAATGGTTGACCTTGTTCACTTTAGTGATATAGTTGACATTATCAACTAATTTACTGGGAGCTAACATGAAACCTCAAGCACGTTTAGTCAAAGTTATTCGTATCGAATCATTGTCACCGCATTTACGTAGAATTTTTTTCAGCTCGGACGCGCTTGCGGACTTTCCTGAGGGTAAGGACGGCGCACACGTGAAGGTGCTGATCCCACATGAAGGAGAAACCTTTCCTGAGTTAGCGTTTGATGCAGTAAAACCAGCGGTTAAGCGCTCATATACAATACGTAGCTTCGACGCCAAAAGGCGAGAGCTCGCCATTGATTTTGTGGTTAATTTGCACCAAGGCCCCGCTACTAATTGGGCTAAAAACACTAAAGTAGGAGATTTCGCGGCTATCGCTGGCCCAGGACCACAGAAAATTACTGATTTTACCCAGGACAACTATTTGCTCATCGGGGATATTACTTCAATTAACGCGGTAAACGGTTTTGCTAGGTATATTCGCCCACAAGCTAATGTGCAGGCTGTCATTACGGTGCCCACCCGTGCCGATATTATTCATATGGATGCTGGTGCGCATTTACATGTTGATTGGCACATAGCAGACGAGCATAGCGAATCGTTAGAGCAGGTGGTTGAGGGCAAAGCCAAAGCGTTAGCTAAAAATGCGCATATCTTTTTCGGCCTAGAAGCCAGAAATGTACGTGCACTTAAAACGTTATTACTCGATGACCTTGGCGTGAACCGACTAAATATTTTTGCCACTGGCTATTGGAAAAAGGGCGTCGATGCGGATAAATTTAATCGGCAAAAACAGCAGGGTCCATTATAGATTCAGTTATCCAGTGATATTGCTGTGTTATACAGAAAAAAACCATCTCACGAGAGATGGTCTGCATTGATATTCATTTTTTGTTTCCTGAGTCATGAACGCAATCACATGCAAATTAAAAAGCGTATTGGCCTCCTAGGTAGAAGGTACGAGGTTGGCCGCCAAAATAACGATATGAGCCAAATGCATAATCGGCGCGGCTGGCGTACTTTTCATCGGTTAGATTTTCTATATTTGCATTGAGGCTCAGGTGTTTATTGACGCGTAACTGAGTGCGTAAATTTAGCAGGTCATGGCCCGAATATTCATGCTCGTTTGCTGGGTCTAGGTAGTAATTGCCAATGTGTTGCCATGCTAGTTCAATATCTGTACTGCTTGTGGCTTGCCAGTTCAGTCGAACATTACCTTGTTGGCGTGGCGCTGTGTCGATTTTATTGCCGTTAACAACGCCGCTACTTGCAAGGTTAAAATCGTATTCATGCTCTGCATAGGCGTAACTGGCTGACAAACTAAGGTTAGCGATAAGCTGATATGTGACATTGAGTTCGACGCCCATATGGGTTGTTTCGCCGTCGGTAACGTTTAAGCCATCGTCATCACGAAAAAAGAAGTTGTGCTTTTGCATGCTGTAAGCCGTCGCTTGCAATTGAAGGTTTGCAAACGAACCACGCAGACCGGCTTCTATACTGTTTATTTCTTCGGACTCTATGCTACCGATTGTTTGTTGGTTTTGCAGTCGATACAGATCTGTCGTTTGGGGTGCGCGAAATCCATTCGCCCAACTTGCAAAAAGCGCGAGGTTGTCGTTAACACGATAATTTGCCCCTATTTTTGCACTGGTGTTATTGAAACGATCATGGCGATCGCTAGGACGTTGATACAAGCAACTAACTGGTTGTGCATCATTGTTAAAGCATGATGAGCCATCAGCCTTACTGGTGCCATCAGCGATGAGGTTATCGTAACGATACTCTGTGCTATCGAAGCGCAGACCTGAGGTGAAACTAAGTGCATGGTTATACTGCCAATTGACCTGTATAAAGGGCGATAGGGTGGTAGCGTCGACTTCATAATCAAAATGCACTCCTTGCTGCCGGGCTTTACCGAAACTAAAGCGGTCGGCTTGCTGTTGGGTTTCAGTTAATTTCCCCTGAGTCAGGTCCACGTCAATTCCCACGACTACTGCAAAGGCATCATTCATTTGCCACTGGTAGTCACTATTTATCCCTAAACTGTGATGGCTGTTTTCTTCAATCGCTCTGGACGGCAAATAATGCTGGCGAAATGCCATACTATTGCTGCGAAAGTAAGGGGTGAAATTAAGCTGTTCGTTGGCATTTAATTGGTAACTTACATGACTCGCTCCGCGTATGGATGACCATTGTCGGTACGCATCTGTATCACAGTTTTTCTGCATTGCATCTCGGTCTTTATACAGCTCACTCGGGGCATAATCTGAGGTAAAGCAACCCTCACCATTGTCACCAGATGCGATGAATCCAGCGGTATCTTGGTCCAGATCAAAGCCCGATAGGGTGCTGCTGATGGAAAGTTTATCGTGCTGATAATCATGACGTAATCCCAGCTTACTAGAGGTATAGCCGTTGTCGTCTTGATAGCCACCGTCGTTAATCACTTGTAGGTTTAACCCGATTGCTTGATGTTTAGAACCTTGATCATCAACTTGGCCAATGGCACCTTGGAACTGTGTTCGCTGATTGCCCCCTAAGGTGATACCAAGATTGCCACCCTCTTGTGGGGTTAAACTCAACACATTCACTACACCGTGAACCGCATTAGAACCGTAAACTGCGCTGCTTGGGCCTTGGACAATTTCAATGGCATCGGCTTGCGCTAAATTAAGCTCTGCCAGGGCATTGTTGTTAGCAAAGCCTGCCGCGCGAGTGGGTATACCATCTTGCATAAATAAGAAAGCTCCGGCAGCACCAGGGCCTGTTAAAATGGGCGAGCGAAGAGAGGGTAGGTTCTCAACGCCGTTGTTAGCTTGAATATACACACCGCTGGCACGGTTTAGAATGTCGCTGGCGAGCGTGGCTTTTACGCGCTCTATCTCGTCCTCCGCAATGCGCTGCATATTACTATCGAACGCCATAAGGTTGGTTTTTTGATGTGAACCACTGACAACGACGACTTCAATAGGGGCTTGTTCAGCCATCACCCATGTACTTTGCATGGCAATGGTTAATGAGGCAATGGGCAATATAACAACACGGCGAGACATGAATACCTATTTTGAAAAAAGAAAACAGGCGTTATTTTACCTGTTATTGGTAAAATGTTAAATACAGCAATGGATTAGGTAATATTTTCATTGCTGATTTAGTGTCAGTGGTGAAGGTAATAATGGGCCCGTTTACTGGGCCTCGGGAGGGACTTTAGGGGCAATGTTGACGTTTATCGGGGTAGTCATATTAAGATGCACGTCTTGTTGTGGGTAGGCGATTTCGATGCCGGCTTGACGAAACTGCTTTTCAATCTGCATGTGAAGCTCATGTGTGACCATAGCGCGGTCAACCACTGCGCGGGCAAATACACGTAGTTCAAAGTCTAAACTACTGGCACCGAACGCTAAAAACAGTGCCGCAGGGGCGGGGTCTTCGAACACGCTGTGATTATTGTTCGCGACCTGTACCAACAGAGAAACCACTTTTTCAGTATCGCTGCCATAGGCCACGCCAACGGGAATAACGATGCGCGTGACTGGGTCTGATAAGGTCCAATTTACGAAATCTTGGGTGATAAAGGTTTTATTGGGAATGATAAGTTCTTTGCGATCCCAATCACTCACTGTTGTTGCGCGAATTCGAATACGGGTCACTGTGCCGCTGTGCCCTGCAATCGTAATGGTATCGCCGAGTCGAATAGGGCGCTCGAATAAGATCACTATTCCTGAGACAAAGTTAGCGACAATTTCTTGCAATCCAAACCCTAGCCCAACACCCAGGGCAGCTATGAGCCATTGAAGTTTTGACCACTGGGCGCCCAAAATATTGAACGACACAATTATACCTATGATCACGATACTGTATTTTAGCATGGTGGTAATGGCGTAACTGGTGCCTGGAGATAGGTTTAAACGTCCCAACACAGTCATTTCCAATAAGCCTGGTAAATTGCGCACGCCTATCACACTGACAACGAATATCATTAAGCTAAGCAAACAGCTCCACAGGGTGATGCGCTGGGCTTCAATATTGGGATCATCATTGCTTATTTCCCACATAACAACATCATCGAGGGAGTATGCAATGGGCGAAATGTCTTGCCACACAACAGACAACGCGCCTATGAGTGCTAGCCATATCACCATGCGTATGACGGCCTTGGTTTGACTGGTAATGGTGTGCCTATCGAGCTCTTGACTGTCTATTATTTCGGGTACCCCTTCACCAGATTGTTCCGCAGCTTCTTGTTGGGCATTGGCAGCGATAGTGGCTAGCCGTTTGGCACGGATTTTCTCCAGTGCGATACGTCTGGCATTAACGGAAATCGCCCGTTCTGCTGTGTAGTAAACCAAAAGGGCGACGGTACACAGAAACGCAGTTTCTAACATTAATGCGAGGATACGCTGGGCGCTGTATTGATAACCAATAGCCGATAAAATGATCAAAAAAGCCGGTACTAGAATCAATAAGGAATATAAAAAGTACGAGAAGCGCTTAGAGGAATACATCGATGCGCGGTAACGGTAATAAGCGTTACGCGTAACTCTTGTGCCGGCAATGGCTAATGATGAACACAAGATGATCAGGGCAAATTGGCCTAGGTCTTCGCGTATCTCGACACTGGCTTGATTGTTCAACAAAGTCATTATTATGCCAATGGGAATAAACACGATAATCAGTAAGCGGTTGTTTTTTCTGAGCAGAGTAAGGCTGGACTCACTCCAATTAAAATGTACTTCACCAAGGCCATCTTTGCGCACCAGCTGTAACATGAATTCTAGATATAACATCATCAAGCCGCCGACAAAAAATGCGTTACTCAAGCTATTAGCAAAGCCGGTTTTCGCATCACATAAAAGCGCGAGAGCAAACAAAACCAATGCAGGGGGTAGCGACAAACCAAGGGTAATTAATAAGCTGGTGAGCGTTAATTGAAAGGCATCTGTTTGCACTTTCCCGACGTTGGGAGCGATTTCACTTAACCGCCGTTTAAGGCGTTTACGCAATATCAGCGTTAATACCAGCGCAACCAACATGGTGATCAGTGCAAATTGATTGTGTTCAATGTTCTGTTCCACAGCGAGCATGACATTTTGCCAGTGTTCCATTCGTAGCAACCAAGCGGCAGAATCGCCCGCGGCTGTAATGGTGTCCACATCAAAAGGAGTGGCACTTGGGATCCAAAATAGATTACTTTCCAGAAGGTTACTGTAAGTCTGGGTGCGCTGGATAAGGAAACGCAATTTATCCAGTAAAACAGATAGCACGTCTACATGTTGTGTGTAAGCTGAACTGAGCTGAGAAATTAACTCTCGACGCTGTGAGACCAGCTCCTTAGCTTCATCTTGCCAGCGCAGATTATCCTTGCCAATTTGCCCCATTAATACTTCCACATCGGGTGTATCAAATGGCGCACGTCGTTGATTTAAACTGAACATGGCGACTCGGTTGTCGACTAACGATATTTCTGTTTGTTTGATTAAGTCATCTCCATTGACTACTCGAGATGCTTGCTCCCACTCTTGTCTAAGGGCGTTACCAAAAACGGCCGAGGATTCGTATATCTCAAGCTCAAGTAACCGATTCAAAGAAGAAAATTTATTATTTAAATCGCTGATCTGAGTTTGAATTTCGTTTAACTCATGAGCAGTTAAATCTTGTTGAGTAGCTAAGGTGGCGGCACTTTTTGCCAGCACTTCATTGTGTTTGGCAATATCTTGTAAAATCAGTGGGGCACTGATGAGAGAGGCAGTTGTTGCTTGCAGTTTTGCTAACTTTGAGGCGTTTTGCTTTTCGTCTAAGTTATTTTGCAGTGACCTTAATGCGTTAAGTAATTCAACTGAGGCCTGTAATTTCTTCTGTTCGAGAGCAACTTGCGCATCAATAATGGCCAAATGTGCAGGTCGGTAGGCTAGTCTTTCCTTGAGGGAGCCAATTTTCGCTTGTAACATTTTACGTTCGGCTGCCTGAGCAATGCTTTGGGCTAATTTTGCCGGGTTGCTATCTTCGTCGGTAGTGAGGTTGTTGTTAGTGGCATCAATAGCGGTTTGTGTTTCACTGATGATTTGACGTAAAAGCAAGCGGCGTTCATCGTCAAGGGTGGCCTTTAGTTCAGACAATCTAGCTCGGGTACTGGTTACGTCTCCTTCGGTGTCGGTTACCCGAGCGAGTAACTCCGATTGGCTAACGGATTTATTACTTACCGGGGGATATTGAAATTTCGCATAATCATTTTCCAGTCTATTCAGTTTTTTTGGAGCGTCTTTTATTGCGTGATTATATTTATTGGTTTGCTCATCAAATTGTTCTGTGGCCCGTATGTTGTCGATTGCCTGTTGGTATGATTGCTCTATTGCACTTTTTTCTTGCTCGGAAATATCCGCTGCATCAGACGAGGTTTTTAAACGCTGCTGGATTTCTTCAATACTGGGAAGCAATTCATCCCCTGCCAATACCCCAGAGCAAAAAAATAGACTAAAAAGTACAATGAATTTAGCTATACCTGCGGAGGTTGATATTCTGGGCATACATATCCTAAAAATTGAGACAGCCCATCATACCTTACTTGTATTACGCGCGTCTTGTGCCGGTGGCACTGTGAATAAGCGGCGATACTCACGGCTAAATTGCGACGTACTGGTATAGCCGACTTCGTAGGCCGCAGAGGTCGCGGTATGCTGTTCGAAAAGCATTTTTCGCTTAGCCGCATGCAAACGAACGGTTTTGATATATTGAATAGGGGAGGTGTTAGTTGCCGCTTTAAAGTGTTGATAAAATGAAGACTCACTCATATTGGCTTTACTCGCTAGGGCCGATATATCCATGTTCGAAGCGTAGTGACGGTTGATATATTGCAGCACATTGGCAATTTGATATTGTTGTCGGTCTTGGCTGGCAAATATGCGCAGCAGGTCGCCATGTTCAGCATTCAATACGTGATAAATCAATTCTTTAAGCGCTAGTTGTCCCAGTACATGGGCTTTGCTTTTTGAGTGGGCACAGTCGAGTAGTCTGCACAAGGTACTCTGTATATCCTGATTAATCGCACTGACGTAAATGCCTCTGGGCGAGGAGCGGTTTACGGTGAACATGTCTAATGAGCCGGTATTTTCCCTGGGTTCAAGGGGCATCTGCACTAATAATTCGTTGACCAGTTGGGTGTCAAGACTGATACGTGCCGCTAAATAGGGGGTTTCCTTACTCGCTTGTAGGATCTGACCTTCTAGCGGCAAGGGCACGCAACTAACTAAATAATGCATGGGATCGTACTGATAACGCTCTTTGCCTAAAAACGTCGCCTTTGAACCAAGCAAAACCATATATATACTCGGCTGGTATATCACCGGCAGTGGCGATGCCATGGGATTGTCACGGCGAAATAGGCTTAAATGCGGGATGCTTGTAGAAAAGTCGCCTTCATTTGGGGTCAGCTCTAATACTTTTTTAATTAATGCATTCATCCTATGCCACCTCGTAAATATATGCTGTGTTTATCATTACGCTAGTATGCCATGTAGCGACGCGGGGGAAAGCTGCTGGCAGCATGATTGTAGGATTAGGCAAACATTTTGCAGTATCCCCCAATTTAATTGCGCATATTCGACGTTAACATGCTAACTCGATATATGTTTTTCATTATTAATGAGGATTACGTTATGCAGAAACGTCAATTAGGTCACCAGGGGTTAATGGTGTCGAGTGTGGGTTTGGGTTGTATGGGCATGTCTGATTTTTATGGCTCTCACGATAAGCAAGATTCATTCGCGACTTTACATCAAGCGATAAATAGCGGTGTTACGTTTTGGGACACGTCAGACATTTACGGGCCAAAAACCAACGAACTTTTATTAGGGGACTTCTTCAAGCAAAATAGTACTGCACGGGATTCTGTCACATTAGCAACTAAGTTTGGGATCCTGCGCGACGATAAAGGTGGTTTTCTCGGATTTAACGGGCGGCCAGAATACGTAAAACAGGCGTGTGATGCCAGTCTGCAACGTCTGGGTATCGATTGTATCGATCTGTACTATCAGCATCGAATGGATCCTAGCGTGCCCATCGAAGAAACGGTAGGTGCGATGGCTGATCTGGTCAAAGAAGGCAAGGTTCGGTATTTAGGTTTGTCTGAAGCCGGCAGTCAAACGCTTAAACGCGCCTGCGCCGTTCATCCCATTGCTGCGTTGCAGAGCGAATACTCGTTATGGAGCCGGGATATTGAAGACGACATTTTACCTGCTTGTCGTGAGCTCGGTGTTGGGTTGGTTGCATATAGCCCTTTGGGTCGAGGGTTTTTAACTGGGGCTATTACCCAGCGAAGCGATCTAGGCGCGGGGGATTGGCGGCTGACTAATCCACGTTTTTCAGAACAGAATTTTGACCATAACTTACGTTTGGTAGCCGAAATAAAAACCATTTCTGACAGCCTTGACTGCTCACCAGCACAGTTGGCTTTAGCCTGGATTGCAAAACAGAGTCCGGAATATGTGTCGATCCCAGGTACGCGTAACCCAGCTAGAATCGTCGAGAATGCAGGAGCAATGTCTTTAAATATCTCTGAAGAGAAATGGCTCGATATTGCCAAGTGCATTGCACAACATCAGGTACATGGTCTGCGCTATCCAAAGGAGTCCATGGCAGCGCTTGGCCGTTAGTCTTTGTTAAGTTCAGCAAGCAAGTTATCGGCGATACATTGTGCGATATGTTCGAAGTCCCTTAACTGTGATCCGCTTAATCCTTGGGTCATTTGATTATATATTTCAACTTTCGCTGCGTGGAATTGCGCCATTAAGGTTTGACCCTCTGCCTTTACGCTAAGAATTTGACTGCGCTTGTCTTCAGGATGAGCGCATTTCTCTATTAAATCCGCCGCCAATAACTCTTTAACGATCCGTGCCACCTGCGCTTTATCTCTGGCTAAAACATTGACAATATGGTTGGCAGTGCAAGCATCCGATTGCGCTATAACTGCGAGGCTGCGCACATGCATCGCACCTATTCCCAATTCGTTAGCATTGATTGCACTGCGTATGCTGATGCGAAAACGTTCGGAAATCGCGATAATGTGTTCGATAAGTTGAGAGTGCATGCACAGTTCCGTTGAGTATTTTAGTTGATTATATCAACAAATTTCCCTGTTTCGCCAGAAGCGCTTATCGGCTAATGCGCAAGGCAGGCTAGTTCATCCTGTTTCTGCCGCTTTAGTAGGGCATCAAAATCTTGGTATTTTAACGGTTTTGCGAACAAATAGCCCTGTCCATACTCACAACCCATTTTTTGCAATATATTACGCTGTTCTTCAGTCTCTATGCCTTCTGCGACAACCTTAATACCGAGCTTTTTCGCCATGACTATTATGGCTTCACACAACACTTTATCATTACTGACTTCGCTCATCGAATGAACAAAAGATTTATCGATTTTCAAAATATCAGTAGGATATTTCTTCAAATATGAAATCGACGAGTAGCCTGTGCCAAAGTCGTCAAGGGCGATATCTACTCCCGCTTGGCGAAACTGAAATAACTTTGTGGATACACTCTGGTTGGCATCCATTAGTAGGTTTTCAGTTATTTCCAATAAAATAGCTTGGGGAGGTGTCCGAGTCTCAAGCAGGGTATCTAACCATTGGGTAATGCATCTATCTGGATCGGTATAGTGAATGGGTGACGTGTTAATACTTAACTGTAGCGTGGGGCATAGGGTTTTACGCCAATGGCGCACATCTCTGCATACCTGAGAAAATACCCAGTTACTGATATCAATTATTAAACCCGTTTCTTCTGCCACAGGGATAAACTCCAATGGCCCGATAACACCGTGCACAGGGTGTTGCCAACGAATCAAGGCTTCAGCTTTAGTACAGTATCCATTGTGCATTTCAACGATGGGTTGATAAACGATAAACAATTCTTCATTTTCAATTGCATGCCTAAGATCGGATATTAACGTCATGCGCTTTAACGCCGCATCTCGCATGCTTTTGGTATAATAATGGTAGTTATTTTTACCTATTGATTTGGCGCCATACATGGCCTGATCGGCATTTTTAAGTAAGCTGGCAACATCTTCGGCGTCATCAGGGTAAATTGTGATCCCTATGCTGGCACTGGTATGTACAATTTCATTTTGTAAGTGATAGGGTTGTGCTACCGCTTTCAGTATCTTCTGGGCGGTATTTTCTAAGCCACTAAAATCCATTATGTCGTTGATGATCATGACAAACTCATCACCGCCTAAACGCGCCACGGTATCTTTTTTACGGATGCATTGCTCGATACGCTTAGCGCAATCAACTAATAAATCATCTCCGACGCCATGGCCCAAGGTATCATTGATGTCTTTAAAGTTATCTAAATCGAGAAACATGACCGCCACGTGAGTTTCATTACGTTTAGCAGCGTTGAGCGCTTGTTTTAGGTGTTCACCCATAATATTACGATTTGGAAGCTGGGTGAGTTCATCAAAATTGGCTTGGTGCCAAATCAGATCGCTGGTGCGCTGGCGTTCAATCGCTATGCTAGCGATATGGGCAAATTGTTCAATGCGTTCGAGCTCTTCATCCGACGGCGTTGCGGGGTGATCATGGTAAATAGCAAATGTACCCAAAACCGACCCATCCGCTGCCTTAATCGGTTCAGACCAACAGGCACCTAAATGGGCTTGTTTGGCAAGGTCAGCCCAGGCTGCCCAGTATGAGTGAGTGCTGATATCGTCAACTATGGTGCGCTCACCTGTGAACGCAGTTGTGCCACAGGAGCCTTGACCTATTCCTATTTCAATACCATCTATCGCAGCGTTATAAAAATCAGGAAAAGATGGCGCTGCGCCAGAAACAAGTTTAATTCCTTCGAGTAATAATATGCTGCATTGCTGTCCGTGATATTCAAGTTCGATGGCCTCAACGATGTCGATTAATACCGAATGAAGGGACTCAGAATGCACGATTTTTTCTAGGATCACGTTACGTAAACGAGTCAATTTTTGCGTTTCATCCAATTGCACTTGAGAACGACGGAGCGCTCGAGCGGTATTGGCTAATTCTTCTTTTTGCAACTCACTTTCGACCATATTAGCGAGGTCACGCAAGACACCTTTATCTTCGTGATTTAATGATTTAGGCTTGGGATCAAACACGCACAGGGAGCCGACAGGATAACCAGCCATAGTGATTTTTATGCCGGCATAAAAGCGTAGATAAGGCTCACTGGTTACAAATGAACTGTCGCGAAAGTCTTCACTTAGATGCGTATCGTTGATGATGAATACATCATCTTCAACTATGGTGTGGGAACAAAAAGCCATGCCTCTGGCTAATTCGGTGGCATCAAAATTAAACACCGATTTATACCATTGGCGGTTTTTATCAGTAAATGAAATCGAGGCGAATTGGCAACCAAAGGTATGGGCTGCTAGTCGCGTAATTCTGTCGAAACGCTCTTCAGGCGCAGTATCTAGAATACGTAAACTGTATAGCGCGTCTAATCGTAGCAAGTCGTTTGAAGGTATCGGTGCCGATTTCAAGGTTTGCTCCCATTTTTCCCAAACTCTACGGTACGCAAAGTACCCATGGATGTAAATATGACCTTTAGTATGAGCTAAACCAGTGAAATCTCCCTAGTTCTGGTACATAAAGTTAACTTTAACTTGGTAATACGCGGGTAAATCGACAATTTCATATTGCCAACCGTGGCGCTGAATGATTTTTTCACTTAGTTGCAATCCTAAACCGTAGCCGAGAGGATTTCGGTTTTTATCATTGTCGTGGCTGACGTCATTCTCGTCATTATCTTTAGAAATATTGGTGATAGTGACGCAACTTCCTTGCTGTTTTATCTGTACTTTTCCTTGCTGTGTATGTTGGTAGGCGTTACGGATAAGGTTACTCAGTACAATATGACAGGCCGTAGCGGCAGTGTGTAAGGTGAATTTTTCACTTTGTATCTCGACTTCAACCTGCTTGCCGTTGAGCAAATATCCTAATTCATTACAAAGCTGGCTAATGTTTTCATCAAGGTTAACAGGCTCAAGTGATACAGTTTGCTCATCATTGCGACTAAGCCATAACAAGGTGTCGGTTAAATCGCTCATGGTTAAACCGGCTCGTTCGATACGCTGCAGGGTTAGATTCTGTTTGTCGCTGATAGGCGATTGTTCGCTTAATCGTTTGAGTAAATCCACATTACTACGAATGACGGAGATAGGCGTACGGAGTTCATGGCTAGCATAACTAAGAAAACGCTGTTCCCGAGCTAAGCTTTGATGAACCGATAACAGGCTGCCTCTGACTATACTGGCGAGTGTATTGAGCTCGTTGTAAATAAAGTCCGGTGGTGATTGCTGTATATTTTCTTGTGTTAAGGATTTAGCCCAATCTTTCAGTGACTCAATTGGCTTGGCTACTTTGCGCATCACTACAATCAATAAACAAGCGAAAACGGCCATAACACTCACACCGGTTATGATGATCCAAGTAAAGAGTGATATATTCTTCTTGCGTTTTTTATGCAGACTAGTTTTATCTAACATGACCTTAGAAACATACCTAGTTTCGTTGTTTTGATTATACATAATCGTCACGAAAAAGAGGTTTTTAGGCAATGAAAATAGTGAGTCTTGGTCTTTCATTTTCAACAGTTCGTTTTCTTGGGTGGGCGGGGATGTAAAACGTTGTTGAATGATTTTTGGTGTGTCCTGCCAACGACTGGCGACCTGAATGTCGACAAATTTTACCGGATGACCATCTTGCACGTCCGTGGTCATAACAAGCTCGTGCATAATGCCGCCTATTCCGCGATCTAATCCTTCGATAAAATAATTCACACCGAGCACTGAGAATCCAATGGTCATGCTTGAACCAAGCAAGACTATGCTGATGAAAAAGTATAAACGTAAACTGGGTCTGATCTTCATGCTATTGCCCTTTTTGCCTTTCCCTAATGGCAAAACCAACACTGGCCACCGTTTCTAGGGTGACCGATGCGTCGTGTATGTCGAGTGCTTTGCGTAAGTGATAAATATGCACCTTCAAACTGTTACTATCGGGCTGCTCATCTCCCCATACTGATTGCATGATATGTTGCCTACTAACAGTTTGCGGGCTTGCACGCATTAATACTTCAAGGATCTTCAGTGCGGTGGGTGAAAGCTTTAAAGGGTGCTGTGCCAAAAAAGCACTACGTTGGCTCAGATCGAATACTAAATCACTGAGTGTAAGGCGCTTAACCTCACCGCTTCGCCGCCGCGCTAATACTTGAACTCGGGCCACTAGTTCTTGCATGGCAAACGGTTTGATTAAATAGTCGTCACTACCAACTTGAAACCCTTGTAATTTGTCGTTCAGGGAATCTCTGGCGGTCAGCATTAACACTGGAGTATCTAGACCTCTTTCCCTTAACAGGGCGCATAATGTTAAGCCATCCATTTTCGGCATATTAATATCTAAAATAATGACTTGGTAAGGCTGACGTTCAATTAAATTAAGACCCAGTAGCCCATTACTGGCGTGGTCACATTGAATAGTCTCGAGTTCCAAGTAATCCACTATGGTACTTGCCAAGTCAATATCATCTTCAACCAATAATACGTTAGTCATGTTGCGAAGACTCCAGAGAGCGAAGGAGGGTTGCCAACTTAATTTGCTGACACTGAGTCCATACTGTTTTTAGCACAAAGCTTTGCGTTACTAAATAAATCATAACCGACATCTTAATTACATTAATGCCGATAAAATAACAAAAGCGCCGTTAAGACGGGGTTAACGCTTTACATTAATTTACAATCAAGACACTGATTGAGGATCGGTTTAATTGATGCAATAGGGAAATTGCTGTTTATAACAATGTTTTGCCCGCTTTTAAGAATAATTTGAATAGCCTCTCGGGTTGAACCAGCTTTGATTAACCTTATGCTGTGCATGTCATCAAAGGAGACGGTTTCCAGCACATTTCCATCTTTTAGGCTTAGATGGTCATCTCCGATAGACAAGGTAGGCCC
>NZ_BAER01000058.1 GCF_000315055.1 Paraglaciecola polaris LMG 21857 | reverse complement strand
TACAAACTAATTATTTTAGGTATCGCAATGAAAATCTTAGCAGAGAAAGTGGTTGAAACTGTTGTAAACCGTATTTGTGACATTTGCAACGATAGTGTCATGATTGAAATGAATGGCCATACACACAAAGAATGTGGAGAGTTAAAAGCAAGCTGGGGATATGGCTCTAAAGCAGATGGGATAACTTATGGTCTTGATTTATGCGAAAACTATTTCGAAGTCGCGCTACATGCACTAAAAGATTACCGAAGAAGTATAGTCATGTTTGACGAAAAACAAGAACTACCAGATAAGGCTTTTGGAATCGCCACCAAGGGTCTGCGCTAACTTCCCTGTTAATAAATAGTACTATTTTGGCTTTAACTTAACTTTTGACACGAACAATCGACCACAACAAGAAGAAAGAGGTGTCGTAGCAGGTGACGGTATTTTGGAGCGGTTTCATAAGGCGATCTTCAACGAATTTTACCAAATCACGTTTAGAAAAAGCTGTGTTCGACGATGGAGAAATTATAAAAAAATCTGGACGATTGGATAGATTCCGACAGCAATCATCGAACCCATTAGAGTAAAGTGTCCTGCGGAGGAGCGCTGTATGCTTCTTTTTAGGAAGCTCATTCCATTAAAGGCATTTCTCTATAAATAACATAACCAACCTAAACTGTAATTCGTAACCAGTTGAGCGCCAAATGGATACTCCGCGTAAATTCGAAAAATGAAACTGCTTGACTCTAAAGGGCTGCACCGGGATCTCACTGTTGGCATAAATCTCAAATTTGATGTCGTAATACATATAGATAAAAATATTTTTCATAAGTTTACGTTTAGACGTCTAGACGTAAAGATGTTGACATTCAATGCGTTTTGCTCCAAATTTAGTGCATCTCAACCCATCTTGGAGTCATTATGCCTATTCGTATCCCTACTGAATTGCCTGCGCAAAGCATTTTAAACAGTGAGAATATTTTTGTGATGGATACTGATCGTGCCGCCATGCAGGATATTCGTCCTCTGGAAGTCGGTATCTTGAATCTAATGCCGAATAAGATGGAAACAGAAGTGCAATTTTTACGTTTGTTGTCGAATACACCTTTGCAAATCAATGTCGACTTGATCCGTATCGATAATCAGGCACCGAAGAACACACCAGAATCCCATATGAAAGCTTTTTATCACAACTTCGATGATGTGGCAGACAAACAGTACGATGGGTTAATAGTCACTGGTGCGCCTTTGGCGTTGCTTGACTATGATGACGTTAAATATTGGGAAAGAATGAAAGTTGTGCTGGAATGGGCGCGACGTCATGTGCAATCTACTTTGTTTTCATGTTGGGCCGCCCATGCCGCTTTATATCATTTCTATGGCAAGAATCGCAGTTTACGTGATGTTAAACTCAGTGGGATATTTCCTCATCAGGTACAAGATGAACACAATGAATTGATGCGCGGCTTTGACCCTGTTTTCTATGCCCCTCACTCACGTTATGGTGAAATCAGTGTTGCGGACTATGAGTCAGTGGAAGGCTTGAAGGTTTTGGCCAGTTCTGAAAAAACCGGCGCCTACCTCGTCGCATCTGAAGATCGGCGGTTAGTATTTGTTACTGGGCATCCTGAGTATGATCCTGACAGTTTAGATCAAGAGTACCAACGTGATGTAAAAGCCGGTTTGAATGCGATCATTCCTGAAAATTATTATCCTGATGATGATCCCCAATGCACACCAATGGTGACATGGCGAGCCCACGGTAGTCTGCTGTTTACTAATTGGTTAAACTACTACGTATACCAGAATACTCCCTATGATTTGGCATCTTTGTCGAATAAAGATTAGAGCAACTTATTTATCAGTTTTAAAGGAAATAATGTGTCAACGGTATCTTCAGAACAAGCACTACACGACGCTGCAAAAACACGTATTCTTATTTTAGACGGCGCTATGGGGACTATGATCCAAGCTCATGATTTTCAAGAAGATGATTATCGTGGAGAGCGATTTGTGGATTGGCATAGCGACGTTAAAGGGAACAATGATCTATTGACCCTTACCCAGCCTGAAGCCATATTTGATATTCATTGTGCTTATCTTGCCGCAGGGGCGGATATTATTGAAACGAATACCTTCAATGCTACGACTATTTCTATGGCGGATTATAATATGCAGTCGCTGGCAAAAGAGATAAACATTGAGTCTGCAAAGCTCGCACGTAAAGCGGCGGATAAATACAGTGCACTCACGCCGGAAAAACCGCGTTTTGTTGCAGGTGTATTAGGGCCAACGAGCCGCACTGCTTCTATTTCTCCCAATGTGAACGATCCTGGTGAGCGTAACGTTACCTTCGATGAGTTGGTCGAAGCATACGTCGAAGCGACACACGGACTAATTGAAGGGGGAGCAGATTTGATTATGATTGAAACCATTTTTGATACCTTGAATGCAAAAGCTGCTGCGTTTGCTGTTGACGTGGTTTTCGATGAATTAGGCAAAAACCTACCTGTTATGATTTCAGGCACGATCACCGATGCCTCAGGGCGCACTTTATCAGGTCAGACTGCTGAAGCGTTCTATTATTCCATGCGTCATACCAGCCCATTTTCTTTTGGATTAAATTGCGCACTAGGCCCTGATCTACTGCGCCAGTATGTGGACGAGGTGTCCACCGTAGCAGAGTGCCTTGTGTCGGCGCATCCGAATGCTGGTTTGCCAAATGAGTTTGGTGAGTACGACCTTGAAAGTGATGAAATGGCTGAACATATTCGCGAGTGGGCACAGTCCGGTTTAGTTAACATTGTGGGTGGGTGTTGTGGTTCAACGCCTGAGCACATCGCCGCGATTGCCAGTGTGGTTGATGGTGTTGCACCTCGGGCAATTCCTAAACGTGAAGTGAAGCTGCGTTTATCGGGACTTGAGCCGTTTGTGCATTAATTAACTGACAAATATATATTGACCGTGGGCGACTAAATAGCAACGGCCCACGAAGTAACAAAGTGAAAAAATTTAGTAGACTGAGTGACCTATGATCAAAGCAAGAGCATCCTTTATTAATGTCGGCGAGCGTACTAATGTAACGGGCTCTGCCATGTTCAAACGGCTCATTTTAGAAGGCGATTTTGAGAAAGCGCTAGATGTTGCTCGTCAGCAAGTAGAAAACGGTGCGCAGATCATCGATATTAACATGGACGAAGCCATGCTCGATTCAGAAGCGGCCATGACCCGTTTCTTGAATTTAATTGCCTCAGAGCCTGATATTTCTCGTGTACCTATCATGATTGACTCGTCAAAATGGTCTGTTATTGAAGCCGGCTTAAAGTGTGTGCAAGGTAAGGCAATCGTAAACTCTATTAGCTTAAAAGAAGGTGAGGAAAACTTCTTACATCAGGCTAAATTGCTTAAGCGCTATGGTGCGGCAACTGTCGTTATGGCCTTTGATGAGGCTGGGCAAGCCGATACGGAAGATCGTAAATTTGAAATTTGTCAGCGTAGTTATCAGCTTTTAACAGAGAAAATAGGTTTCCCGCCTGAAGATATCATATTCGACCCTAATATCTTCGCCGTGGCTACCGGTATTGAAGAGCATAACAACTATGCGGTGGACTTTATCAATGCTACGCGTCGCATAACGCAGAAATTACCCCACGCGCATATCTCTGGTGGCCTATCAAATGTTTCATTTTCATTTCGCGGTAACAACCCGGTGCGTGAAGCCATGCATTCGGTGTTCTTATACCATGCCATTAAAGCCGGTATGGATATGGGCATCGTTAATGCCGGTCAGCTTGAAGTGTACGATCAAATCCCAGCGGAGCTAAAAGAAGCGGTTGAAGATGTAATCTTGAATCGTAATGCGGATGCGACCGACCGTTTACTAGAGCTCGCACCTAAGTATCAGGGTGACGGTAAAGCGCAAGTAAAAGAAAACCTAGAGTGGCGTGAGTTACCTGTGAATAAACGCTTAGAGCATGCTTTAGTGCGGGGGATTACTGATTATATTGATGAGGATACAGAACTCGCTCGTCAGCAAGCTGAGAAGCCGTTACACGTCATCGAAGGTCCCTTAATGGACGGTATGAATGTAGTGGGGGACTTGTTTGGGGAAGGCAAGATGTTCCTGCCGCAAGTGGTTAAATCCGCGCGGGTTATGAAAAAAGCAGTTGCATACTTGAACCCTTACATTGAAGCCACAAAAGATGTGGGTAGTACCAATGGCAAGATTTTACTGGCGACGGTGAAAGGCGATGTACATGACATAGGCAAGAACATTGTTGGTGTGGTGCTGCAATGTAATAACTTTGAAATTATTGATCTCGGAGTCATGGTGCCTTGTGCCAAAATTCTTCAGGTTGCCAAAGATGAAAATGTCGACATGATTGGCTTGTCTGGTTTGATTACGCCTTCTTTGGATGAAATGGTCTACGTCGCTAAGGAAATGCAACGTCTAGGTTTGGATTTACCCTTGTTAATTGGTGGTGCAACAACCTCAAAGGCGCATACTGCGGTTAAAATCGAGCAAAACTACGACCAACCGGTAGTTTACGTTCCTAATGCAAGTCGAGCCGTTGGCGTGTGTCAAAAGCTTATATCTAAAGAGCATCGCCCTGCCTATGCCCTGCAAATATCAAAAGAGTACGATGTTGTCCGTGAGCAACATGCGCGCAAAAAGCCTCGTAGCCGCCCTGTTTCGTTGGAAAAGGCCCGTGCCAATGGTTTCGATTTTGATTGGAGCCAATACACCCCACCGGTACCTAAAACATTAGGTGTCAGAACCGTGTCAGTAACCTTACAGGAGTTACGTGCGTATATTGATTGGACGCCATTTTTTCTAACCTGGTCTTTAGCGGGGAAATATCCGCGGATTTTGCAAGACGAGGTCGTGGGAAAAGAGGCGCAATCGTTGTTTGATGACGCTATTGCTCTGCTTGATGACTTATGCGCTAACAATAAATTGCAAGCCAAGGGCGTTGTGGGGATATTTCCTGCTAATCGAGTTGATGATGACATTGAAATTTATAGTGACGAACAACGCAAGGAAGTACGTGAAGTGTGCCACCATTTGCGCCAGCAAACTGAGAAAACTAAGGGGTTTAATAATTGCTTGAGCGATTTTATCGCGCCTAAATCCACAGGTAAAGCCGATTATATGGGCGCATTTGCCGTTACCACAGGTATCGGTGAAGATGAACTCGCCAGCGCATATATTGCGGACGGTGATGACTACAACGGTATTATGGTTAAAGCATTGGCGGATCGTTTGGCTGAGGGTTTTGCTGAATATTTACACGAAAAAGTACGCAAAGAAATTTGGGGCTTTGTACCGGATGAATCACTGAGTAACGAGGAGCTTATTCGTGAAAAATATCAAGGTATTCGTCCTGCTCCCGGTTACGCGGCTTGTCCTGAACACACTGAAAAACAAGCTATTTGGGATTTGCTCGACGCAGAGAAAAACACCGGGATGAAACTCACGGAAAGTTATGCAATGTGGCCAGGTGCCGCGGTGTCTGGTTGGTATTTTTCTCACCCTGAGTCCCGTTATTTCGCCGTCGCACAGATACAAAAAGATCAAATGCTTGATTATGCGCAACGTAAAAGTTGGTCGGAATTAGAGGCGGAAAAATGGCTTGGTCCTAATCTAAATAGCTAACGTTGAACCAGAATGAGTGTGACACAATGACAGAAAAACGTTTTAGCCCTTCATGCGACAATAATAGAGAGCCCATTTTAGCTGTGCTAAAAGAGGCGTTATCGGGTCACACTCGCTTACTCGAAATCGGTTCGGGAACGGGACAGCATGCCGCTTATTTTGCGCCTGCGTTACCTCATATACTCTGGCAAACCAGCGATTTAGCCCACAATCATAGCAGCATTGATGCTTGGCTGGCGGAATTAACAATAGGTAACGTGCGCAGTCCGTTGCAATTTCATATAGGTGTTGATGAATGGCCGTGTAATGACGTTGATAGCGTATATACAGCCAATACCACGCATATTATGCAGCCCCATGAAGCACAAATAATGATGCAGCTCGTGGCGCAAAACTTATCTTCAGGTGGGATTTTCTGTCAATACGGTCCGTTCACTGTCAACGGTGAATTTACCAGCGCCAGTAATCAATCATTCAATCAACATTTATTGAACGAGGGATGCGGTGGTATAAGAGATATAGCGGAGTTGCAAAAATGGGCCAGTGGATTGGTGCTGGCAGAGCAGCATTCTATGCCAGCAAATAACATGATGCTTATTTGGCGCAAACCGTAACTTAGCTTAATAGCTGAATTTAAATTCTAGTTATCGGATATTATTTTAAACGGTAATAATTCTGCGGCATTTGCTTTGTAGGTTTCAATATTGCTATCTTCCTGACGTAAAAAACGTCGCACGCCGTCTTGAAATGCAGCTTCGGCTAGCCAGTGATTTGAATAACAATAAATGGGTTCAAAGCCGCGTAAAATTTTGTGTTCACCTTGAGTTCCAGGGTTAAAAGAACTGATATTATGCTCGATGCAAAATTCAATACCTTGATAATAACAACATTCATAATGCAGGTTATTAACGTCTTCTAGTGCCCCCCAATAGCGCCCATAAAGTTGTTTATCGTCAAATAGATAAAAGGCGCTAGCCAGAGGCTGGCCGTTGCGTGTTGCGATTACCAACAATATATTACTTTGCATGGAATGATAAAGGCGGGTAAAAAAGTCACGGTTGAGGTAACCCCGGTGCCCACTGCGTTTTAAGTAAGTTTGTTGGTAACATTGATAGAAGAAGTCAATATGTTCAGGATTAATATTTGCTCCGTAGATACGCTCGACCTGAACGTCTTGCTCTTGGACTTTTCGCCTTTCATTACGGATTGATTTACGTCGTCTGGAGGTGAGTGTTGCGCTGAAGTCATCATAATTACGGAAATTCCGATTAAACCATTGAAACTGAACCGCTCTTCTGACCATATGCTGTTCTTTATTCAGGGCCGTGCTCAAGGGCTCAGGCACGAACAACCAGTGCATAGAGGACAGGCCGTTTTGAATGGCATGCTTTTGAATCGCTTTACATAATTGCGGAATAAGCTGGTCCTGGTCGACCTCATTTTTAACCAATAAACGCGAACCGGAAACCGGTGTAAACGGAATAGCACAGACTAATTTTGGATAGTAATTAAGACCATATTCACGGTAGGTATTGGCCCAGGCAAAATCAAATACGTATTCGCCATAACTGTGATTTTTGATATACAAAGGTAGAATGCCCACCAAGGTTTCACCTTGGTAGATTGTAAGATGTTGTGGATGCCAGCCTGTTTTCGGCTCAACTGAACTTGAACGTTCAAGCGCTTCGATGAAGGCGTACTGATGAAAAGGATCACTATTGTGAGCCAATGCATGCCAACTCTCACTGTCGATTTGCTCTATGCTGCTTAGAAATTTAAAATTAAATGTTTGGCGCATAACACTCTACAGGATCCCTTTATAGGGCGATTATATTACCTGATATGACAGATAACGAAAGTAAGAACATTAAATATAGTATTACCAAATATTTATCTATGCGCGAACATAGTCACCATGAATTGTTACAGAAATTGCTAGCGAAGGGATATGAGCAAGCGCTTTGTGTGGAGCGCATTAAGCAATTTCAAGAAGCTGATATCCAAAGTGATTTACGGTTTGCTGAAATGATTGTGCGCAGTCGGGTTGCAAAAGGTGTTGGGGAGCAACGAATTCGTCACGAACTTAATCAGCAACACGTAGCAGATGAATTAATCGAGCAAGCGATAGCTGAGCAGGAGATAGATTGGGATGAGTTGGTGTTACAGGTTGCTGTGAAAAAATTTGGTCATAAACCAGCCAAGGATTGGCCGGAGCAACAAAAACGTAACCGTTTTTTGCAATATCGAGGGTTTAGTCATGAGCAAATTCGTCGCTTGGAAAGTGCGTTCTAAGTGCAGTGAAGTCCTTAACAAGACTGGGGAAAACATGCTATCGTTACCACCAACTAATATATAGAAATGGCCGTTTAAGGCCGTTTTTACCCTCAAATCAATAAATGTTGTTTCAGGATCATCAATGAGTAAGAGCACAGCGCAAATTCGGCAGGCCTTTTTAGATTTTTTTGCAGATAAAGGGCATCAAAAAGTTTCTAGTTCGTCTCTGGTTCCGGGTGACGATCCAACTTTGTTATTCACCAATGCGGGCATGAATCAGTTTAAAGATGTTTTCCTCGGTACTGAACAACGTAAATACACCCGTGCAGTGTCTTCTCAACGATGTGTACGAGCTGGCGGTAAGCACAATGATTTAGAAAACGTGGGTTATACAGCACGTCATCACACTTTTTTTGAAATGCTCGGTAATTTTAGTTTCGGTGATTATTTTAAACACCAAGCGATTGGTTATGCTTGGTCTTTTTTGACCGAAGAGTTGAAGCTACCAAAAGACAAGCTGCTGGTGACCGTATATTCAGAAGATGATGAAGCGTTTGACATTTGGCACAAGGATATTGGGCTTCCAAAAGACAAGATTATTCGTATTGCGACCTCAGATAACTTCTGGTCTATGGGCGATACAGGTCCTTGCGGCCCTTGTTCTGAGGTTTTTTATGACCACGGCGAACATATTTGGGGTGGACCACCAGGATCGCCTGAAGAAGATGGCGATCGCTTTATTGAAATATGGAACTTAGTATTCATGCAGTTTAATCGTCAAGCAAATGGCGATATGCAACCTTTGCCTAAACCTTCGATAGACACTGGCATGGGTTTAGAGCGTATTTCAGCTATTTTACAAAACGTGCATAGCAACTATGAAATCGACATTTTTCAAAATTTGATCAAAGCCACAGCTGATTTAGTTGGCACCACAAGCCTTGATGATAAGTCATTGCGTGTGGTAGCGGACCATATTCGTTCTTGTAGCTTTTTAATCACTGATGGCGTCATGCCATCAAATGAAGGTCGTGGGTACGTGCTACGACGTATTATTCGCCGCGCAGTGCGTCACGGAAACAAATTGGGTGCGAATGGGGTGTTCTTCTACAAGTTGGTAGGCGCTTTGGCACAGGAGATGGGGGATGCTTATCCTGAGCTAAATGAGCAGCGGGCGATCATTGAGAAAGTCCTGCGTGTTGAAGAAGAACAATTCTCACGCACGCTTGAGCGAGGCATGCTTATTTTGAACGATACCTTGGCAGAACTCGATGGCAAAGTCGTGCCAGGGGATGTGGTTTTCAAGTTATACGATACTTACGGTTTTCCTGCGGATTTAACCAATGACGTAGCGCGTGAAAAAGGCCTGAGTATTGATGAGGAAGGCTTCGATCAAGCAATGGCAGAGCAACGCAAACGTGCCCAGAAAGCCAGTCAGTTCGATTTAGATTACAACGAGCAACTGCGCAGCGATCTTGAATCGGTGTTTGTCGGCTATGAACAAGAGCAAAATACTGCCCAGGTGCGGGAGATATTCTTTCAAGGTGAATCTGTTAATGAGCTAGCCTCAGGCGACAAAGGCACGCTGATCCTTGATGAAAGTCCATTCTATGCGGAATCAGGTGGCCAAGCCGGTGACATTGGTGTGCTAGCGAGCGAGACGGGCGATTTTACCGTCACCGATACCGTAAAGTTAGGCAAGGCCATTGCGCACAAAGGTATAGCAACAAGTACTATCGCAGTAGGTGACAAAGTTGAAGCGAAATTGGATGGCAAAAGGCGCCACGCGATTAAACTAAATCACAGCGCCACGCACTTGATGCATGCTGCGCTGAAATCGATTCTCGGTGAACATGTCAATCAAAAAGGTTCTTTAGTTCAAGCTGAACGCCTACGTTTCGATTTCTCGCACTTTGAAGCCATGAATAAGCAACAGATTGCGGCCGTTGAAACTATGGTCAACGAACAGATACTTGCTAATCATGCTTTGCAGACCCAACTGATGGGACTTGAGCAGGCCAAAGAGGCTGGTGCAATGGCTTTATTCGGTGAAAAGTACGATGACGATGTGCGCGTTGTGTCCATGGGTGGCTTTTCAATGGAGCTATGCGGCGGCACACATGTTGCGCGTACTGGTGACATTGGGCTATTTAAAATTATCTCTGAAAGTGGCATCGCATCCGGTGTAAGACGTATTGAAGCCGTGACCGGATTAAATGCCTTGCAGCATGTACAGCAACAAGCAAGCGAACTAAGCTCCATCAGCGGTGTCTTAAAAACGGATGTGAGTACGGTAGGCGATCGCGTCACGCAGCTTCTTGAGCAGACAAAAATACTCGAAAAAGAAGTGACTCGCCTTAAGCAGGAAATCGCAAGTAGTGCAGGAAGTGATCTTTTATCCCAGATAAATGAAATAAATGGGGTAAAAGTGTTGTCTTATCATTTACAAGGCATTGAAAGTGGCGCATTACGCTCCATCATAGATGATCTGAAAAACCAAATCGGCAGTGGCGTCATATTATTAGGCGTAGCGAATAACGATAAGGTGAGTCTAATTGCCGGTGTGACCAAAGATTTAACTCAGAAAGTAAAAGCTGGTGAGTTAGTGAACTTTGTCGCTCAGCAAGTAGGTGGAAAAGGCGGTGGTCGTCCTGACATGGCTCAAGCTGGCGGCTCACAACCAGAGAATTTAGACAGTGCAATCGCTTCAGTTGCAGGCTGGTTGCAAGAAAGGCTATAAGCGTATTATCGACTAATTTTTGCTGTGACAACAAAAATAAGGAAAGGTCGGGTGTGTAATTCTTTGGTAATTTCAAAGGGATACGCTAGTTTTAAATTAGGGATTATTTTTTTGTAAACGGATAAGGAGCTAAAGAATGCTAATTTTGACCCGTCGTGTTGGTGAAACCTTGATGGTCGGTGACGAAGTCACAGTAACGGTATTAGGGGTTAAAGGTAATCAGGTAAGAATTGGGGTGAATGCACCAAAAGAAGTATCTGTTCACCGAGAAGAGATTTACATGCGAATTCAAGCTGAAAAAAATGGTCAGCTGGCTGAACATGATCAATCTACGTCAGATGAAGATAATTAAATTTATGTTCTACTGATAAAAAAAGCTGGTTCATCCAGCTTTTTTTATGCAAAAAATTCACCTCTAAAATCCATAAAATTTACTGGGAAGCGATGAATTATCGCTATTATAAGACGTTTTTTGTACGAACGGCTCAAAATAGCAGCAAGCAGTTTAAATCTTTATAAAAAGTGTTTGACTTACTTCTGTGTGTAGGTAGAATTCGGCTCCAGATTTAGGAGACACACCAAACGGTGAAAGGCGCTTCCCGAGCTAAGGAAGTTAAGTAAATAAGGCCTTTGTCAGATGGATTATGCGTTGGCATAATACTCAGGCAGCAAATAAATCAGCAGCAAAAATTTAAAGGTTTTCCGGAGAGGTGGGTGAGTGGCTGAAACCAGTTCCCTGCTAAGGAACCATACGTATTACTCGTATCGAGGGTTCGAATCCCTCCCTCTCCGCCATTACTTAATACGATAATAGAAATATTATTAAGAAGCTTAGACTAAAGGAAATAAGCTTTAGTAAAACAGGGTAGTGTGCCTAATATGTTTTACTTAATACCGAGTTTGCGCATGTAGCTCAGCTGGATAGAGTACCTGGCTACGAACCAGGTGGTCGGAGGTTCGAATCCTTCCATGCGCACCATTTTTAAAATTTGATATGTTAGTCTTATATTAAATCATCCCGTTTTTGCGCATGTAGCTCAGCTGGATAGAGTACCTGGCTACGAACCAGGTGGTCGGAGGTTCGAATCCTTCCATGCGCACCATATTAAAAAACCCACTGTTTCAGTGGGTTTTTTTTTGCCTGTTTTCTCACTCAAAAAATTAAGTGCATCATCGCTGTGATGACAGCGCAAACTTGTGACCGCTGGACCGTTCTAAAATTATCAGCATTGTCACATATAACACGACGGCTAGATTATGCTTGAACTTGCCTTTTTACGTCGTGCTTAGGTCTATTTACCATGATATCAGCCTTGAGTTACCCAAGTATTCAGCAGTAAATGCTATTTTTTGGGTAATAATGCAATAAAAGTGAATTATTTCTTATTTTTTATTCGTTTTTGCTTGCCTGTAAAAGTTGTTTTCTGCCTACGCTCATGGTACTTATCGGGTCGTTTTGTCAGTTATCGGAGAAATACTAACTATGCAACCTGATGTCACGTCGTTATTACTTGAAGCTGGAATGCTCCTTTTAGTGGGTATGTCAGTGGTTTTTCTCTTTCTGACGTTGCTGATCGGGGCTGTGAACGTCATTGCTTGGGCTTCGGCTAAGTTTCCTGAGGACACGCCGAGCGCTAGCAAAAACATGCATAACCGCGCCGCGCCAGCTACCAGTCAGTCAGGTGTACCTGCGCCAGTCGTTGCAGCAATCTCTGCTGCTGTCGAACAGTATCGCCGTCAACACTAATTTTACTCATTATAAATAGGAACCCAAGATGTCAAAACCATTAGCCATCACGGACGTCGTGCTGCGGGACGCACACCAATCTTTACTCGCCACTCGTATGCGTATCGAAGATATGTTGCCCATTGCTGCAAAACTTGATCAGGTCGGGTACTGGTCCCTAGAAACATGGGGTGGTGCGACATTTGATTCCTGTATACGTTATCTTGGGGAGGATCCATGGGAACGCATTCGTTTACTGAAACAAGCCATGCCTAATACCAAGCAACAAATGTTGTTACGTGGACAAAATTTGCTGGGCTATCGGCACTATGCTGATGATGTTGTTGAAAAATTTGTAGAACGTGCTCACGTGAGTGGTGTGGATGTATTTCGAATTTTTGATGCGATGAATGATATTCGTAATCTAAAAACAGCGGTGAATTCTGCAATTAAAGTTGGAGCTCATGCCCAAGGGACTATTTCTTATACAGTCAGTCCTGTTCATTCACTGCAATTGTGGCTGGATATGGCTAAACAACTGGAAGACTTAGGTGTGCATTCCATTTGTATCAAGGATATGGCGGGATTACTTAAGCCCTATGCTTGCGAAGAGCTCATTACGCGCCTTAAAGAGACTGTGAGTGTGCCAATTGCTATGCAGTGTCACGCTACCACTGGGTTAAGCACTGCCACCTATCAGAAAGCGATAGACGCAGGCATTGATATTCTTGATACATCAATTTCGTCGATGAGCATGACCTATGGGCATACAGCAACGGAAACCATAGTTGCGATAGTCGAAGATACCCCGCGTGATACTGGACTTGATTTACCTCTGCTTGCTGAAATCGCTGCGTATTTTCGCGATGTGCGGAAGAAATATGCCAAGTTTGAAGGTAGCTTGAAAGGGGTTGATGCACGTATTTTACTTGCTCAAGTGCCTGGTGGCATGCTGACGAATATGGAGTCGCAGCTGGTTGAGCAAAATGCGCAAGATAAATTAGATGAAGTATTGAAAGAGATTCCTCGTGTACGCGAAGATCTTGGTTTTATACCACTGGTCACGCCTACTTCACAAATTGTCGGCACGCAGTCTGTGTTAAATGTGTTAACCGGCGAGCGTTATAAAAGTATTACCAAAGAAACGGCTGGCGTATTAAAAGGCGAATACGGTGCGACAGCCGCGCCAGTAAACAAAGCACTACAAGCACGAGTGCTTGATGGCAAAGCAGCCATCACCTGCCGCCCGGCTGATTTGTTAGAAGATGAACTCGCATCCCTAGAGCAAGAATTATTAACCCAAGCACAAGAACAGGGCATTACTTTAGCTGATGACGTTATTGATGATGTTTTAACTTACGCTTTGTTTCCGCAGATTGGGCTGAAATTTCTTAAAAATCGTCATAATCCAGATGCATTCGAACCGATTCCAAGCGCGGATGATGTCAGCCCGTCCTCATCAGCCCCTGCAACGTCTACCAAGGCGACTGAGTCTTACTCAGTGCGCGTTGACGGCAAAGTATACGCAGTTGAGGTGGGTCAAGGTGGTCAGTTAACAGATATCCAAGTTGCAGGTGCTAGCGAGCAGCAGAATAATGCGGTTGTGTCTGCTACCGAAGCCGGAGCGGGAGAAGACGTTATGGCTCCTCTGGCTGGTAATGTATTTAAGCTATTGGTTCGCCAAGGGGATGAAATTAGCGAAGGGGATGTCATTCTCATCATGGAAGCCATGAAAATGGAAACGGAAATCCGCTCAACTGCTTCGGGTACTATTCGTGACATATTTGTCAAAGAAGGTGATGCAGTGCAATCAGGCCAAACTATGCTGACGCTAGGTTAAAGGGAAATACCGATGGATAAATTAACCTTACTTTGGCAAAGCACTTCGCTGGCGCATTTCGAGCTCGGTCAAATAGTCATGATGGCGGTAGGGTGCTTATTACTATTTTTAGCCATTGTTAAAAAGTTTGAGCCCTTGTTACTCGTACCTATTGGCTTCGGCGCAATTCTAACCAACATCCCATTAGCGGGATTTAGCGAACCAGGCGGCCTGCTTTATTACATTTATTATGTCGGTATCGAAACTGGCGTATTCCCGTTGCTGATATTTATGGGCGTGGGGGCAATGACAGATTTTAGTGCGTTAATCGCTAATCCACGAATGCTGTTACTGGGTGCTGCGGCTCAATTCGGTATTTTTGGGACTTTATTTGGGGCAATAGCCTTGAACTTGGTGCCCGGGTTCGAATTTACCTTAAAGGACGCATCGGCCATTGCCATCATAGGAGGTGCGGATGGGCCAACAGCGATATTTTTAGCCTCAAAATTAGCCCCTGAATTATTAGGGGCTATTGCAGTGGCTGCGTATTCTTACATGGCGTTGGTACCAATCATTCAACCGCCGATCATGCGTTTGTTGACGACACCAGAAGAACGAAATATCAAAATGGCTCAGCTGAGAATTGTCTCTAAGCGCGAGAAAATAATCTTCCCATTGGCTGTGCTGTTAATGACGATTTTATTTTTACCTTCTGCCACGCCTTTGGTGGGAATGTTCTGTCTTGGTAACTTGATGAAAGAGTCTGGCGTGGTCGATCGTCTCAGTAATACGGCACAAAATGAGCTGATTAATATTGTGACTATTTTTCTCGGCTTAGCAGTGGGATCTAAACTATCTGCGGATAAGTTTTTGACTTTGGAAACCTTAGGGATATTGGGGCTGGGCGCGATAGCGTTTTCAATAGGCACCGCCGCTGGAATTCTAATGGCGAAAGCCTTGGGTAAATTCTCCAGTGAGAAAATTAATCCGTTAATTGGCGCAGCGGGTGTATCGGCAGTGCCTATGGCTGCGCGGGTCGTAAACAAGGTCGGGCTCGAGACTAACCCCCATAACTTCTTACTGATGCACGCCATGGGACCGAACGTTGCCGGTGTGCTTGGTTCGGCTGTTGCGGCAGGTATCCTGCTTGCGTTAGTGGGTTAACAGGGATATTACACGTGGTTAAATTGAACGTTTAGTGGCGAGTGCCTCTAAACGTTTTGATGCGTGCTGATAGTTTAAATTCTATTGATAATTGTCCGCAGTAAATTAATTTAGTCTTGGCCGCTTATTAAGGCTTGGTGGGCTTGCACTAACTTTTTGGTATACTCGTCTTTCGGCCAATGAAAGATGACATCTGTTTTGCCGGACTCTACTACCTTCCCTTGTTTCATGACCAAAATCTTGTCACTAATATGCCGGACTATCCCCAAATTATGGGAGATAAAGATAAAACCAAGGCCCAGTTCTCGTTGCAATTCCATCAGTAGGTTCACGGTTTGTGAGCGTACCGATGGATCGAGTGCCGCAAATGGCTCATCAGCTACGATCACCTGAGGGTTAAGAATAATTGCACGGGCGAGGGCTACGCGCTGTCGCTGGCCGTCAGAGAGCATATGACGGTAGAAGAAACGATGTTCAGGTAGCAAACCAACGAGCTTCAAGGTTTGCTCCACTTTGCGCATACGTGCCTGTGAGTCAAGATTAGTATTTAGTTTCAGTGGCTCTTCTAATATTGAGCTTAAGGTGATCCCTGGATTCAATGATTCATTGCTGTTTTGAAACACCATCCGAATATTCAGCACTCGATGTTTATTATCGTATTGTTCCAGCTTTCGCTCATTAAGGTAAATAGCACCGCTGTCTGGCTGCTCAAGACCGACCAATAATTTCGCTAATAGCGACTTACCTGAGCCGTTGGCACCTACTATGGCCAGTGTTTCCCCAGCTCGGATACTAAAATTGACCGGCCCTAAGGTAAATTTTGTACCTTTACGCTGCCAACGTTTACCGTGACAATTTTCGAACGTTAAGTTTTCAACTGAGAGTAGATCGTTCACTTTTTATCTCGATGTAACGGAAAATGACAACTATAGGTATGCTCGTGGATCCGGCGTACCTCAGGCACTTTTACACACTCTCTGCGCGCTCTAGGGCAGCGAGGACCTAACCGGCAACCTATTGGAAGGTGTTGAAATGTAGGAATAGTGCCACCTAAGGAGGGTAACGGTGATTTCGGCGGTAAATCGCTACGAAAGCTCGGCGCGCTCTCTAACAGAGCCTTAGTATAAGGATGTAACGCTCGTTTACGTAATTGTGACATACGGCCGCTTTCCACCGTTTGTCCACAATACAGTACCGTCATATGGTCTGCCATACTCGAAATAGCCAGTAAATCATGGCTCACAAAAAGTATGCTCATCTTACGAACTTGATTCACTCGACTAAGTAACTTTAATATTTGACTTTTATCGGTGATTTCCATACCCCGAGTAGGATCGTCGGCAATAATCAATTTAGGTTGTGACGCTAATGCCATCGCTATCATAAATTTTTGGCATATATCGTTAGGAATTTGATGAGGCAGGCTGCGCATATATACCTCATGATCTTTTATTCCCACTCGATGAAGTAGTTCAGATGCATATTTTTTACGTCGTTTAGCGCGGTTCCAAAACATACCTTTTTCTAAGCGTGTGGCTAAAATAACTTCTTTCAATTGATCGCCCAGGGTGACAATTGGATCGAGCGAACTTTTTGGATTTTGAAAGATAACCGAAATATCAGAGCGAATGATCTTCCGCCGCTCACGCACTGACATGGTTAATAAGTCTTGGCCGCGCCAGGTCATGCGGTCTGCGGTAATACGCCAGCGGTCTGAAATAGCACCGACTATGGCTTTAACGATAATACTTTTACCTGAGCCTGATTCACCGACAAGCGCGTGGATCTGACCTTCATTTATCACCAGATTTATTTTGTCTAACGCTTTTATCCAACCGCTCTGAGAATCTATTTCTAGCGTGAGGTTTTTAATGTCGAGTAAACTCATTAGCGAAGTAACCTGTAGCGTAAGGCTGAGCGCAAGCCATCACCGACTAGGTTAATGGACATCATCATCAAAAATATCGCCGCACCAGGCATAGCTATGTTCCATGGAGCCACATAAGCTGACGCCAAGCCTTCTGATAACAATGCACCTAATTCCGGTGATGGTGCCTGTGCTCCTAGATTTAAGAAACCTAATGCACTGATATCCAGGATTGCCACAGAAAGCGCTAGTGTCACCTGTACTACCAACATTTCAGCCATGTTGGGTAAAATCGAATTGAAGAAGATATGTACCTTACCGGCACCGTCAAGTTGGGCTGCCAAAACATACTCTTTTTTCATCTTTTGGCGCACTATATCCCGAGTTTGATGGATAAATTGAGGGATTAGCGCAAGCGAAATTGCCCACATGCTATTGACTAAACCTGTACCAACAATCGCAATGATGATGATAGCAATGAGCAGGGTAGGGATTGCCATAATGGAATCGAGTAGATGGTTTACAACACTAGAACGTAGACCTTTGCTCATACCGGCCATCGCGCCAAGAGATACACCTATTAGCATAGAAATGATGACCAGTACTAAGCTGATCCCAAAGGTCATCCGGCATCCATAAATGATGCGTGACAGCATATCTCGGCCTAATCCATCGGTACCGAACAAATGACTAATATCGCCATTGTTGTCCCATGCTGGTGGGACTAATAAAAATTCAATGTGTTGCTGCAGGGGATCAAACGGTGCCAGCAGCGGGCCAAAAATCATGACAAAAATAAAGAATATGACACAGTAAAGACTCATCAAGGCAGCATGATTCTCTTTAAATTCTTTCCAAGTATTCTGTATCGGCGAAGGATAAAACTCTTCTTGATATAAATTAAGACGTGGCATGTTCTGGCCTTCTGCGAGCTGGATCGAATATTTGGATCACCATATCAATTGTGATGGTAAAGGTCAGTACTAAGGCAGAAACGGCTAACATTCCTGCTCGTATCGCCGGGAAATCTCGTTGGTAAATAGCTTGAATTAGACCATTACCAATACCCGGCCATGAAAAAATAGTTTCCACTATCATGGCGTTTGTCAGCAAGGTAGTAAATTGCATCACCAATAACGGCAAAATAGGAATAAGGGCGTTTTTTACTCCATGGCGCAAAAAAAACTTGTCGCGGGCTTAAGCCTCGGGCGTAGGCAGCTTGAATATATTCACTGTTCATGACTTCAATCACAGAGCGGCGCGTGATACGTAATACAATAGTGCAGGTCACAATGGCGATTGATACACTTGGTAGCACTAGATGTTGCAGAGCATCTTGAAACGCAAACTCCTTGTCAGGTACATCACTGAGTAGAATATCAACCAAGATAAATCCCGTCTGATAAGGAATATCGTAAAGTAAACTAATTCGGCCGGAAAGTGGGAACCAACCTAGCTGGATCGAAAAAATCAGTATCGCAATCAACGCCAGCCAAAAAACAGGGATGGAATAACCTATTACACTGGCTGATAATAGCGAAAAATCGATAAATTTATGATGGCGTAAACCGGCGAGAAACCCTAAAGGTAACCCGATAACGAAGGAAAATATTAATGCATAGGCACTGAGTTCGACACTGGCAGCTAATGAACGGCTAATCTCCTCGGCCAAAGGCAAACCAGAACTAAAACTAAGTCCCCAGTTTCCAGCAAATAAATGATTTACGTACTGCCAATATTGACTGATAAATGAGTCCTGCATGGCGTATTGTTGAGCTAACAATGCATAACCCTGCTCTGAGCTATTGCGAATACCTGTTAAGTTAACCAGCGGATCGCCCGGAAATAAATACGCTAGTGAAAACGAGAAAAAACTTAAAATAAGTAAGGTTAGCGTAAGCAAGCTAATATGACGTAACATGATTTTTAGCATTATTGCTTACTCACATTTCTAAACTGGATCCCGCCATAAGGATTGATCTCAATACCTGTGACATTGTCTCGATAGGCTTGATAGCGAAATGCATGAGCAATTGGCATGAGGGGCATCTTTTCATTAATTAACTCTATGGCTTTACTATAAAAATAAGCACGGTCCTCCTGATTGGTATAAGTCAGCGCTTTATCAATAAGGGTATCGTATTCTTTTGAGCACCACCGAGCACGGTTAGTACCAGATTCGATCGCAGAGCAGGTGAGTAACGGACGGAAAAAATTATCTGGATCGCCGTTATCAGCCGACCAACCTATTAACACCGAATCATGCAATCCTTGGTTCAAACGAGCTCGAAAAGTAGACCACTCGTAGCTAACAATGTTTGCTTGAATGCCGACATCACGTAAATAACGCTGCATCAGTTCTGCCATTTTCATTGCATTTGGATTATAAGCTCGTTCAACAGGCATGGCCCAAATGGTCATGCTAAATCCTTCTTCAATACCGTTCTCTCGAAGCAGCTTTGCCGCCCCTAACGGATTGTAAATACTGCTCTTGGAATCTGGCTGAAACGCCCAAGACGAGGGGGGAATAATTGAGGCCGCCGGGATGGCGCTACCGAAATAAATAGCTTCCATCAGAGCATTTTTGTCGATAGCCATTGCAAGTGCCTTACGCACTTCAGGGTTGTCAAAAGGAGGTTTGGTGGTATTGAACGCCCAGAATCCGACATTCAGGCCAGGTTTCTCATCTAATATCAGTTCTTTACGTTTACGAATAATGTCGAGCTGACTGTGCGTGGGAAAGGCCATTGAGTCACATTCACCCGTCATTAACTTCGCGAGGCGTAGTGAACTCGAAGGGGTAATATCAAAAATAAGTTGCCCAGTGCTGCTGCGTTCACGCCAATACTGAGGGTGCGCGTCGAAGCGAACATATCTGTCTTGGCGGAAGCTTTTGAATTTAAATGGGCCGGTACCTATGGGTTGAGTGTCAATGAGTTCTGGCGTCCCAGCGGCTTGTAATTGGTCTGCATATTCAGCCGATAAAATAATAGAAAAATCTGTGGCTAAATTAGATAAAAAGGAACTCTCTGCTCGCACCAAGGTAATTTCAACTCGGTAGCGATTAATACGTTTTACATCGCTGATCAAATCGGCTAACCCAACGCTATTAATGTAAGGATATCGCCCACCTGATACATAGTGATAGGGGTGATTCTTATCCCGCCAGCGGTTAAAACTGAAAACCACGTCATCTGCGTCAAATGAACGGGTGGGGGTGAAATAGGATGTGTTTTGAAATTCTACATTTTTGCGCAATTGAAACGTATATATTAGGCCGTCTTCGCTGGTCGTCCAACTACTGGCTAGCCCTGATACGGTTTCCCCTGTGACCAAGTCGAAATCTAATAGGCGATCGTAGATTTGATGAGATGATACATCAACTGTTGTGCCGGACGTGTCAAGTTGGGGGTTGAAGCTAGCGGGATTTCCTTCCGAGCAATATATAATGCCTTTGGGGTGCTTATATTCATTTTTATCCGGGCTACAACCCATTAGCGACAATATACACACTAACACCATGCACACAGGAGAAGAGATGGAAATATGCAGACGACGAACATTCATAATCGTTATTCTCTGTCTTCAGGAGGTGTTTCGAGTAAATTATATTTTTTTAGATAGCCACGCAACTGATGATAGGTCAATGACAGCCGGTCAGCCGTTTTTTTCTGATTGTATTGGCTTTCAGCGAGGGCTTGTTTAATTAAATCTATTTCAAAATCTTGAGAAAGCTCCTTTAAATCAACAGGGAAATGAAAGGTGTTGGTATGCTGAGCATGGGTATTTGCGTTACTTTCAACGGGGTGATTATGGGGGGCAGTCGTTATTGTTTCCGGCTGAGAAACGGGAACTTCAATCGCTTTGATACGATCAGTTGTTCGCATTCGATTAACCGGGCGGTAGGCTGACTCAAAGGGATCAAGCACGATATTGTGCACGGGTAAATCTGGATTATTGGCGCGATATACTGCCCGTTCTACAACATTTTTGAGTTCGCGGATATTACCTGGCCAATGGTGCTCTAATAAAACTCGCTTTGCTTTTTCAGTAAACCCACTGAAAAGCTCCATTTCTAATTCTCGGGCCATGTTAATGGCGAAATGTTCAGCCAGCATCATGATATCGTCTTTACGTTCACGAAGTGGCGGCAAGGTAATGACATCAAAGGCTAAGCGATCGAGTAAATCCGCTCTAAATTCGCCACTTTGTGCCAAAGCGGGTAAATCTTCATTCGTTGCAGCAACTAGACGAATATCCACTTTGACACTTTTAGAGCCACCAACACGTTCAAACTCTCCATATTCGATAACACGTAGCAATTTTTCTTGAATCAAACCTGAGGTATTGGCTAACTCGTCGAGAAATAGGGTACCGTTATCTGCCGCCTCAAAGCGGCCTTCTCGTCTTTTGGCTGCGCCGGTAAACGCCCCAGCTTCATAACCGAATAATTCACTTTCCAGTAAACTTTCGCTTAAGGCCGCGCAATTAAGCTTCGAATAAGTTTGATCCCAACGCTTAGACAGATAGTGTAATCGAGCGGCTACGCCTTCTTTACCCGTACCGCGTTCTCCGATAATTAACACGGGTTTATTTAGCGGCGCAATTTGAGATATTTGCTCTAGCACCTCGAGGAAACTGTTGGATTGTCCTAACAAATTATCTTGTTGGCGAAAGCGGTTCATCAATATCCTCAAAAAGTGGTGTAATCGACTAACTTATGGTGGATGTAATTACAATTGTAGATCTCAGTTACGTGAGAGTAAATTAATATTTGTTTAAAATCAGATATTTAGTCATTACACTTAGTTGGCCTGTTAATTGAATATGATTAATTAACACGAGCTTCCAGCATATGCTAGATGTTCACCATTAGCTGACATTATATAGAGGTAAAGACTATGGGTATATTCTCGCGTTTCACAGACATAGTGAACTCAAATCTCAATGCTATTTTAGATAAGGCGGAAGATCCTGAGAAAATGGTGCGCTTAATTATTCAAGAAATGGAAGACACTCTGGTTGAAGTACGTTCAGCCTCTGCGAAAACAATCGCAAATAAAAAAGAAATTACGGCGCAAATTAATAAATTGCATAACGAAGGTAGAGATTGGCAGAGTAAAGCTGAGCTGGCGATCAGTAAAGACCGAGAAGATTTAGCTCGAGCAGCGCTGCAAGAAAAGAAAAAGTGTGATGAGTATGCGGTGACTCTAGAAGCTGAATTGAATTCAGTGGATGAGCAAATCAGTAAATTGCAAAGTGAGGTTACGCAGTTGCAAGATAAGCTTGCTGATGCAAAAGCGCGTCAAAAAACCATTATCATGCGCCAGAAAACGGTGAGTTCACGCTTGGATATTAAGCGTACGCTAAATGATGGAAAAGTAGATGCTGCAATGGGTCGTTTTGAGCAGTATGAACGTAAAATTGACGATCTTGAATCGCAAGTGGATGCTTATGACCTTGGTAAAAAGACTTTAGCAGATGAATTTGCTGACCTAGCTGCCGATGATGAAATTGATGATGCATTAGCAGCATTAAAAAAGAAAGTTAAAAAGCAAACTGCTGACGCTAAAAACCAAGACTAATATCGATTAAAGGAGAAAGGTTGTGGAAGATATCATTGGGATCATTATTGCGCCGATCATTATTTTTATGGTGATTGTCGCCCCGATTTGGTTAATTTTGCATTACCGCAGTAAAAAACAAATTAGCCAAGGATTGTCTGACGAGGAATACGCTACTTTGCAAGAATTAGCTGACCGGGCAGAGAAAATGGCAGATAGGATCCATACCTTAGAATCCATTCTTGATGCTGAGGCACCCCAGTGGAGGAACAAAGTATGAATACAAGAGGCGAGTTAACCCGTGACCCAGATAAGGGAAAAATCGCCGGTGTTTGTGCCGGGGTTGCTGAGTACTTTGGGATTGAATTGTGGTTGGTACGCATTTTAGTAGTATCCGCATTCTTTTTAACTGCGGGTACCTTTGTTGTTGTAAGTTATGTGGCAGCATGGTTTATATTAGAAAAAAAGTCTGCCCGCCAGGGTCACGCTCAATTTAAAAGTGCACGCTATACCCATCGTGAGCAAAGTTCCAGTGGGAAAGGTTGGCACAATGCAAACGACGAAGAAGACGAAAAAGTAAAAGTGAAGTCGAAAGTTTGGCAGTCAGGCGAACCGCCTAAACAAGCATTTGCTGATATAAAGCAACGCTTTGAGAAGAATGAGGTACGCTTAAGACAGATTGAAACTTATGTAACGTCTGCGCAATATCAGCTAAATAGAGAGATAAATAGTTTGTAAATAACGCTAGGTATTTCTCATATCGGCTTAGGTTACCTAGACCGATATTCATCCCCCCTTTCTTTCTCCTCTATGGACTCCATATCAAATATCTAGCAATCTACTCATGTAACGCCTTGTTGCTTGGAGCAATTCAATAGGAAGTCGCAATGAAAAATTACTTAAAGAACAGTCATTTCATCGACAAAGTGAAACAAAACGTCAAGGTGACTGGCGCTAGGCTCGCTGACCGGCATCTTAATCTAGCGGTGACTGGGTTAAGTGGCAGCGGAAAAACGGCTTTTATTACCTCTTTAGTCAACCAGTTACTGGAGGCAAACGACAGTGCTGAGCTGCCGTTTTTTTCTGTCGTTAGAGAAGAACGGTTATATGGCGTAAAACGTGAGGCTCAGCCTAATTTGAGTTTACGGCGCTTCGAATATGAACGCGCGATGCAAGCACTTGACGCACAACCAGCATGTTGGCCGGAATCCACCACAGGCATTAGTCAAGTGAGGTTGCATATTCGTTATAAAAAAAATCGAGGATTGTCCCGTTATTTTAGTGAAGATGCGTTGCTTATCCTTGATATTACCGACTATCCAGGCGAGTGGTTATTGGACTTACCCCTTCTCGAAATGGATTTTGCTCAGTGGTCACAACATTGCGATCAGGAATTGCTGTCTCCTGAGCGAATGCAATTGGCTGGTGAGTTTGTGACGCTCAGAGATTCGCTAGACTTAACGGCTAAGGGGGATGAACTGGCCCTTAAACATATCGCCAGTGTGTATACCGAATACCTGAATCAATGCAGATCTGCCGGGTTTCAGCTATTGCAACCAGGTCGGTTTATTTTACCAGGAGAGCTTGCGGGCGCGCCAGTGCTGGATTTTTTTCCTTTATCTGACGTTCAAGTTCAGCAGACCTCACAAAGGGGAGCAGTTAAAGGCAGCAACCAAAATTTACTGCATAAACGGTATGAGCATTATCAAGAGCAAGTTGTTAAACCATTTTATACCCAACATTTTAAACGCTTTGATCGCCAGGTAGTGTTAGTTGATTGTTTATCGGCTTTGAATAATGGCAGGGCACATTTCAATGACTTACAGCGAGCTTTAAATTGGCTGTTAACCAGTTTTGAATACGGTAAGTCAAACATCTTGTCACGGCTGTTTGATCCCAAAATTGATAAATTAATTTTTGCAGCCAGCAAAGCCGATCATGTTACACCGGATCAGCAAAGTAATTTGGTTAAGTTGCTTGATTCCATGCTGCATAATGCCCGAAAGCAAATGCAATTTGACGGCGTAGCGACTGAATCAACGGCAATAGCTGCTATTCGGGCATCCCAAGCGGGAAAAGCCGTTCATCAAGGAGAAGACATTCAAATACTACAAGGTACAGACGCACAGGGAACGCCCATTCGAATGTTTCCAGGAGATGTCCCTGCTAAATGTCCGGGCGATAATTTTTGGCTGACGCAAGGGTTTGATTTTCCTCGATTTGCTCCGCCGCAAAGATTAGAACAGCAAGCATTGCCACATATCAGGATGGATCGCGTATTAGAATTTATTTTAGGGGATAAAATACGATGAATTCAACCAAAGGTAATAGCGGCGAAGCAACCAATATTGCGGCTGATATCACGCCGATAAAATCAAAGGTTACATTGGAGGTTGAACAGGACAATGCTGCCTCTGCTCATATACGTCAGGCCTCGTCAGTAGATATTGATCAGGAATGGCACGCGCTAGAACCAATCGATTACGCATCAGAACAAACTGAACACAGTGACAGCAACCTTATACCAAAACCTAAACGCAAGCGCTGGTTAGGAAAATTCATGGCCGGCTTGAGTCTTGTTGTACTCGTGTTGAGTACCGTTGAATTGGGCATGTTTATTCATGATATGTATTTACAAGATGATTGGTTAAGCGGCATATGGCTAGGTGTAGGCGTGTCGATTCTAGTGTTACTTTTTGCCGCTGTTTACAGTGAGTGGCAGGGGTTACGCCGACTTAAAAAACAAAATTCAGCTCGTCAAACTGCAGGCGATTTATACGCCACGCCGGCTATTGGCTTAGCTAAACAGCATTGTTTGAACATCGCGGAAACGTTACCAACGGGCTATGAAAATGCTATTGCCTTATGGCAGCAAAGTATAGATGAACATCACACCGACAAAGAAGTGCTAAGTCTCTTTGAACAGCAAGTGATGACTAAGGTCGATCAAAATGCGCTAGCAAAAGTGATGCGCAATGCTGGGGCGTCGAGTGTCATGATAGCGGTCAGCCCATTTGCACTGCTGGATATGGCGATAGTGCTGTGGCGCAACGTGCGTATGTTGCAACAGGTGAGTGAAGCATACGGTGTACATCTAGGCTATTGGGGACGCATTGCGTTAATACGCCAGATCTTTCATAGCATGCTTTACGCAGGGGCTGCTGAGATTATTTCAGATGCCGGTAATTACGCACTTGGTGCTAGCTTAACCGGTAAGTTATCGACCCGCATCGCGCAGGGTATGGGGGCAGGTGTATTAACGGCTCGAATAGGATTAAACACGATCCATAGTTGTCGTCCTTTACCTTGGTTATCGGTACAACGACCTGGGTTGAATCAGTTGAGCAAGAAAATATTAGCTGACTTACATAAGCAGTTGAAATAAAAAGTACGTAGTTTGTTTTGTAGCTGACAAACAAAGTATGCGTAGCTATATGTTTACGTTTTGTGATTTTATTGTTACCAGCCTGTGTCTTCTGATTTAGTCAGCTTTGGGTAGACTTCGCCCAAGAATGATTCAAAGAAGGCAGTTTTGTTTTTATGGCTAAGCAATCCCAATACACGTCACACACTCCAGATGAAAACGGTATCGTTCACTGGAGTGAAACAGAAAATAAAATCTGGCAGCGTTTAATCACTCAGCAAAAGAGCCTGCTTCATGGCCGGGCGTGCGATGAATATCTGCAAGGCTTAGCGTTGCTCGATTTGCCCGACGATCGCATTCCTCAACTCGGTGAAGTGAATGACGTGTTAGCTGACACTACGGGTTGGGAAGTAGTACAGGTACCAGCGCTAATTAATTTTGATTCTTTTTTTAAGCTCTTGGCAAACAAGCAATTTCCCGTTGCAACTTTTATTCGCAGCGATAAGGAGTTTGATTACTTACAAGAGCCAGATGTATTCCATGAAATATTTGGTCATTGTCCGCTGTTGACCAATCCTGCATTTGCTCATTTCACGCATACCTACGGTAAACTCGGATATGCAGCGTCACCGAAGGAGCGTCAGTATTTAGCTCGCTTATACTGGTTCACTGTTGAATTTGGTCTAGTGGACACGCAGGAAGGTTTACGTATTTATGGTGGAGGAATACTTTCTTCTCCAAAAGAAACACGCTACGCGCTGGAAAATGCTAAGGCTGTGCGCCGAAAAATGCAGCCACTAAAAGCGGTTCGTACCCCATATCGAATTGATATAATTCAACCAATTTACTATGTTCTCGACTCTCTTGCGTCACTTTTTGATTTGGCTAACTCAGATATTATGCAGCTGGTGGAAGAAGGTCAAAAACGTGGATTATACCCACCTCAATTTGAACAAAAATTGAGCCAAGAGAATTAGCGTTTCTTACATTTAGTAACAATCTGCTTTCAAATTAACCGTCTATTAGCGCACTATCAAATGTTAATTTGGTGTGCTGCTTAGCTTGTTTGTGTAATAATATCTTTACAATGAATTGAATTAAGAAGTTTTATGCGTCTGGAAATAAGTTGTCAGGACCGTTTGGGTATCACACAAGATGTCCTTGATATTTTGGTCAGCCATGAAGTGGACTTGCGCGGCATTGAAATCAATGAAATGGGAAAAATATACCTGAGTTTTCCCAATATGGATTTTGCAGACTTTCAACATTTAATGCCGAAAATTAGAAAGATTGAAGGCATCGATGATGTAAAAACTATTCCATTCATGCCCCTTGAGCGCGAACAAAACCAATTGCGAGCGCTATTGCAAACTTTGCCCGACCCTGTTTTTTCGGTCGATACCAAAGGGCGAATTTTACTGCTCAATGATGCGGTAACGACTAGCCTAGAAACGCAGCGTGAAGCGTTGATCGGGCTAGATATCGATGAGCTCGTTAAGGGGTTTAATACCCCGCGTTGGTTAGAAAGTAAAAAAATTACCAGCATTACACAAAAAGTACGCTTTATTGAGCAGAATTATTTAGCGGACATCCTACCCGTTATGGTGCCGGATTCGGGAGGGGAGCCGATACTGGCAGGCGCAGTTTTTATCCTTAAATCCGAACAACGGCTTGGCCAGCAACTCACAGTATTTCATGAGGCATCTATCGACAGCTTTATGTCGATTCAAGCGTCGAGCAAAATCATGAAAAAAGTGGTGCGTGAAGCGAAGCGCATGGCCGAACTTGATGGCCCTATTATGCTCTATGGTGAAACTGGCACCGGTAAAGAGCTTATCGCTCATGCATGTCATGAGGCAAGTCGCAGAAAAGATGCCAGTTTTTTAGTCTTAAATTGTGCCTCACTGCCAGATAACGTAGCAGAAACAGAGTTGTTTGGTTACGCCGCAGGTGCGTTTGGACAGACATCTGGTAAAGAAGGACTACTAGAGTTAACCCAAGGAGGTAGCTTATTTTTGGATGAAGTAGGGGACATGTCGCCGCAACTTCAAGCTAAGTTACTTCGAGTACTTCAAGACGGCAAATTTCGACGGGTGGGTGATACCAAAGAAGTGAAAGTCGATGTACGTTTTATTTGTACAACGCAAAAAGATCTCACTCAGTTAGTGCAAGAGGGGCGCTTTCGTGAAGATTTGTATTATCGATTAAATGTACTGAGTCTCGGTATACCACCATTACGTGAACGTAAAATGGACATTATCCCGCTGGCGGAAACGTTTTTGAAACAACATAGTCTGACGCTAGGGCGCAAGGTCCCGAAACTAACGAAATCGTGTGTGGATTATATTCAAGCGTACCCATGGTTCGGAAACGTGCGCCAATTAGAAAATGTGCTCTATCGTGCGGTATCTTTGTTGGAGGGGAACGAATTGGGAAAAGAGCATATTCAGATCCCGTCGAGCGCGAATGCCATGAGTTTTGTCACCGAAAACTTTGAAGGCAGTTTAGATGAAGAGGTCAAACGTTTCGAAAAAAGTATATTACAGCGGCTTTATCCTAGTTACCCTAGTTCGCGTTTGTTGGCGAAAAAACTGGGTCTCAGTCATACCGCTATCGCAAATAAATTGCGCGATTACGGGATCAATAAAAAGTCTGTAAAGATTTAACTACGCTACTGTAGTGTAAAGCTGACAACGCGAGGTCAGTAACCGTTATCTTGTATTGTATAAAATAAGCAAATTTACAATGTAAACATTATGTTACTTTTTGTTCTTGTTTCCTCGCTGCTATATTAATAGCGGTGCCCTATGCAAGGTTGTTTTTTTCAGGTTAATTGCTGTAGTAGCGCAATTATCCAAGAGAAAATTATGTCTTTGGGCACCACCTATAATCCTTTAAACACAGACGGTTTTGAATTTATTGAATTTACAGCTGCTGACGAACGAGGCATCGATGCCCTTGATGACTTGTTCATATCCTTGGGCTTTGCAAAAATAGCCGAGCATCACTCTAAAAAGGTGTGGCTGTATAAACAAGGTGGCATTAACTTTATTCTTAACGCTCAGCCGTCATCACGAGTGGAAAGCTTTGCACGGTTATATGGATCAATCGTGTGCGGAATAGCTTTTCGCGTAAAAAACGCAAAAGTTGCGCTGGAACATGCAGTTGAAAATGGGGCTAAACCATTTGAGGGCAATCTTGGGCCGGTGGAGCTCAATCGCCAGGCGGTACACGGAATTGGCGAGACCTCGCTTTATTTCGTCGACCGTTATGACGATGATTCAATTTATGATATTGATTTTAACTTCGCCCCGAATTGGCAACAAAAAATGCAAGAGTGTGGTGTGGGCTTGCATACTCTGGATTATCTTAGCCATAACGTAAAACGCGGTAATGGGGTCATATGGGCAAATTTTTATGAACGTTTGGGTAACTTCAGGGAAGTTCGTTTTTGTGCAATCGAAGACAAACCAACGACGCCAACCAGTATAGCCATGTCTTCACCCTGTGGGAAAATACGTATTCCCATCACTGAATCATCTGATGATAAATCTCAAATAAAAAAATATATCCGTAAATATAATGCAGAGGGGATACCGCATATTGCTTTATCCACTGATGATATAGACCAAACAGTCAAAATACTGCGCGCAATGGGGGTGGATTTCGTGGATACCCCAGTGCCCTATTTTAATGGTATAAATGAGTTCATGCCTAAGCAGGGGGAAGATCATAACGCCTTGAATAAATTAGATGTTTTGCGCGAAAGCGCAGCAAAGAAAGACGGAATACGACTGCATCTTTTCGTTAAAACGGGTTTCCGTGGCGTGTTTTTCGAAATTATCCAGCGAAAGAGTCGATGAGGAGAATGTATAGCTTTAGGGGAGCTAATCAACAAGAGAAAAAACGGATTTGAGCCGATAATGACAGGTAGAGCGATAATCCATCTAAACTATGTATTACCGCTTCGTTTTATCATTAAAGGATTATTGTTGCTTAATAGGCAGTTCAGTTGTGTTTTTCACTTGCTTAAGGGCAAATGTAGAACTTAAATGGTCTACTAACGGTAAGTGGGTTAATTTTGATTTAAGTAAATGTTCGTACTCTTCAATACTTTCGACAATCACTTTCAATAGATAATCTTTCTCACCACTAGTTGTATGGCACTCAACTATTTCGTCTATATTTTGCACCGCTTTTTCGAAATCGTTTAATGATTCACCATCATGGTTTTTCAACGTCACATAAATAAATACCGAAACGCCCAAGTTAAGCTTTTTACTATTGAGCAAGGTTACTTTTTGCAAAATAATCCCATCTGCTTCCATGCGTTTAACACGTCGCCAGCAGGGGGTATGAGACAAGCCGACTTTTTGGCTTAGCTCAGCCATAGAAACGGTTGCATCTTTTTGCATCACTCTTAAAATTTCGCGGTCGAATTTGTCCAATTTCATCATTATTTTTCAATTTATAGCGAAGTAAAATTCGCGGCTAGCATGCTGAAAAAGTCTATCATTTTCAAGCACAGATATTAGGATATATATCCTATATTAACTCATGGATAATGACTACTGTTGCAAGGTAGTAATTCTGTCACATTAACATCGCAAGGCATGTCCTCTTTGATCTGCGCTAGTATAGCGACAAGTTTCGCTAATCTTACTCAGAGTACTACTAGAATGTCTGTTTTTGACCATATCGAATTTGATGAACATGAACACGTCGCTTTTTGCCACGATAAAAAGACCGGATTAAAAGCCATTATTGCTGTGCACAATAGCTATTTAGGTCCCGCTCTTGGTGGCTGTAGGATGTGGCCATATGCTAATTCGGATGAGGCTCTGAACGACGTGCTTAGATTGTCAAAAGGCATGACCTATAAAGCGGCAATGGCTAATCTAAATCAGGGGGGCGGTAAAGCCGTTATCCTTGGGGATCCTCGCGTGCATAAAAGTGCTGATATGATGCGTGCAATGGGCCGCTTTGTGGAAAGTCTAAGTGGTCAATACATCAGTGCAGAAGATTCGGGCATGTCAGTAGCTGATCTACAAATCATGGCTGAGGAAACGACACATATTTCAGGAACCAAAGCATCCTACCATTTTGCAGGAGAGGAAGCAGATGGAAACCCCGCACCCTCAACAGCTTATGGCGTATTTACAGGCGTTAAAGCGTCTGTCAAATATCACTTTGGCTCCGATTTACAGGGTAAGAAAGTCGCTATTCAAGGACTAGGGCATGTTGGTTACAGGCTCGCTGAGCACTTGCATCGGGAAGGGGCTGAGCTATTTGTTGCTGATATTTATCCTGAAGGGGTAAATCGAGCGAAAGAAAAACTGAATGCAACGATCGTATCACCCGATGAAATTCTTACGTTAGACGTGGATGTGATCGCCCCTTGTGCAATGGGCGCTACTGTTAACCGTCAGTCGATAAGTACGCTAAAAGCAAAGGTCATTGCAGGAGCGGCAAATAATCAATTGGCGTCGGAAGATTTAGGTGAATTGCTTAAAGATAAAGGGATCTTGTATGCCCCTGACTACGTTATTAATGCTGGAGGGATTATCGACATTTACCATCAAAAGATGTTGAGTTCTAACGAAGCATTAAAAACGCACTTGGAGAAAATTGGCGCAACACTAATGGAAGTATATACACGTGCCGATGAACAAAACTTAGCCACTAATAGGGTCGCTAACACTATTGCCGAAGAAAAATTCAAAAAATAGTGGCAAAAAAGTCCTTATATCAAGGATGTGGCTTGCATCTAAATTTAGTTTTGTCATAATGCGCCGCCTAACTGATGTAGAGCAACTTTATATCATTTAGGCAAGTTTCTATGGTGGTTCTTTGGTCCCTCCGCAATGATACTCTGTGAACTCGGTCAGGCCTGGAAGGGAGCAGCCGCAGCAGACGACTCATGTGCCGGAATGTGGCTGGAGAACCGCCACCCAATTCTCCGTACCAGCTTATTTATTATCCTTTTTATCTAAAAATTGAATGGCCTTATTCACTGCGTCCTGTGTATTCATCTCCATTTGCTGACGTTCGCTCTGCGCCAAATAAAAAGACATGTCTACTTCGTAACGTATATACCTAGGTGGCAGCTGGTTCAATGCTAAACAGCATAAATCTGCAACATAGTCTTCATCGCTTGCCAAAGGCAATTTCAACTCTGTGATATGCTCAAGCACTAAATGCTCATAATAGTTATGTATATCATCATCTAGTTTCATTTAAATTTTCCTTACCTGTTTTGCGTGTACTTCGAGCCGAGTGCAGGACTATTCATTCAAATTTTGTTGCCAACAGCATAAGCCAAGCCAATATTTATGAAAGAGTTTATTTCAAAATCTACCATTTAGAAGTTTCTGATAAATGAGAGAAAACTAACGCCATTGTTTATTCACTAGTTTTCAAAAGCTGGCTCTTAGGTGAATGCTAAATAGTATTTGTAGTTTATTTATGGCGTCATTGAATAAAAATGAAGCAGCAATGTAACATTTGTAAATATAAATTTACTTTTTTAATGCTTCCTTGGCATTTCATTCATAACTTTTGAGTGTTAGATGTTCTAAAGCATTGACCTAGGCAAGTTTGTTTGGATACTATTCAAGTGAGGTTCACTACCTTTACTTAATAAAAAATCGCATTAGCGAATAAACACTAAACACATATAGTGGTCCAGGGAGACATACATGTTTACAAACTCAAAGTTGACGAAGTCGATTCGTCTGGCTATGGCTGTTGGTACAGTTGCAGCTATTTCATCTAGCAATGTTTACGCTCAAGAAGCTGCGAATGCTGCAGCCGCTGAAGAAACCGCAGCTGTAGAAAAAATCTCTGTTACAGGTTCTCGTATCCGTAAAGCTGATTTCGTTTCAAATGCGCCTGTTGCATCTTTAGGTTCTGATCAATTCGTATTAACGGCAACGGTTAATACAGAATCACTTCTAAATACCCTTCCTCAAGTTGTTCCAGGACTTGATGGTACGTCTAACAACCCAGGTAATGGTACTGCGTCAATTGACTTACGTGGTCTTGGTACTAACCGTACATTAGTGTTAATCAACGGTACTCGAGTTGTTCCTACAACTGCGGGTGGCCAAGTAGATATTAATGCTATTCCTACTGCGCTTATCGAAAATGTTGAAGTACTAACGGGTGGTGCATCTGCGATTTACGGTTCTGATGCTGTTGCAGGTGTTGTTAACTTTATATTGAAAGACGATTTTGAAGGTGTTCAAACCAGCGTTGGTTATGAATCATCAGAAGAAGGCGATGCAACAATTTGGAATGCTGATTTAACAATTGGTGGTAACTTCGCCGATGGTAAAGGTAACGTTGTATTCAATATGGCCTACGCTGACCGTGAAGCTGTGTTACAAGATGCAAGAGGGTTCTCTACCTTCGCACAATTTGATGATGGCGAGGGCAATCTTTTTGATGGCGGTTCTTCATTAGTTCCGGCTACTCGTATTAACTCCGCTTTCCCTCAATTTGATGGCAGCCCTGGTATTTTTAACACAGACGGTAGTATTCGAGAGTTTATTTCTTCTGGTGATGATAACGATTTTTACAACTTTGCGCCCACTAACTACCTTCAGTTACCGCAAGAGCGTCATCAAATTACAGCATTAGGCCATTACGAAATATCTGATAATGCTGAAATTTACGGTCGTGCTATGTTTACTGACAGCCGCGTACCACAGCAGTTGGCTGCAACACCGATTCTTCAGGAAGCTGAGTTCACTATTGATGGTAACCCTTTCATAACACCTGAGACTCAAGCAATTTTGTCGGGTGTTACCGGTAATGGTATCGATACCGATGGTGATGGTATTGATGACACAGGTACCGCGCAGTTCCGTCGTCGTATGTTAGAGGTTGGACCTCGTCGTTCTGAAGATGCATTTAACTCCTATCAGTTCCAGTTCGGAATGAGAGGTGCGTTTGGTGATTCTAACTGGACTTACGATACTTATTATCAAACTGGTAAGGTTAACCAAACCACTGCACAGTTGGGTAACGTTAACCGTGACCGTTTCTCGCAAGCATTATTGCTAGCCACTGATGACGCCGGTCAAGTTATTTTGGACGCTGATGGCAATCCATCATGTGCTAATACCTCTGCGAATGGTGGTATTTCAGGTTGTTCACCAATGAACTTATACGGTGAAGGTAATATTTCACCTGAAGCCGCTTCATTTGTAAGTACTGCTGTTAATTCTAACGCTGTTTTTGAGCAGAAGCTTTTTGCTGCTAACATTTCCGGTGACTCAGAAGGTTTCTTTGAATTACCTGGTGGCCCATTAGGGATTGCGTTTGGTTATGAAAATCGCTCAGAGTCTTTTGAATTTTTACCGTCTCAAGATCTAGCCGCAGGCACTATCGCTGGTTTCAATGGTGCACCAGGCCTTGCTGGTCAATATAAAGTAGACGAATTCTACGTTGAAGCATTCCTACCTATATTGTTCGATTTACCTTTTGCTTACAGCTTAGAAATGGAATTGGCATACCGTACAGCTGACTACAGCACTGCAGGTTCAGTTGATAGCTACAAAATAGCTGGTTCTTGGGCGCCTATCGAGCAACTGCGCTTCCGCGCTGGTTTCAACACTGCGGTTCGTGCTCCAAATATCGGTGAGTTATTCTCTCCGCAGAGTGAGGGCTTCCCTCCAGCATCAGATCCTTGTTCAGCATCTGGTTCTGCTGGTGCACAAACTGACGCTATTCGCGCGATGTGTGTAGCGACAGGTGTACCTGCTGCGAACGTATTTACTCCTCTAATTAACCCTGCTTCTGGGCAAGTACGTTCAATTGGCGGTGGTAACCCAGACCTTAAACAAGAAGAAGCTGATACCTATACTATCGGTTTTGTAGCGGAGCCAACGGAAGATCTTACTTTCAGTGTGGATTACTTTAACATTGAAATAGATGATGCAGTCGGCGCATTTGGTGGCGGTACTAATAACATTCTTGCAGTATGTTACGACCCTACAGACCCTCGTGGTGGTGTGAACAGCATATACTGTAATAATGTTAACCGTCGTTCTGATGGTAGCATCGACTTCGTACAAACGTCGTCACAGAACATTGCTTCTATCACACTTAAAGGTTATGACGTAATCTCTAGCTATACGACTGATTTCCAAGGTGGAGCGGTTTCGGTAGATTACTTGGGTACATTTACTAGAGAATCTGATTTCTTGCCTGGTCCAGGAGAGCCTGCGATTGAATGTGCCGGTAACTTCGGTTCTGACTGCGGCGAACCATTACCTGATTATAAACATCGTATGACGTTTAAATGGACTGGTGACGACTTTACTGCGCAGCTTGTATGGCGCTACATTGGTGAAACTCATGATGATGACAGCGGCACTGATTACGCAGTAGAAAAAATTGATGGAGAGAGCTACTTTAATACATCTGCTAGTTACTACTTCAATGACAACTACCGTGTAACTGCTGGTATTGATAACTTGTTTGACAAAGAACCACCAATTCTTGGTGATAACGCACAGCAAGCGAACACGTACCCGGCTACATATGACGTATTTGGCCGTACTTACTACATAAACGTTACTGCTACTTTCTAAAGAGTAGGGTAGGCAAGTAGTGTTAAAAAGGTGAGCTTAGCTCACCTTTTTTTATGTTTGAATAAATGAGGCAAGTTGATTTGTGAATGATCTCACTGTTGCTTTAGCTGCGCATAAAGCTGGAAACATTGAATATGCTGAAAATTTGTATTTAGCCTATCTACTTAAAAAACCGAATGACATTAATGCCAACCAATTATTAGGTGTTTTATATTCAAGTATTCGACGATATGACGATGCTATTCCTTTGTTGAAAAGAGCACTACGACACAGCCCAAATCAGCCGTTCGTTTTAAATAATCTAGCACTTTGCTATAAAAATAAGCAAAACTTCGAGCGTGCCGAGCGTTTCTTTCAAAAAGCAATTCAGCTCAAGCCTGATTTCAAAGAAGCACATAAGAATTACATCGCTACGCTAAGCAGCCAAGAGGTGTATGACAAGGCGTTAACTTTTGTAGACGATGCATTAAGTCACTGGCCATTGGAACTTACTTTTCGTTTGCAACAAGCGAATATCTATAGGGCAATGGGTCGTTCTAGTAAAGCGATGAAGTGTTTCGAAAAGCTGTTTTTAGAGAATCCACACAACACTGATATAATGCATGCGTATGCCGTAGCTTTAAGGGTGAATAATAAACCGAGAGAAGCGCTGGCGTTGTTGCTAACGTTGGAGAGAAGTGGATTAAACGCATTTGAGTTATTTCATAATATGGGGAATGCGCACTCTGACTTAGGCGAGCTCCAAACAGCAGTGCATTACTATGTCAGAGCACTAGCGCTAAACTGCGAATATATTGAATCACATCAAAACTTAAATGAAATATTGTGGGAACTTAAAGACCAGGAACGTTTTCTTTCAAGCTACTTATCCGCATTCGAAAAAAGTGAATCGTCGTCGTTAAGGTTTTCTTATGTACGCACACTCATCAGGATCGGTGATTGTAGCCTAGCGTTGTCTTTCCTAGAGTCTTTAAATGAGCGGTTTAAGCTAGAAACAACCTATTTTGAATTACTTGGAATGTGCTACAACGGATTAGGCAACAAGGCACAGGCGCTCGTTTTTTACGAAAAAATGGCGATATCTGATAGCGTGAACGTAGATCAAAAATTAAATTTTATCCGTGTTCTAATCGAGTCAAACAAATTAAGTAAAGCAAAGTTAATTCTTGAGGAGATACTGCAAGCTGATGCCAAAAATAAGCTTGCTATAGCGTACTTGGGTACATGCCTTCGTCTACAAGCCGATCCTTTAGAGTCCGAACTAAATGACTACTGCGGAATGGTAAAAGAATATTACATTCCTGTTCCCGATAATGTTGATACTCTCGAAGCGTTCTGTACCAAAATTTGCGAGTATGTACGACATTTACATACGGGGCAAAATCAGCCGCTAGAGCAAACTTTACAAGGCGGCACCCAAACAAGAGGAAACCTATTCTCTCAAGACCATCCCGTTGTAAGTGATTTACTCGCTTCAATTAAATCGTGTTTACACGACTATGCATTGGATACGCAGCCGTTAATTTCTAAAAGCAAGTATTTTGAAGGGTTAAGTTCATACCAGTTTGTGGGTTCTTGGTCTGTTAAATTAAATAAAGATGGTTACCACTCTAATCATATTCACCCTCTAGGTACATTTAGCTCTGTACTTTATATTAAATTACCTCAAAAATTAGAATGTTCAAACTCTAAGGCAGGCTGGCTAAAACTTGGGGCGCCTAATTTAGACTTACAAAACGAATTGCCGCCTAAGCATTACGTAGAGCCTAAGGTCGGAAAATTAGTGATATTTCCATCATATATGTGGCACGGAACAGAAAAGTTTTCCGAAGATGATGAAAGGATCACTATCGCATTCGACGTTAAGAATGCTGATTTTAAGCATGACTAGAACTTCTTCGATAAATCTCACAAAGAATGGCGGCGGCAATGCCTATTAAATTGCAGGGAGCTGTATCTAGCTACTTCTTTCGTGAATGAAATTATCAATAATTGATAAATTAATTATGATTAATCGTATAAATTAATATG
>NZ_BAER01000059.1 GCF_000315055.1 Paraglaciecola polaris LMG 21857 | reverse complement strand
AGGTTAATTAGCGATTAAGACGACTATTTATTAAACAATTATTGTGTTTTCACTTAAATTGACACCTTTTTAGGCTAATCAGGCAGGTAGCTCAATCTTGCCGTTTATGACCATGATGCAATCCATGCCTGCATTTGCGGCAGCTTGTCGGCCTATTTCTGTATCTTCAAACACCACACATTCATCTGCTCTGAGGCCCATATTTTTCGCGACGGTTAAAAACGTTTCACCGTGTGGTTTACCGTTAGTGACATCTGATGCGGTCACCACGGTTTCGACTCGGTCGAGTAAACCCGTTTCTGTAAGCATACGAATAGCATTGTCTCGCTCTGAACCTGTCCCTATGCCCATTTGTAACACGCCTTCGTAGCGCTGCATCACTTGAAATGTGTCGTCAATAACACTGAGATTGTCATCGAGGGCTAACCAAGCTTGACGCTTGACTTCGGCGACGTCGTCTACATCGTGATGGAGGTCATGTTTTTCATTAAGTAACTTGGCTATTTGCCGTGTCGGTACTCCCCCAAGGTCATGAATATATTGACCATCAAAAGGATAACCAAAATGCTCACAAGTTTGTTGCCATGCAATAGCGTGTGAGCCCATTGAGTCAATTAGCGTTCCGTCCATATCGAAAACGATCCCTTTGTAACGGCTTAAATCTGGCATGAAACACTCCTAAATAGTGGAATTAAAACAAAACTCTACACTGTTAATGTGGCCGAAAAATGAAAAAGCCAGCAGTAGCTGGCTTTCACATGATTAATAATCCCTTCAAATGCTTAACTAGGCGTTACCTGTTACCTTCATTTTAAGCTCAGCGGAAAAATCGAGCATTCTGTCTAGTGGTATCAGGGCTTTTTTACGTAGTTCATCGCTAACAAAGATCTCGTGACCGCTTTTTTCCGTCAATGCTTCGTAAATAGCCTGTAAGCCATTCATAGCCATCCACGGGCAATGGGCGCAGCTTTTACATGTTGCACCATTACCTGCCGTTGGTGCTTCAAGCAAAATTTTATCTGGGGCTGCGTGCTGCATTTTATAAAAAATACCACGGTCAGTTGCAACAATAAAATGGCTATTAGACATGGTTTTTGCTGCATTTATTAACTGGGTCGTTGAGCCAACTGCATCGGCTAACTCCACCACGCTAGCAGGTGACTCTGGATGCACGAGTACCGCAGCGTCAGGGTAAAGGTGTTTCATATCGCGCAGGGCTTTGGCAGAAAACTCATCATGCACGATACACTCCCCCTGCCACATCAACATGTCTGCGCCAGTTTCTTTGGCTATATAAGCACCTAAGTGACGATCCGGTGCCCAAATGATTTTTTTACCTTGGGAGTCTAAATGCTCAACAATTTCAAGGGCGATGCTGGACGTTACAACCCAATCAGCCCGAGCTTTTACTGCCGCAGACGTATTCGCGTAAACCACAACGGTGTGATCTGGATGCGCATCACAGAATGCTGAAAACTCAGCCTCAGGACACCCTATATCCAATGAACAGGTTGCCTCGAGGGTTGGCATGATGACAGTTTTATCTGGGCTGAGTATTTTTGCAGTCTCTCCCATAAAACGCACTCCTGCCACTACAAGCGTTTGTGCGTCACAGTCTCTGCCATAACGTGCCATTTCAAGGGAGTCAGAAATACAACCACCGGTTGCCTCAGCCAATGCCTGAATTTCAGGATCGGTATAGTAATGCGCAACGAGCGTGGCATTCTTCTCGATGAGTAGCTGTTTAATTTTGTCGATGTAATCTTGTTGCTGAGCAGAAGTTAATCGAGCTGGTTTTGCTGGAAACGGATAATCTACCGTACCAATAGAAAGTGCTTGGCTCATAGTGCTATGTTGGTTACCACAAACATCATAAATCGTCCGAGTAGTATACCGCCTGTATGAACAAAAATCACACTTCCCGTTAGATCCAATTGGCTTTACTTAATCCGCTTGTAGGTAGTGCTGGTAGCGGGTTCGCCAATACGTACCTTGCTCAGTGTCCCCTTTAGCATCATAACCCTGATAAAAATTAATGTAAGCAGGCGTTAATAATGGCTTATTTGCGAGTCGTTCAGCCCAGGCCCGTAGGTAAATGGGGGGAATATAAGGCACATCGTAAAACTCCATAAAGGTCATTTTGGTGCTGGGCTTATAAGCCTGAGCTTGGTGATTATCACAGGTGCGTGATTCACTGACTGCAATACGCTGACCTTTCGTTAAGCCTTGCCAACCTAGCATGTCAGGCTGATGTCCTTGGCGACTCACTCGCAAGTTCGGGGCATCGTTAAGCTCACATATCACGCTAGCCAGCCCTTCGGACAATGGATATTCGTCTATAAAACCTGCGAAATGTGCAAGCTCATGTACAAATACGTTGTAATCGTCCTGACTGTCTAAAAACATCACCCCATTGTGTACATTTGCCTTTCCTGCTTGCGCCAATACCACTACATGGGTGAAGCGTTGCCCAAAAAGTGACTGGCTCATTCGGGTCATATTACAGCCTAACCGGCCAGCTCCTTGCCAATTACCTGAACACGTTAATGAATCAGGAGCAAGCCATAAAGGACGGTTGATACAGATAGGTAAGGTTTTTAAGCGCTCATCGTTGGCAAAATTATCGATGAACGCTTGTCCTTGCATAACTGAATGCAAGCTGCTGGCAACAAACTGTAGCCGCTGGGCACAATTTTCCACGACCGCTTTTGATGAAGCCAGCGTTAATTCACTGTATTTTTTGGGAGCAGACCCGGCACGCATATTGAGTAACTTCAATGCTTCTGCGCTGCCCAGCTGTTGAGCGATTTGAAGTGACTCTAAGGCTTGTGACTCTTGTCCCTTGAGTGACAACCATTTGGCATACATGAGTGCACTACTTGCATCACGTTTAGCGGCACGCGATAACCAGTGCTGCGCCTTTTCTAATTGGTTTTGAGTGATCCAGTGATGGTACAACGCAACTTGGGCATCTAGCTCACCGCGCTTGGCGGAATAATTCAGCGCTTTTATAGCAGCTTTATTTCCTTCATTTCCAACCTGCAGGTACGAAAAGTAACGCTTTGCTTGGGCAGAGCCTGCTAATTTGGCGAAATGCAGCCAATAGCCATCATTGAGCGCTATGGCCCTTTGACTTAATTGCTCAAGAGCTTGCTCATCTCCGGCCCGATAAGCACGGTACAGGTAGTGTAGAGGTTGCTGGTTGCTATTAGCCTGATTGTGTAAGAAGGGTAAATACTGAATAACATCGCTGTGCCCTGTAAACAGCCAAGCTAAAGTACATAATAATCCAAGGCTGCTTTTTAGCACCTTGCGCGGCTCAAAAGCACTGCCGCCTTAAGGAGCTTCACTTTCAGCGACAGCTTGATCTCTTAACATATCTAGTTCTAAACGAGCGTATCGATGCTCAACATACTCAAAGACATTTGTGCTAAGTGCTAACTTAAAATAGTTCGAAGCAACTCCACGATTGCCTTGAGCCGAATTATATTTACCAAGGTAAAAATAGGCTTCACATAGACGGTCAGTGAGCTCTTGCTGGCTAGTTACACCTTGAATAAGGCCATTTAATAATGCCTGCTCGTCAATTCGGCCTAAATAAAGGTCAACCAAATGGGTCGCCCAATTGTCGTTATCTAGACTCTCTCGATTCTTGCTTAACGTCATTAACGCTTCAGTTTGGTCAAGCTCACTGTGAGCAATAAATGACCAAAGTGCTCGATAAGGGTCTGATTGATCTTTACGATAGAACTCACCGAAATCATTGACGGCTAAATCAGGACGACCGCCATAATAAAGTGCAATACCGCGATTCAGAAATGCAAACTCGTATTCAGGATTAATGTCCAACGTGGCATCGAACGCTTCATAAGCTTGAATAAAATTCATCTGCTGTGTGTAATGCACACCTAATGAATTATAGGCTTCCGCCATGTCGGGCTTTAAACGTATGGCGTGATCAAAGTCGTACTGAGCCAACCCTGCCAAGCCCACGCTGTCATACAACATGCCACGCTGATGAAGTAGCTCCGCACGCTCATGTTCTTCTAATGGGGCTTTAGCTAAAATTTGGCTGTAGCGCGCAATAGCCATTTGCGAACGTACACTCATAGGTGCAGGTTCCGCGAGTAATAAGTTACTCATTTGCGCCTGACTACCCTGTAATTGATTATCACTGGCACATCCGCCTAGCAAGAATCCTAACAATATCAGTGAGAAAAATTTATTTTGCATAAGAATGTGCGACGCTTGACCTAAAATTGATGGCGATAAAAAGCAAAATCAGCCAGAAAATTGATAGTAAATAAAAAAGCAGAGTGGCGTATTTAGCGATAAATGTAAAGACAACCACGGGTCGAAAATTGCAATCTACTGTATCAAGTTGTAAAAATAATGCACACTAACTGGCTAGCACAAAAACAAGTGAAACCATTTTGAACAAGCAACAAACTGATTTACAAATATTATTCAACGCCGCTTTGGATGTTCAAGCCAAAGCTCATGCTCCTTATTCTGATTACAGGGTCGGGTCGGCATTAGTCGCGGAAGACGGAAACACATACACGGGCTGTAACGTAGAGAATGTGTCTTTTCCACTTGGTCAATGCGCCGAAGGTAACGCGCTTGCTGCTATGGTAGCTGGCGGGGCACGGCAAGTACGGGAAATCCTCATTGCCAGTCCAAATGAACATTTTTGTTCCCCCTGCGGTGGTTGTCGACAACGTATTTTCGAGTTCGCCAGTAAAGACACCTTAGTACATATGGCTACCAGCGAAGGTGAAATTAAAACGCTTACCATGAACGATATACTGCCATTTGCGTTTGAACAATAAGCATAAAACTGATAATTACAACCGTTTATATACCAAAGAAAAAAACAACATTGATTAAAACTTAACCACAGCTATAATAAGCAACCTTATAAAGCGTCTGCGCATTGAAACAATGCGTTTAAATAACGTCCACTTTTTTTACACTACTGTTCCGATGCCAATCAACTTTAAAGGTAAGGCACTGAAATTAAAGAATTAATCAAAGTTGGCTTAATTAGTGCTTTATCAATAATTACAATAACAAGTTTGCAGTTAGGTCGTCGTAAAGGAGTAACCTATGACACGTTTATTTAAAAAAGCTAAGTTTTTATCCGCCGCTGCTTTAGTAGCATTGACCGCATCACAACAGATTAGTGCAGCGACTATAACTTTTGGCGGCCAAGCAGCCACTGATGATTCAGGTAAAACAAGTGTTAACGTAAACTCAAATAATACAATTAATACTATCAGCGATGGTTTTTTTGTTGAAACCTTCGATGTGGCTACTGCCATCCCAGGTTTACCTTCTGCAAATGACACAAGTTACAATGTAACAGACAAATCCACTGGTTGTGCTATAAACTCACCTTTACTCGTTCAGCCTAGTGCAACCAACGTGTTAAATGTTCGTTCCGGTTCGGAGAGAAATGTTGCAGCGGCACCTGCCGGTAATGACACTTGTTACGCGTACACAACTCCAGACACTGTAGACACACCAAGTTTTGTAGATATTGATTACACTGACTTCTTAACCAACATAGGAAGTATCGAAGCGTCTTTAGCCGGTTCAAGTATCGACTATTTAGGTTTCTATTGGGGTTCAATTGATACATACAACACATTCGAGTTTTACTCAGATAATACGTTAGTAAAAAGCATTGCTGGTGAAGAAATATTAAACTTACTTGGCGGTGTTGAAGGTGATAAAGAATCCGACAAATCAAATGTTTATGTGAATATTGATTTCACAATTGATGAAGCATTCAATCGACTGCGCGTGGTTTCTTCTGGTATAGCGGGTGAGTTCGATAACATTGTTGTTGGATTAACAAAGCGTGATGTGCCAGCACCAACTGGTTTAGCATTCTTAGGTTTGGGATTAATGGGCTTAGCATTACGTAAAAAATTGCAAAAATAAATCGTTTATTTTTGAAATAAAAGTCGGTTCGCCGACTTTTTTTTTGCTTATTTTTCAAGCGTAAATGGCAAATGAAACGGCACGGTCATTTAGCATGTATTTATTAATTACCCCACCAAAGCCTTTACTATTAAGACATCCATTCATTAATGTCTAAAAACAATCAAGCTGATTCAATTGGCGCGTTCAAATGTACCAATACACTGCATAAATGGCCGTGAATATCCCCTACTGTCAGCCAACTAATCTTATTAGGCACCACAAGATTTGAATACCTCAAAATTACGCTATGTAAGGCGGCGTTTCGTTATTCGGAATTTTTTACACTGCGTGGGTATTTTTTGTGCGAAAACGTCATCTATTTTTACGCATTCGGTGCGTTATTTTACCTACTCTAAACTAATATCATGATATATAGACATTATTTATATTGGCACAACTTATGCAAATATAAATGGTAGCAGTATATGTAGATGTAGATGTAGCAGCTTAACGGAGTTACAAAATGAAAACCTTACTCGGAAACACAAAATACTTATTCACACTTTCAATGTTAACGTTAGCGATGGGTCAGTCAGCAATCGCCGCGACCATAACATTTGGCGGCCAAGCAGCCACTGACGGTTCAGGTAAAACTAGCCTTAACGTCAATGCGAATAACACCATTAACTCTCTTAACGACGGCTTTTTCGTTGAAACCTTCGATAAGGCGACCGCTATCGGCGGCTTACCCTTAACTCAGGACGAAAGCTATAACGTTGCAGGCTTATCAAATGGTTGTGCCATTAACTCACCGCTGGACATCACCACAAGCGACCCATCAGTGTTGAATGTTCGTAAAGGCTCATCGAAAAACATCGCGGCAGCTCCCGCTGGTGACAGTACATGTTATGCCTATACCACGCCTTCAACTGTGGGTACCGATAGCTATGTGGACATTGATTACACCAATTTTTTGGCTAACATAGGCTCAACAATACCCTCGTTAGCGGGATCGAGCGTTAACTATCTCGGTTTTTACTGGGGTTCAGTGGACACGTACAACTCATTTGAGTTTTACGCTAATGATGTGCTGGTAAATAGTATTACCGGCGCTGAGTTATTGAGTCAATTGAATGGTACATCAGGTAATCAAGCGGCAGATTCATCAAATGTTTATGTGAATATAGCCTTTAATGCCAGTGAAGCTTTTAACCGTTTGCGAGTGGTATCTTCGGGCATAGCGGGAGAGTTCGACAACATAGTGGTTGGTTTAGACAAACGCGACGTACCAGAACCAACTAGTCTTGCCATTTTAGGATTAGGTTTATTGGGGTTAGGGGTGGGCAAACGCTTCAGAAAATAAACGTTTTCCAGCACATCATGAGTACTTGAAAAAGCCGGTTCGCCGGCTTTTTTTGTGACAACTTTTTATTATTTAAATAGGTTAGAGGTCATTTATCGCTCTGAAAACAAAATATGACGTTTTAATGAAGATTACCTAAAAGCGCCAAACTGTCATTTTCTTGTTTTATTTAGTCGCTAATATCCCCGCGTGTTAGTGTGATAGAGCCTAAGTAATGAGTAAAGCTTTACAAAAAGCCCCACTTTTTTTCCTCAATTCTTATTTAAAGCCACAGTCCTCTGCGTTATCGCCGTCGACATTTAATTCACGTAAAATAAATGAGCAAAGCGCCATCGATAGCCTGTTTCGTGCACATTGGCGAGACGTTTGTCGAATATTGCGCAATTGTTATGGCTCTGGTCCACCGGAGCCAGAAGATGTGGTCCAAGAAGCTTTTAGCCGATTCGCTCAAATGCCAAACCTGGACAAGATAGAAGACCCTAAAGCGTACATCATCAAAATCGCCATCAATATCACCCTCAAATCGATTGGTAGATTATGCAAAGCTCGTGAGTTCATCGCCGAGCAAATTCAGCTAACTGAGGGCCAATTTAATGAAATATGCCCGGAAACTATTTTACAGGGTAAACAGCGCATAGCCGCTATTCAAAAAGGCACTGAACAGCTTAGCGAAAAACAACGTGAAATTCTAATGCGCGCCCGTATCAAGGGCCAAACATACTCCCAAATTTCCGCTGATACAGGCTGGAGTGTCGCTGACATTTGCCGGCAGCTAAATGGGGCAATGGCGGTCTTGGAATCCTTTGATGAGCAGGAACATCACATCCGCAATAGCGAGCAGCCCAATAACATTCCCTCGAATAAAATCGCCAGGGAGCACAAACAATGAATATTCAAGAAAAAGACGCTACAGATAGCCCCTCAACCACACTTGAAAGTAACAAATCAGCCTCCAGCATTCAACAAATTGAGGCCAGAGAATGGTTAACCTATTTGTATTCAGGGCATACCTGCGCAACAAAACGCGATGAATTTATTACATGGCTGAATCACAATGAGGAAAACAGACATGCCTTTAGCCAAAGCCAAAAGGTATGGCAAACTCTAGGTATGACGGATTCAGCTGTACGATGGATAGAACAACATGCCTCACAAAATTCCGAGCCTTCAACTTTTACAAGATCAAAAAGCAGATTAATAACGTCGGCTTCCATGCTTGCAGCGATGGCCGCAAGCATTGCGTTATTGGTCGTCAACGGTGTTTTCACAACCACCAATAGCCTTGAAATCACTCAACCACCGACTGCATTTACCTCTTCAATCGGGGAAAATCGCCATATAACTTTAAACGACGGGACCGACGTAACCCTTGCAGGGAACTCAAGCATTCTTGTGGTTATCAACCGAAACGAGAGACGCGTCAACTTACGTAAAGGCAGTGCTTACTTTGATGTGACTCACGACCCAAGTCGTGTATTCACTGTGACAGCTCAGCACACAGAAGTGCGTGTGCGTGGCACGGCTTTTGAAGTCAAGCGTAGTCTAAATAATAGTTTAAAAGTATCAGTGAAAAGGGGCTTAGTTGACGTTGCAGATTTACCTGAGCAAGAAGACCAAAGTGAACACATTTTACAGCTAAGGCCGAACGAACAATTACGAGCTGATATTAATGGTGGTTTTATCTCACCAATCACTCAGTTCAATCCAGAAACGGAATTCGCTTGGCTCAATGAACGGTTGATTTACGATAACGTGGCACTTAAAAATGTGATTATGGATATCAATCGCTACGTGAAAAAACCCGTTGTTATATTGGATGAAAGTATCAAAGAATTGCCTATCACCGCATCACTTACTTTTGCACAAATCGAACCCATGTTAGCAGCGCTCGCATCAGCCTATTCCATAAGGCTCACTCATGAAGATACTCGCAGTATTTTAACCAAGGAATAACGCATTTACGGCCAGCAATAAACCTTGCTGGCCCACTTTAGCCCTAGCGATTAAAAAATGGATAAATAACCACCCATTGTGTGAAGTTTTTATGAAACAAGCACTTAAGTTGAAAAATAAATCGTCGTGATGACTCTTGTAACGAACCCTCATAAATTAATTGGAAGATACATCATGAAAATCCTTAGCCGCTCGATTAAATTTGCTTTATTTGGCACCGCACTCGCTGCTTTAGCGTCTCACCAAGTATTGGCCAAACAAAATGAGGTGAATATTGCTGTTCAACCTCTCGGACAGGCTTTGAATCAACTTTCAGAGCAAACGGGGAGCGTTATTATTGCCCCCAGTCGCTTAGTTAGTAACAAGCAAGCCAAGGCCACAGCAGGTAACTTGTCGGTCATTAATGCAGTAAAACAATTATTGCAAGGCAGCGGTTTACAGGCTCATCAGGAGCCAAGCGGTGCTATTGTGATTAAAAAAGCCGCCAAGAAAAAACAGGTTCAAGGTAAAGGCGCCACGACTTATCAAGCGCCAATGGACGAAGTTGTGGTCACAGCACTAAAACGCGATAGCAGCTTACAAGACGCTCCAGTAGCAATCTCAGTATTAGGCGGGGATGAGTTGAAAGCCCAAGGCGTGACAGATTTCACAGACTTAATTGATAGTCTTTCCGGTATTTCAATTAACTCGGCATTTGGCGGACCTGAAAATAGCTTTATTACTATTCGCGGTATAGGCGGGGCGGATGATTACAAGCCAAACGGCAACCCTTCTGTTGCGCTACATATTGATGGCATTTACCAAACATCTAACGCTTATTTAAGCATGCCTCTTTTTGATTTAGAGCGTATTGAAGTACTCAAAGGTCCACAAGGCACCCTTTACGGGCGCAACACCACAGCTGGGGCAATTAATGCCATCACACGTGCCCCAGGTGATGAGTTAAACGGCTATGCAGATATCGAATACGGCTCATACGACTTTGTTTCAGGCACAGCAGCGGTTGGCGGCAAAGTTTCAGAAAACTTAGGAGTACGCGTAGCCGTATTAATGGAACAGGGCGGCGGCTTTATGGATGGTAAAGGCGCAGGCAATTTCGCAGGGTTCGTCCCTGAAGGTACAGAAGGTGTTGTACCACCAGTTGCTGACCCAGGCGAGCGAGACGGCTTTGGTGACGCGGACTTATTCGCCTTTCGTGGCACTGCCGTTTATGACTTCGATGATGTAACCTCACTGACATTGCATTATTTTACGAGTCAAGATCGAGGCGATACCCGTCAGTATGACCGTATTGCTTTTGAAGACGACAACCCCTCGCTCAACGCAGGTGAAGGTAACGACCCTTACGATTTTTACACCAGCGAATACTACTCACATGAAATCGATGTGAGCGGATTTTCAGGGGACTTTAACCGCCAATTACAATCAGGCTTAAACCTTGATGTACTGTTCGCATTACAAAATAGTGAGCGCAATGTCAGCGGTAACGGAGACGGCACATCATTTCCTCGCTACCAATACAACTTTGACGATGAGCTTGACCAAACATCGTTAGAAATTCGCTTGAGTGACGCAACCGGCGGTGAATTTGACTGGATAGCAGGCGCATTTTTTATCAATGACTCAGTGGATTTCACCAGTAACTGGACAAGCTATGCAGTATTGTCTCAGTACAGTTCACCCTATAATCAACGACGTAATAGTTTCGCTACGTTTGCTAATATAGATTGGAATGTGTCTAACGACTTAGTGATAAGCGGTGGCCTGCGCTACACCAAAGACAATGCGAAATTCCGCGGTGAAAATATTGATGCCGATCCATGGGGATTATCCGTATTTGAAGAAACCTTTAAAACAGACGCCAACTTCTCATGGGATCGTGAGTTTGATGACAGCAACGTATCTGGCAAATTGGCTATTCAGTATTTCATTAGTGACAATCTCAACGTTTTCGCCTCTGTGAGCACAGCCTATCGTGGCGGCGGTTTCGATGGTACATCGATATTCTCTGAAGAAGAAACCCAACCCTTCGAGTCGGAAGAAGTACTTGCCTATGAAGCCGGCGCTCGCTATGTAACAGACATTATCAACATTACCTTTGATGTGTTCTCTTATGACTTTGAAGAATTACAGGCCACAGCGCGCCTATCGAACGATACCAATGGCAGGACTAACGTTGGTGAAGCCACAGTCCGCGGTGCTGAAGCCTCAATTGCAGTTACTTTGTTTGAAGCGAACGAGCATAAAGTAACTTTCAATACAGCGGGTACCTATTTGGATACTGAGATCACCGAATTCAGTTCAAACCGAGTAAATGATGTCATCAGTACGATTGGTGACCCATTACCCGGCTCACCAGAATGGAGTCAAACTGCTGCTCTGAACTATCAAATTTCACTGGCAAATAACACCCAGCTAAATGCTCGCATCAACTATAGCTACCATGGTGAAGAGTCTAATCGCTTGAACGCGGGCGATGGCAATACCGCCCCCTCATATGGTTTGTTGGGTGTTCGCGTCGACGTGACGTTTGCAAGCGGTTTAAATATATATGCCTATGGTCGTAATATCACTGATGAGGTGTACTTTTTGGAGTTAAATGGCGGTGCTCGTTTAGTGGGTGCACCAGCAACTTACGGTGGTGGCGTTAGCTACGCATTTTAAGAAGATGAGCAAATCAGGTGTGGTGTATTTACGCCTGATTTTTATAATCAAAACGTCACTGCTCAGCGGTGACGTTTTAACATTTTGTTAGTTTAGCCATAGGCCTCTCTTATGAAAAATTTTCTTATCACCTTAATAGCCAGTACTTTTTTACTCATCCCGACATTGTTCATAACAAAAGTCGTTCGCGCCGCACAAAGCCCTGTGAAGGCGATCACCCCGCATATTCGCGCATCTTCTTGGCCAGATCGCATTATTGTTACGCCCACTCCCACTCCTGCGTCTAGCTTCTCAGTGACATGGCGTACTGACAAAACCGTGAAAAATACGCACGGCCAAATTGTTAAAGCGAGCCCTAATGCACGCTACGATGTGAACGCCAAAGAATTCTCAGCAAAAACCTACCGTACGTCGCCAGATAAAGGTATCAATAGCCAAGGTCAATTCTCCTATCCTTCTAATACAGGACTACCTATCGTGAGTTATCACTCACTTACTTTTTATAATCTGCAAGCCGATACTAACTACAACTACCGAGTCGAAGGCGCATCTGGGAAGTGGTCACCTTGGCAACAGATAAAAACCGCCCCAACTAACACGGAGCAGGACTTCGAGTTTTTATACTTCGGAGATGCCCAAAATGGCATTTATTCACATTGGCCTTTGATGCTACGTCATGCTTGGCAACATGCGCCTAAAGCTAAATTTGCTGTTTACGCTGGTGACTTAGTCAACGAAGGGGCAAGCGATCAACAGTGGTCAAACTGGCTCAATGCAGGGCAATTTATCCATCGTTCCCTGCCCGCGGTGTTGGTTGCGGGTAATCATGAATATGATTGGCAGATGCAAGAAAATAAGCAAAAAAACTGGGCCCTTTCAACATTATGGCAAGACCAATTTACCCTGCCATTATCCCCCAGTTTACCTAAAGCATTACAAGAAACTGCTTACGTAACCCACTACCCAGATCTAGATGTATTTGTACTGGACTCAGAAGCCCAAGGAAATATAGCCTTGCTACAGGCTCAGGCAACGTGGCTTGACCGAAAATTACAAAACAGCTCTGCGAAATGGCGTATTGTAACCTTGCATCACCCAATATTCTCTTCATGTGGTATGCCGCTGGGCACAGCGGGCCAAGATGAACCCGACGTTCGCGCCGCGTTTTTACCCATCATGTTAAAACACAATGTTGACTTGGTTTTACAGGGGCATGATCATGCTTATTCCCGCGGCAGCATAGGCACTGAAAAAGACCTTGCTATCGCCGCCAGTAGCACATCACTTAAGCAGGTTAAGAGCGTATTTGTGACAACGGTTGCAGGGCCTAAAACTTACCCCGTAAAACCAACTCGCTGGGACGAATATCGTGATTATGGCGTCACACTCGAGCGCATAGGTGAAAACACACCCACTTATCAAATCGTCAAAAAAAGTAACCAGCAGCTTAGCTACCAGGCTTTCATGGGTGATGGGACTCTATATGATGCGTTTACCTTGACTAAGAATAAGGCTGAGGGCAAGACGATTATCGTCGCAAATGATCTACCACCAGAAAGAATGTTCAACAACACAGGCTTATATAAAACTCACTACGACTTAGCTGAATAGCATCTGATAAAGGCACTAAGTTGCAATGCACAACCATAAGCTAGAAAGCAGGGACGAATTCTGTTCTCTGCCGAATAAGTCACTCAATAATACCTAGAACAGAATGGAGTTTGCGCATTTACTCCCCCCTTTAATTCCTTGAAAAATACGCAAGATCTGCACACTTATTCCACAATTGATGGTTAGAATCACTTTCTAATTAAAATGCTAATATAGGTTCTTCAATGACAAAAAGCGCTCACTGTCGTTTAATGAAATGGTCAAGTACACTCCTGTTTTGTGCTTTAGTGGCCGGTTGTGGTTCTGATTCATCAAGCAACGATGATGCCGCGACGGAGGAAACGCAAAATGCAGCTCCTGTCGTTGAAGCGGGTAATGCTCAAATCGCTGCAAGTGGCGACACCGTTACATTAACTGCCACCATTACCGATGACGATACAAGCTACGTCATTAGCTGGGCTCAATTGTCTGGTACCGATGTAACACTAAGTGATAACACAACAGCTAGCACGACTTTTACTACCCCTACGGTGACAACAGCAGAAACGCTGCAATTTCAAATCTCAGTAGATGATGGCACCAATGATGCGGTAACCGATACGGTATCAGTTACTATAGCCGTTGACAGCGATGATGCGACACCAGATAGCGTATGGATCATCAACACCACCGATGAAGTGTCTACCCGTATTCTAGATTCTTCAAGCGGGGTTGGCGTGTTGGTGAACGTGCAATCCGTTACTGAGGAAACCATTGATAATGTTGATTATACCGTCGTCACAAGCCAAGGGATCCCAAAGTACGATGTCACCATGACCCAAGACATCATTGACAGCATTAATAATCGCCCGAAAGCCAGCTCAGATTTAGTCACAGGTGAAACAACAGCTTCCGTAGGAGATATTGTTGAGTTCGGTGAAGATGTTGGTTACGTGAGCACTGGGGATAATTGCGATTCCAATGCAGGCTACGGCTACTGGCCACCTGGTCCAGCTTGCCCAACAGAAGATGAACGAGAGGTTTATTTTCCTAAAACACCAGAGGTAACCACAGAAGAATGCGATAACGGGCTGGGTAAAGTTGGTTTATTTGTCAATGGCTCCTCTGTGTATAACTGGGGAGACGGAATGAGCTATAACACGGATGGCTCATGGCAAAACCTGGCGCCAGTTGCAGAGCAATACGACGTTGACATTTGTGGCGGTCACTCAGCTAATGGCGATTATCACCACCATTTTTATACTAGCTGCTTAGCAGACTTGGTCGGTGACACAGGCGACCAGCATTCACCTATCTACGGCTACGCGGCCGACGGTTATCCAATTTACGGTCCATGGCAAGATAACGGTGTGCTCGCCGTCAGTGCATGGGCTGTGCGTGATTACACGTCGACTTCTGAAACGGGCTGCTCAGACGATGCACGCAGTTGTACCTTGGTTGATCCCTATGACGCCTCTTTGGGTACCGAAAGCGCCACACAAGGGCCAGACTTCGACGATGTCGTTGAAACTCTATCCAAGAATGAACTGACAGCAGAAAATGGCTATTACTACGAAGATTACTATTGGGCTAGCGAGTTAACGGCTCAAGGCGGCGCATACTTAGATCAATTCAATGGCCATACAGATAGCACTCGAGGGTATCATTACCATATTACGATCACTGAGGTAGACGGCTCTTATGCGCCTGCGTTCCCTTATATAATAGGCAGCCGCTTTGCTGGGCAGTTGCAAGATAACGCAGTCGCATCTTGCAGTACCGGTTCGGTAATGGGACCACCTCCAGGAGCGGGTTAATATGAATAAAAGTAACCACGTCACGTCAAAAACGAGTTTTTTGGCTCGCGTGTTGTTGGTATCACTTATCTTAGGCGTGATCCAAGTAGTGAATGTTACAGTGATGGCATCTACTGAAATTCATGAACATAAAGCATTAGATATTGGTGAAGGTACACCGATACCTAAAATTGAGTTAAGCGCTTATCGAGACCCACTCGATGGCGTGAACATTCACGTAGAGATCGACAATTACCTGCTGAACGCCCCAAACTTAGCAGTGAATACTCCTGATAATAAGGTCGGCGGTATATTGCAAGGGCATGCTCATGTGTTTGTGAATGGTATAAAGCGACAAAGGTTATATGGTAAAGATGTACATATTCCACAAAGTTGGCTGGAAGCAGGCGTCAATCAGGTGGCGGTATCGCTTAACAGTCATCAACATGAGAACTGGATGTCAGGGGATCACAATATTGTGGGCTCCGTTTTTCTTGATTTATCAAAAAAACAGATAGTGCTGCATAATTTTACTTCCCAGCCAATTGAAAACAAACATGCTCACCATTAGGTGAGCATGTTTTATCGTTATCAGGACTTTTTATTCAATGAAATTTTCTATTCGTAGCGCCGATTAAATCCACAAGATAAAGCGACTTCATACCTAAAACGCCTAGGTTAGTCGATATCTAAATCAAACTTAATTTTTTGCATTTCCTGCTGCATACCCTGCTCACCACCAAGAAATAACTGGCCAACACTAACGGGTGTATCATTATCCAACGTGAGAGTAATGGCATCACCTTCAAGCAAGGCTATTCCGGCATCGGCAAGCTGCTGCTCTATTTTACTACTCATGCGCGCTTTTGCCTTTTTGCCTCGTTCAATGGCTTTATCACGTAACGAATCAGCAGACACGCCTTTTTGCATTGCTTCACTGTCTAACAGTGTGCCTAGCAGGCCATCATCTTGTAAATAAACAGAGGCGTCGTGTATTACAAGCTCTTGCAGCATGACAGTGCCCATTAACAGCGCGTTGTGACTGCCCAAGCCTTGGAGTTTTTTAAGACCGCTCATCTCCATAGATACATTCAACTCACCAATGTTATCACCTTCGATACTAAACTCTTCTAATTCGGCCTTGTCGTCCTCAACATCCACTTCCAGTGCTAATTTCAAATCGATATCATTGTCTTTTTGTTGCAGCAAATAAATAAATGCTTCGTACAGATCTTTCGGATTATCGTTTATCAAAAACCCACTGGCGCTGATGTCGTCAGCAGATAAGGCAATATTACTTAACACACCCTCTTTTTCTGCAAACTCTTCGATAACCAACTCATCAATTAGCACTTTACCAAAACCAGCATCAATCACCAGTTCATCTATTGTCGCGCTACCAAAAGGCGAAGCGGACACGTCATCGTATGTCACGTCTACGCCAAAGGAACGGCTCTCTTTCACCATGGCTTCTAATGCTTCTTCGGCTTTATGCGACGCCATAATCGAACCGCCAATATAACCAACAAGCAAAACAATACCGCCCACCAACACTATTTTTTTAACTATCCATATAATTACTCTTCTCTTAAATTCGTGGTTTAGGATATTGATATCAATCAATATCCTTATTTGCAATCAATTCAGCCGACGCTTTATTGATTAGATATAAGTTGAAAAGGCGGATTCAGATCAGATAGTTGAGTGAAAATACGACATATCAGCTACACAGCCATTACATTTGAACGATCCGATAAGGCAGCACTGTTAGACAAAATATTAGTGCTTACTATATTTAATTCGATCCAAGGAAATAAATTTAATAAGGAAAATATCATGTCGCACTACTTTAAAACAATTTCGAGCATTGCATTTTTCAGCATTATTTGTATCTTCACGCAAAAAATTATCGCGGCTGAAATTGGATATTTATCCAATGAAGATGGTGATATTGAGCTTTACATTACAACTAACAACCACAAAAAACGCACTCAGATTACGCATAATGTTTTTGATGATATGGAACCATGTAGTGGCCCAGAGGGGAATTGGCTTGCCGTTATAACAAGGAGCCAAACAAGTAAATTTATCCAAGTGCTAGATAAACAGGGTAATAAAATAAAAAAAATCGAACCTGAAGTTGGATTTCCGAGCTCCTTAGCATGCTTTTCAGACAAAGATGAAATAGCTTATTCAGTTAATTCAAACACACAACATACGATTTTTATAACCAGTATTAAGTCCACTAATTTAGTCCCTATTTATACGAGCCCGAATACCATCCTTGACCTGAAAATAAATCAAGCCGACTCTCACCTAGCATTCAGCGAGCAAGTTGGACGCACTTCCGTTCTACATATATTCGATTTAGCAAAAAAGCAAAAGCAAACTTATTTTGATAAAGGTAAGTACGTTGTTGCCGAATACGATTGGGCCCCAAATAACAACAATATGATGGTGTCAGTCAAACACCAAAAGCAGTTCGATTTATGGGAGATAAATCTATCTGATAAGGCGCAACGCCTGTGGACGGAATTGCCCACTATTGACACATCACCTAAATATTCACCCGATGGAAATAAAATAGCCTGGCTGAGCAATAGAGTCGACGGGACTAGATTGCAATTGTTCGTCAGTGATTTACGAGCACCTAAGCCAATAGCATTGACTGAATCAGGGATTGAAGTGAGGGATCCAGTTTGGGATCCAACGAGCACAGCTCTGCTCTATAGCGCATACCGAAATAATCAATTTGGATTATACCAGTTAAGTTTAAGCTCAAATATAGAAAGTCAATTATATCCAGTTGAAGGAAAATTCCAGATAATGCCCTTTTTTCTTACCAATGACAGATAGTTAACTGCCGAAGTTTTTTACAATAGGACAAACACGCAAAATCGGGTGACATTTAACCACTTGTAAACAAACGTAAAAACTTTTGTGGCCCATTATATGCTTTTCATCAATTTCCTACCTTCAGTAGTACAGAAGGATTTTCGAATCTGAAGAGGTAATTTATGAAAAGCGTCAAATCCCACCTATGGACCCCAAAACCGCTATTAATGTGTCTTACAGTGCTCTTATCGAATACTGCCTACGCGACTTCTTGGGTATCAACCCCTTCCGTCATGACTGTTGGCAACGATATTGAGATTAATGGTGGAGGTGCACCTAATAGCTCCCCCATTCTAATTAAAGCCTTAAACAAAGAGGGAGAAATTGTTTTTCAAGCGAATGTCGTTAGTAGCAGTGATGGAACCTTCTATTACACCACAGCAATTGAAGTCACGGGAGAATTGACCGTGGTTGCATCAATGAACAATCTTGAGGCAAGCAGTACCAGTCTCGTTATGGAAAACGATTAAGGATACAACGATGAAAATTAATGTATTGTCTAAAACCACTTGTGGTTGTACGGTTTTTTCGACCCTTGTATTTACCTTAGGTATATCTGCAGAGTCACTCGCTACAACCATTGCTTATACTAATGACGCCGATTTTGATTTAGGGGTTCTCAATAGCGTTAACTACACATCACCTAACAGTAATCAGCTACAGCTAAGTGCCATAGGGGAAACGTTCCCTATTTTATGGGTTGCCAACGCAGGGGAAGATTCGGTATCTAAAATTGATACAGACAATGACTGTGAGGACGCCAGGTACTCAACTTGGTTCGAGAGTACGTTCCATGGCGCTTATTCAGGCCCCGCCCCATCACGCACAGCGGTCGACGTTGAGGGTAACGTTTTTGTGGCAAATAGACACTTTGATGGTAAACCCGCCAGTATAATGAAAATTCTCTCTGAAGGGGGGATTGACCGAAACGGAAACGGTGTCATCGACACAAGTGTAGATACCAATGGAGACTGTTCGATCGATAGGACGTCACCTACTGAATTCATCCCACCTGTTGATCTGAATTCTGATGGTATTTTACAAACCAATGAAATAGCTGACGAACGAATTGCTTGGATAGTCCCTGTAGGTGAAAATAATGGTTTAGGGCGTTCCCTTTGCATCGGGACTGACGGAAATATTTGGGTCGGCTTATTTAATCGACGAGAATATTACAAAATAAGTTCAGTTGATGGCTCAGTTTTATCTGGCCCAATTGCAACAACCGGTAGCTTAACGCCTTATGGTTGCCTTGTTGATGGTGACGGCATTCTATGGAGTGCAAGCTTGAGCAGTCGATTAGGGATCCTCGACACTAATAATAATACTTGGTTGGATACTTTAACCTTTTCCGGCAGCAGCTATGGTATTGCTATCGGTAATGGCAAGGTTTATCTGGGTAATTCTGGTCGTGATTTCCGCGAATACGATCCTAAAATGCCGGATGATAATGACCCGACCACAGGCACCTTTACACTTGCTCCGTTATCGAATTCTAACTTCGGTTTATCAGTAGATGGAGAAGGTTTTATTGTAGGAGGCACATCCAATGTCACTCGCGTCGATGCCGCTGGTAATCGGCTATGGTTAACGAGCAACCCTGGTAGCAGTTCAATCGGCGTTATTCCTGACAGTAAAAACAATGTTTGGGCGGTCAATCTTAGTAGCCATAATGTGACAAAATTCGACAAGGACACCGGAAATGTTTTATTACTTAAACCCGTTGGACGCAACCCCTATACCTATAGTGATGCGACTGGAATTGCAGCGCGCACCGTGACTGATCCTACAGGCATTTGGACTGTAATTGGGGACGGAGGTGCACCTGACACCATCTGGGATAAGGTTTCATGGAATACCGAACCTGAAGGACAAGTTCCCACAGGTGCAAGTATTACGGTCTCAGTTAGAGCAGCCAACACAAGTCCTGAGTTAGCCTTGCTACCTTTCACTCCCGTAACAAATGGTACCAATAACTTAGCGATAAGCGGTCGGTTTATCGATGTGCGCACCGTTCTAAGACCTAATGACCAGAACGAGTCGCCTATTCTAAGTGACTTAGTGCTAAATACACTAGAGGACGCACTTTCTTGTGATTTGGACAATAACAATGAAGTGAACATTCTGGATATTAACCTATTCCGTCCGCATAGAAATACACCTGCGGGTCCCAATGAACCACTCGATATTGACCGTAATGGGGTGATAAACAAATTAGATGCGCGTAAGTGTGTTTTAGAATGTACCAATTCACGATGTGCAGCTTCCTCATAACACTAAACTACTTAAGGAAATAAAATGAAATCTATGAAAAATTTATTGCTTAGTGTGACATTAGTATTTGCTGCATTAAGTATCAATAACGCAAACGCTAACGTAATGCTTAGTTTCGCGCCCAGCTCACAGGTTACCACTACTGGAGATTCCGTGAGCATGGACTTAATGATTTCCGGGCTAATGGCAGGCAGTGCTGACTCCTTAGGTACGTTCGATTTAGATATTTTCTTCGATGATTCTAGATTGAGTCTGACGAGTTATTCGTTAACTGACATGCTAGGAGATTTAGCAACTGAAGCCATTGACGATAGTTTTGGTGAGTTTGTCCCAGGTTTGATTGGAATAAGTATTCTAAGCTTACTCGAAGTCGATGAATTGGATGTATTACAAGGAAGTGCTTTTAGTCTTGCCACATTTAATTTTGATGTTGATCAATTAGAAGAAGGAGAAACAACGACTGTTAGTGTCGAGACGGTTTATGCTCTCGGGGACGCCTTTGGCAATGCTTTACTCATCGATAGTATTGGTGATGGCGTACTACGAAATCCTGCAGTGAGTGCATCAACACCCGCTACATTTGGATTACTGATTCTCGGTTTGATGATAGCAATTAAACGTAGATACCATATTAACTAATACTTCTATATGACAGTGCATTAGCATGCACTGTCTTTTCACATTCCGTTATACAGGAAGTATTACGTTATGAGTTCAGTCCAATCCTTAAAGAAAAGGTACGTTGTTCAAACTGCCTATCTGCTAACTGCTTTTGTGCTATTGAATTATGCTTTTGCCCAAGATACTTCGCTGTCAACGGCAATGGAAAGTATCACTATCACCTCCCGAAAAATTAGCCAGTCTATGCTAGAAATACCGTACTCAGTTTATACCGTAGACAATGACGAGATCACAGCCAAAAATTATCGCACCACCACAGATATATTTCGTGATGTGCCCGGCGCAATGTCTCAAAAAACATCCCACGGCCAAGGCTCACCCTTTTTACGCGGCTTCACTGGGTTCCATAACTTGTTTTTGGTAGATGGTATAAAGCTCAACAATGCCGTGTTCCGCTCAGGCCCCAATCAATACTGGAATACCGTTGATCCGTTATCGGTGCAGCGTATGGAAATAGTAATGGGTCCCTCGTCCGTGCTATTCGGTTCTGATGGCATTGGCGGGACGGTAAACGCAATCACTAAACAGCCAAATGTAGACGAAGATGACCCTAAATTTACCATGTTCGTACAAGGAGCTAATGCGTCCAATCTAAATATCCAAGGCTTAGCTTTTGAAAAAAGCATCACCCTAGACTCAGCTATCCGCGTATCGGCAAACCGTAAAGATTTTGGCGATATAGAATCAGGTGAAAGTGTGCTACCTAACACTGGTTACGACGAAGCAAACTTTGACATAAAATGGCTCCACCAATTCAACGAGGGTTGGAACGTCACATTTGCGCATTTTTTAACGCATCAACAAGATGTGCCACGCACACATAAAACGGTATTTTCAGTCCCATTTAATGGAACTGAAATAGGGAGTGAATTGGCACGGAATTTAGATCAAAAACGCCAATTAACGTACTTTCGCGTCAAAAAGCAGGAGCTTTCTTTACTCACACATTTCAATGCAGTGCTTTCGTTTCAGCAACAAGATGAGAGACGCCACAGAGTGCGAACTGGCGATCGTATTGATAACCAGGGGTTTTCAGTAAATACCATAGGCCTGATATTAGATTCAGGCGTCACAGTGAATGACCTTGGTATTCTATTTGGAACAGACGTTTATCGTGACAGCATAAGCAGTTTTTCCTCAAGCAATATAATTCAAGGACCTGTAGCGGACGATGCAAGCTACACCACAACTGCGGGTTACACAGAGCTACATTGGTCAGCTAGAAATAACCTTAAGTTAATTGCCGGCCTCAGGTATTCACATATAAGTACACGTGCTAAACAAGTAGAAGAACCACTGACAAAGCAGGTAATTTCGATTGATAAATCATGGAGCGACTTAGTTGGAAGTTTTCGCGCTCAATACAAAATAGGTGCTTCAAGTATTTTGTTTGCTGGTCTATCTGAAGGGTTTCGCGCGCCAAACCTTTCAGATTTAACGCGTCTTGATTCCGCCAGAAGCAACGAGTTCGAAATTCCTTCCGTTAATCTTGACTCTGAAAATTTTGTAAGTTACGAGCTTGGCTATCGAAAACGTGACACAAAGGCCTCAATCGATCTTGCGGTGTATTATACCAATATTGATAATCAGATTATTTTGTTCCCCAATGGGGAGGTTACTGACAATGGTGAAATTATCATAACGAAATCCAATCAAGGCGATGGTTATATTTATGGTAGTGATATCTCGTATACATACGAATTAACGCAACACATCAGCAGTCATTTCGGCTTAAGTTACCAATACGGAAAAACGAAAAGTATTCCCCAAGCAGGCAGTGTTTTAACTGAGGATTACATTAGCCGTTTAATGCCGTTATCAGGACAACTATCGATTAAATTTGCTTCGCAACGAGCCAATTGGTGGATTGAGCCTCAAATTCAAGGTATGGCAAAGGCTGATAAGTTATCAGCAAGGGATAAAACAGATATTCAACGTATTCCTCCCAATGGGACACCTAGTTTTATGCTGTTGCATATCAGAGGAGGTTACGAATTTTCAAACCAAATTTCGTTAAACTGGGCTATTGAAAACCTATTTAATAAAAACTATCGGGTTCACGGTTCAGGGCAAAATGAAGTCGGAAGAAACCTAGTCGCTAGTATTATCTGGGAATTTTAAGATGTTTATTATCTAAGACGGCTTGGCGCTTACCGTTACGAATGCACTAACAACATTTAAATAACAATTTATTGCGGCGCTTTATATTAAAATGAGTCAAATCGTTTAATACCGCAAGGATCCCCCTGAATGTTCGCAGGCCTAGACTTTGGCACCTCTAATTGCTCAATTGCCGTAATGGAAAATGGACAGCCTATATTGATCCCCCTAGAGGATGGCAAGAATCGTCTGCCCTCTTCGCTTTTCATTGAACACGGGATGACTGCACCAGCGGTAATATCCCCCGACGACCTTGATAGACAAATTAATCAGCTCAAGCATGAGCGGTTAGCGCATGACACACTAAGTCGTGAACAACTGGTCAATATCGCTCGCAAGCAATTGCGTAAAACACATCGTGAAAACAGCAACTCAGGTCAACGCGCCCAAAGTATAGTTCAGGCACTTGCCGCCAATGGCGATGTGATTTTCGGTGAGGAAGCCGCATTGACTCACGTCAACGATCCGGAAAGCGGCTTTTATATTAAATCACCTAAATCTTTTTTAGGGGCTGATATTAATGCCACACAAAGAGCCGTTTTTACCACCATAGTGGAAAAAATGCTGGCGTTTATTAAACAAGAAGCTGAATGCATTAAGCAGCAAGAGCTTAGCCAGATCATGATAGGCCGACCGGTTAATTTCCATGGTTTGCTCGGCAAAGATGGCAACAAGCAGGCCCTTGCTATTATTGATAGCGCTGCGGCCAAAGTGGGCTTTAAAGATGTTCAGTTTTTGATGGAGCCTGTGGCAGCTGCTTACGATTACGAACGCCAGCTAAAAGAAGATAAGCTAGTCCTTATTCTCGATTTAGGCGGGGGAACTACCGACTGCTCGATGATTAAAGTCGGACCCAGTTACATCAAATTAATAGACCGACAAGATTGTATTCTGAGTCACACGGGTAAGCGCATTGGCGGTATCGACTTAGACAACAAACTCGCGTTGATGGCGCTGATGCCCGAGTTTGGTAAAAATACTGTGCTTAACAACGGCTTACCTGTGCCCAATCATTTATTCAAACAAGCGGTTACCGTTAATGATGTAGCGGCCCAGCAAGAGTTTAATAGCCGCATAACGGGTAAAGAAATCGACGAGTATTGTCGTATTTCGCCAAACCCTAAACTTAATCGATTAAAAGCCCTGCGTGATGGTAAGTTTGGATTACGGGTAAGCCGTAGTGCCGAGCTGGCAAAAATATTGTTGTCAGATCAAAACGACATTTGCTTATCACTGGATTACATAGAAAAAAATTTTACCATTCCCATTAGCCGAGCGCAGCTAAGCGATGCCATAGCGGACGAGTTAAGTAAGTTTGAACGTTTGATGAAAGAAGCGATTCAGCAGGCGGGTGCAACACCTGATGTGTTGTACGTGACTGGCGGTACAGCTATGTCACCCGTGGTACAAAATTGGATAAATTCAGTATTTCCAGGTCTTGAAATTGTCATTGGTGATCACTTTGGTAGTGTTACCTCAGGCTTAACCACTCATGCCCAGCGAATTTTCACCCGCTAACCCGTGGGGGCATAAAAAAACGCTGCCCGCAGATTATTTCCACGGGCAGCGTTTTCTCGTATAGCTGTTGGGTGAGTTACGCTACTTGTGTGATGAAATCTTCATCACTACGACGCACCTTTTTCAAGTTAACTAACCAGTCACCTTCGTCAGCACGGTAACCCAGCGGTAACATCACCACCGAACGTAAACCCTTTTCACGCAGGCCAAGAATGTCATCAACTTCACTTGGGGTAAAACCTTCCATCGGTGTGCTATCTACTTTGGCATCAGCAGCAGCAATCAGAGCGGAACCTAACCCAATGTATGCTTGACGAGCCGCATGCTCAAAATTGGTTTGTGCATCACGCTGAGGATAAGCGTTTAACAACATGTTGCGATAATCTTCCCAGCCCTGATTTTTAAAACCGCGCTGTTCATTGACCAAATCAAACATCATGTTAATACGCTCGGCCGTGTAGTTATCCCACGCAGCGAACACTAAAAGATGTGAAGCGTCAGTGATCTGCTCTTGTCCCCATGCATGAGGCACTATTTTCTGACGAATATCGTCATTGGTTACCACTAAGACTTCGTAAGGCTGCAAACCGCTAGAGCTAGCACTAAGGCGAATGGCCTCTAATATGAAATCAACTTTTTCTTGGGAAACTGTTTTGCTTGGATCAAATTTTTTGGTTGCATAACGCCATTGTAAATCTTGTAGTAAATCAGACATATAATCTCTTTATTAGGGTAAGCTTGATGAACATGCCATCAATATTAAGTTAGCGTTGAGATATGGATGAAAGCATTAATATACAAGGTATTGAAATGAATTAGATGTGGGCTGTGTCAACACAGGTGGGAATAAGCGAATAGCGCTTAAGTCAAAAAAGCCCCTAGCCCCCGAACGTATAAGCGATATAAACCGTCCGAGAGGCTAAGAGACTAGAGCTAACTAGCCTGATCAACAATCTTTTGCATTTGGCTTTTTATATCGCCGTTACGATACAAGATGTCGATTTGCTTTTGATATTCTGTTACAAAACGTGGGTGAGATTTCACATCAGAAAATATACTTTCAAGCTGCAAAAACGCCAACGGCTCACGAGCAGTTTGCTCAGCGGCGCTGTGCAGCTCTTCAGCCATCACGTCATTAATATCTAACGGCTGACCGTTTAAATTCACACGTTTGTCATTGTAATAACACCAAGCCGCTATGACTAAAGTGGCACACTCAATTTTGCCTTCATTAGCTAAATTTTCAAGTAATGTGGGGAGTAAAAAAGTCGATACTTTTGAAGAACTTTCTAAGCATATACGTGACAAGCTGTCTTTGATGTTCGGATTAGCAAAACGCTCAAACAATACGTCTTTGTATTGAGCTAGTTCGATACCTGGGACGGGCTCAAGAATAGGCGTCACTTCGCTATCCATAAATAGGCGTAAATAACGTCCGAACAGCGGTTCTTGTACTGCTGAATCAATGGTATCTTGCACATCAATCGACCCCAAAATGCCTAACACTGAGTGACCGGCATTTAACAATCGAATTTTCATTTTTTCGTAAGGCGTGACATCCGTCACAAATTGCGCACCGACTTGCTCCCATAACGGACGTACGTCACTGAACTTATCTTCAATGATCCACTGAAGAAAAGGTTCGCAAACAACAGGCCAATTATCCTGCACGCCGATGTCATCGGCTAAGTACGCCATATCCGCAGGTGTAGTAGCCGGTGTAATACGGTCAACCATAGCGTTAGGAAATTGTACTTCTGCGGCTATCCACTGGGCTAAATCTCGATCAATTTGACCTGCGTACGCCAGCAGCATTTTACGGGTCATATTGCCGTTATGCTGAATATTGTCACACGACTGCACGGTAAAAGGTTTTTGCCCTGCGTCTTTACGTTTTTTAAGGGCAGCGGTTAAATAACCAAATACCAAGCGCGGCGAATCAGGGTTGGCTAAATCATGGATCACATCTGGATGTTCAAAATCAAATTCATCCGTTATCGGATTAAAGTTGTAGCCACCTTCTGTGATAGTTAACGATACAATTTTGGTTTGCTCATCAGCCATCTTGTCGATTACGCTTTGAGGGTCGTCGCAGCTCAATAAGAAATCAGTCAGGCAACCAATCACGCGATTTTCCACTTGTCCATTGGGATGTTTCACAATCAAGGTGTACAGATAATCTTGTTCTTTAAGAATACCCTGCATTTTTCGGTCGCCTTCACGCAACCCCACACCACAAATCCCCCAGCTTAAATCGCCACTTTGTTGCATATATTCGTCGGTATAAAATGCTTCGTGTGAGCGATGAAATCCCCCCACACCGATATGCACAATGCCCGCCGTTAACGCCGTGCGATCATAATTTGGAACCGTTACATTGTCAGGCAATGCTGCCAAGTTCGCTTGATTCAATAGAATAGTATCGTTAATAGTCATGTTATGCGTCCTGAAGAATAAGGCCAGCAGCCATTTTTTTGCGCTGCATTGCCCAATATGCGGTGAAAAAATAGATTAATGTGCAAACAAAAGCGACAGTGAAGAACAGATCTCTATTCACTTCATAATCAGGAATGTCAGCACTGAAAAACATGGTGTTACAAGCCAATGCAAAGGTGACCAATAAGCTTGTGATCGAGATAACACGTAATAACTTTGTCAGCATTGAGATGTCTTTAAAAACCTCTGGCTCAAGCTCAGCCTGTGCCGCTTGATGCTGTTCAACGCGTTGATTAAATTCTTCCATTTTGGCTTGTTCTTCGGGATACTTTTCTGCCGCACCGTGACGTTTCGCCATAAAGGTGTAAATGATGATGGTAAAAAACCAAGTAGGTATAAACAGATAATAGAAGGACAAAATATCCAGCGCATTCAAGCCAAAGCCAAAGACTAACCCCAATCCCCAAGCAACCACTGCGGGACGGCTATGTGTCAGCTGACGATACGCAACCCAGTAGCGAGTCAAACCAATACGAGGGAAGATAAAATGCTCAGCGAAGACGATGGCACCTACAGGTACAACCAACAAACCAGCGTAGGTCAAAAGTGGAAGCAACTTAGTAAATACAAACGGGAAACAGGCAATGCACACAGTCACTATGCCCACAGTAAAGGTGGTCTTGTTGCGCGAATGATTTTTGAAAATAGCCTGGGCAGCTAGGCCCGCACGGTATAGGTTGGCATTGGCGGTTGTCCAACCCGCCACAATAACAATCACCAGACCAGACAAACCTAGTGCTTGGTAAGCCACATCACCTGGGTCAAGCTCAACAATGGACTTTTGCACGATGACAGCAGTACCAGCCCCCATGATACCCGCTGAAATCCATGCGATATAATGACCAAACAACATGCCCGCTGACGTACATAAGCCATATGAACGCTTGCGTGCATAACGTAACAACGCCATATCGATCAAGCCTACGTGGGTAATGGTGTTCGCAGCCCAAGAGAAACCAATCACTTCGAGTAAACCTATGCCTGGTTCACCGCTGGAATCCAGGCCGGTCCATACGGAAATACTGCCTATATGCATGAAGTCCGCCCAGCCACTTAATGTCGTTTGCCCAATCACGGAATCCGCCAAGGCCGGCATTAAAATCAACGGCCCACTTACAAACATCACCAATAACCAAGGGGCACAAATACCCGAGAAGTTAGAGACAGCCGTAAAGCCATACATGGCAACCAATACCACAATAAACCCAACGGCCAGCACGATAGCCACAAACCACGGATTGGTAGGATACCAATTAAGCTGAGCAGGAATATCAAAGGCGAAACGCACTGCGGTTGCCGACACCGTAATCATAGCGGCCGAGATCACAGTGAAGATAATAACATTCGCCCAGTTGTAGAGCTTAGTCATTGAATCACCGGCAATTTTTTGCAAGTAAGTATAAAGACTTAAACGGGTTTCTACGGCGATAGGGGTGGTAATAAAGGTCCAGCTGAGTACCGCTAAAATGTTACCAATCAACAAACCTAACAAAATGTCGGTCATAGTCGCGCCGAGTGCAACAAAAGTTGCACCAAATACAAATTCCGTAGCGGCAACATGTTCACCAGCGTAAAGACCCAAAAAGTGAGTCCACCCTTTTAACTTGTGCTTAGGAATAGGTAGCTGTTCTTCGCTGATATTCCCGATACTGATGTTTTGCGTTTGAGACGTCATATTGTTTATTCAACCTGCTGTCGATTTATGCCCGCGCTAAACTCATTTACCGTGTAACTCGCTACTAATTTATACAGAATGAGGTCTACTGCGTCCGAACAACATCCTACCGAACAATCCCACACACTTTTTAGTACCTGACGAACAAATGAGCATATGCCCTTAGTGAGGGCATATTCCCAAAACTGAATACCACTTGTCAACTCTTTGTTAATGACTAAAACAGACAACTGCAGTGACTGGACTTGCTTTATGCTTCATCGAAAACAAATGCATTCTCTATGAAGAAGTTTAAAAATCGATACCTTTCAAACAGATAAAAAGATTAAAGCAGGGAAGGTCGCACGATAGAGAATTAAATTAGTTAATATTTTGTAAATTAAAAAGGTTAAAAAAATGTATTTTTTAACCCACTAATTTAATAAAAGAAGGAAACGTGAACAATAAAGCAGATTAAATAACAAGAGATGGGCGTAAATTGCTTACACCCACCTCGTTAGAAAGTTAACTCAGACGATTCATACCTCGATTTTCGTCTTTGTGAATGGTCACTGGCCAACCGTCAAACTGATTTGTTGTTTTGTGGTCGTTTACATCAATCAAAAATTTATAAGCTTCCATTGTGTATGTCTGCGCTTGAGTATCAAAGCTGATCATGCCAAATCCACTGCCCTTTTCGTGGGCTTGCACGTAGCGATTCCCAGACTTACCTACCAAGGGATTAGCAACTGCATAAACATACATTTTATTACCAAATGCATCCAGGTATTCACCTGTATTATCTAAGCCATGGGCGGGTCGATTCTGCACTTTTAGCGCAATGCTGTCTGGCTTCCACCAGCGCGGCCAACCGGCAGCAATAGCAGGGCTACAAAACGCCCAATTACTATCACGCTGCTGATGCACACCATATTGTGAAAGCGTACCTAAATGCGTATCACCGCATATATGTAAGGCTGTGGATTCACGCATAATGTCAATCGCATTATTGCGGGCGGTGGCAGGCCAGCCACTGCTATCGAAATCATATTTGAGATAACGATCGGGACGTGGCTGATGGGTGGCAATACCAGCAAATACCGTCTGACTCAATACGGCTTTGAGTTGATGACCACGCCAATCCTGTGCCCATTGTTTTAAATACGCTTCTTGGCGCTGACCAAGCAATGCCAAATTTGGCGGATCAAAATCGGGATTTACATAGGTAGGCTCCTCTCCCTGCCCGGTTTCGCCGACCACCACACCAATTCCCCCTGGAGCACTTTTCCACTGGCGATCAGCCAAGATAGCAAAACCAATATCACCGTATATCAAATCCCCATAGTAACGACTTAATCCGCTAGGGGTCGGCGTTGTATCAAATCCATCAGGGTGATGGGATGTATTGGTCTTATGCACAACATTTAACATGGGTACAGGCTGAATATAGCCACCTAAAATACTCGCAGAAGGGTCACGTTCTATGTGCTGCATAGGAGCACCGCCCTCCCCCCATAAATTACCTTGCAGTACATCATGGTCATCCGGCAAACAAACGGTAGGTTGATGGCGCATAGCATCACGAAAAGCCCAACCAAACTGATAATACATGCGCAAGTAATTCAACGTTGCTCGGTCTGCGGGAGCACGAACGTAGCCGAATCCACCATGGTGTTCATACAATTGGTCACCGGAGAAGAACACTAAATCAGGTGCCAGCTTCACTACGTTTTCAACCACCGGCGCATAGGGAAATGCGTAGTCGTTTTGGCACGTTAACGACACCATACGTAACGGTCGACCAACCGGATTCGCTTGTATTGTGCCTGTGTAACTATCCGGAGTTTGGCTGCCATCTGTGTGCAGTTGCTGATAAATGACTCTGAATTCAACAGATTGTGTTTCATCCCAGTTTTGCACGCTAAAAGTAGCAAGGGATGCATGGGGGTCAATATGACTTTCTCCCAGCGAATGCCAACTATTATTACGCTTAACTTGCAACTCAACCGTTTGATTGTCGCTTTGCCCCATGGGCCCAAGTAAGGCACTTAACTTAAGCACAAAACCATGATCGCTACGGGAGTCACTTAAGGTATACATGGTCCACAAAATGGGACCAAACTGTTGCTCTGGTGAATATTCAAAGCCATCACCACTCATTTGCCAGCGACTAAAGCGATAACGACTCCCATTGTGTGCTTGGGCGTCGGTTTGATAATCTGTGGCCGCTAAGGCAAGGTTACTAACCAATGCCACATTGCCTAAAATTTCCTCAGCCGACACCAATAGGCTCTGCTCACCTAAAATAGATTGATCATCTGCTAGGAGCACTTTTACATTAAGTAACATAGCGCCGACTTGTGGTGTGCCAGTTATGACTAAATCAACGGCCTGCTGTCCTATATCCTGTGTTAACGGCATACGCTCGGCACCGAGTATTAAGGTATTTTTGATGATCCCAATGTCAAGCCCCTGACGCGCGAAGCAATTGCTTTTGTGCTCATTAAGCTCACTTTTGGCCCCTAAACGAATACCACCGCCACCGTCGTTAGCACTTGGCTGTAAGTTTTGTAGCCGCACGCTAGTGGCAAATCCAGCCTGTGGATGTTTAAGTTGATGCGTTAACGAGTGAACACTCCGGTTGCCTCCAGGATTGATACAATGTGCATGACCTTCTTTTACCTGCCAGTCTTCCATTGGATTGGCCCAAAATTCACCGCCTAGCCACACCCGGTCATGGGTTTTATGCCATGGGTCTTGGGTATTGGTCGCCAACTTGACAGGTATATTAACAGGTGAATCGGATTGGGTTGTACTCATCGAACTGGCACAGCCCGCACTAGCAGCAAGTACACCAACCCCAACACCGGCGCCGACAAATTTCAGCGCATCTCGTCTTGAAATACCTAGGGCTTTGTTATTGTTCGTCTTGCTGCTTTTCATACACCACCATTTTGATAATTGTTGCTTGTTAACAATTAGTATACGAGATGGAAAACAAAAAAACACTCTTTTTTGACATTCATGAATACGGTTTCCCACTTGCCAATCAAGAGATGAAGAGCAAACCAAGAGCCAATATATTCATAACGTCCTTAAACATGAAATACGACATGTACTACACCCGAAGACGTTTTATTGTTATAATACTGTTTTTTCATACAGTCTATATTTATGATTATATACATCGCAGAAAAACCTAGCTTGGGCCGCGCGATTGCCCAAGGGTTTGCAGGGAGGCAACAAAAACGTGACGGCTATATAGAGCTAGAAAACGGCGATTGTGTCACCTGGTGTATTGGTCATTTACTAGAGCAAGCTGAACCGGATAAATACGACCCAGCTTATGCTAAGTGGACGTTGCAGCACTTACCCATAGTGCCTGACAATTGGTTACTGGTACCCAAAAAAGGCACCAGCAAACAGCTTACTGTGGTCAAACGTTTATTGAAAACGGCCAGTCAGGTAATTAACGCGGGGGATCCCGACCGCGAAGGACAACTTTTAGTCGACGAGGTGATCACCTACTGCAAAGTTAAGCGCTCGGTTATCGTTAACGCAGGGCGGTTACTGATTAACGATTTAAATGTGAATGCAGTCAAAAAATCCCTAAACAATATTCGCTCAAATCGCGAATTCACCGGCTTGTCTATTTCTGCCTTAGCCCGCTCACGCGCAGACTGGTTATACGGATTAAACTTGACTCGAGCTTACACCTTACTCGGTCAACGCGGCGGATATTCTGGGGTGTTATCGGTCGGTCGCGTGCAAACACCGGTGCTGGGATTGGTCGTCAGGCGTGATGCAGAACTTGCGCAATTTCAATCAAAACCCTTTTACGAAGTATTTGCCACACTCGTTACTCAGGCAGGTCATCCACAAGGTCGCCAACAGTTTCAAGCCAAGTGGCAACCGAGTGCAGCATGCGAGCCCTATCAGGATGAAGAAGGACGGGTCATTGTCAAAAAGTTAGCCGAAACTGTGGTCAACAAAACCCGTGGGCAATCCGGCATAGTCCAAGCAAATACGCAAAAAAACAAGCAAAGTCCGCCGCCACTGCCCTACAACTTATCGGCGCTGCAAATTGAAGCATCAAAACGCTTTAACTTATCGCCAAAGGCGGTACTAGACGTTTGCCAATCCCTGTATGAGCGACATCAACTAATTACCTATCCTCGCTCAGATTCTCGCTATTTACCGACGGAGCATTTTAAAGAAGTCCCTTCGGTATTAGCCGCTATTAAAGCCAACTCTCCTGAGCACAAAAATGCGGTAGACAACGCCAAGCACACACTGAAATCCAAAGCATGGAACGACAGCAAGGTCGAAGCTCACCATGCCATTATCCCTAGCAGTCGAAATAAAGTGCTATCGAGCTTAAGCACGGATGAAGCAAAAATTTATCAGCTCATCGCAACCCAATACATCATGCAATTTTACGAGCCTCATAAATATCAAGAGCAGATTCTAGTGGTGATCATCGCCGGTGGTGAGTTTGTGGCGAAAACAAAGGCCACGGTAGCACTAGGTTGGTTAGCATTGACCAAGCAAGCCGACGACAAAACAACACATCCACTACCTGCGTTAAGCAAAGGTCAAGCAGTAGATTGCCTCGATTCCCAGCTCATCGAAAAACAAACCACCCCACCCAAACACTTTACTGAAGCCACATTATTAGCGGCCATGACAGGTATCGCCCGTTACGTGCAAAACAACGACATCAAAAAAATTCTCAAAGATACTGATGGCTTAGGCACCGAAGCGACGAGGGCCTCCATTATTGATTTGTTATTCAAGCGTCAGTTTATGCAGAAAAATGGCAAGGAAATACACGCCACACTCACTGGTAAAGCACTGATAAATGCCCTGCCCAGCGAAGCAACCCAACCCGACATGACTGCTATTTGGGAGTCAAATTTAGACAAAATAGCCCAGCGCCAAATGCGCTATCAAGACTTTATGCTGCCCCTAACCCAGTCCATTGGCAATATGATTAGCAGCAGCCAGCAAATCGACACCAGTCTATTTGCTGGGCTTGCGTCAACCAAACCTGCCTATAAGAAGAAATGGCGCAAAAATAAAAAAACGGGGTAATTCCCCCTCAATAAAAACAACCGCTGAGTCACCCCAAGCGGTTGTTTTACATTTTAGCTATGCTCATTGAGTAACAATTAGCTAGCGAAGAAGAGAAATTAACCGCTATTTGCGGCGACGTATTACCATGCCAAATATCCCTAGCGCTAACAATGCTAACGCGCCCGGCGCAGGTACGTTGTTAACAGGGGTATTAGCGTTTAAAGGCGTAACATCGCTAACGAATACATTAGGAGAGTTATTAACTTCTAATACTGCATATAATGATGAGCGGGGCCCATCGCCATAAAATTTGAAACCGCTCCAACTCTGACCATACGCCAGTGCACCATCGTAGTAGCTGTACCAATTCAACGTATTTTCACCGTCTTTAAAAAAGTCATCAATATCACCGTACAAATCTTGGGCAGTATTGGCTTCATCTTCAAAGCCATACAAGTTTTCTGTTTGCCAATTAGATGCATCAATGGTCAAAGCAAAGTAGCTGATGTATTGATTTCCAACCCAAGTATCAAGTTCATCGTCAATCCACGCGATGGTGTCTATATTTGTCACTCCAAATCCTACCAATACGCTGTCCGCTAGGTTGTTGGTAACTGTATATGTTCCAACGCCCTTTCCAGCTAACCGTGGATCAATATCGACACCACCACCTCCTCCAATTATTGTAGAGAGAACAAGTTCACCACCAGTTCCCCCTGTATCGGGCAAATCTGGAAGCGCTTCACTGTTACTTTGTTCAGCGCTAGCCTCAAAACTTTCGGTAAAATAAATATCACCTAGGTTATCTACATCACGGATGACCGCTGCATTGCCGTGCAAACTTGCAGCGGTAAGACATAGTACGGAAAATATTTTTTTAAAAGAGATCAATTTCATTACTGCTTCCATTTGAATTATCGTTTTGTTAGTTAAAATGAATAAAGCCTGATTGTTTACCTAAAAAGCAACCACAACATACAGATGGGATCGCTTGGTTATTCGCAAATAACATGCGAGATAATTTACCTAATAACGACCGTTACTTGCGTCGACGAAGCACTGCGCCAAAGATGCCTAGTGCTAACAAAGCTAAGGTGCCTGGTGCAGGTACATTTGTTGCGTCAGGTGTGGTGGTTACATTAGCCGGCGTGATGCCATTGGCGAAGGTGGTTGATGCCCCGTCATCGACAGACAGTATCGCGTAGAGTGAAGAAGCCGGCTGGTCGCCATGAAATACGAAACCACCCCAAGTGTTGCCTCCCCAAAGCGCGCCGTCATTACTAGCGTACCAATTCAAGGTGTTTTCACCGTTTGTAAAGAAGCTATCGATATCGCCGTAAAGATCTTGCGCGGTATATTCTTGTGGGCTGTAGTAACCTCCACCATCGTTACCGCTATCAACGGTGCTCTGTTCAAAATAAAGCACTTGTGAAGACCAGTTTTCAGCATTGATGGTATAGGAGTTATAATAGAAATAATTATCATCGACGTGCCCCCCGCCGCTCTCTTCAATGTATGTATCCCAAGTTTCCACGGTCTCAATCGCTGCCGTCGTGTCAGTGTTGGTGACACCGAAGCCTAATAGCTCACTTCCTTGTAACTCGTTAGTGACGGTGTAGCGCCCTAAGCCATTTGCGTAACTTTCGGTAAAACTGATTGCATTGAGGTTTTGCGTTGGCTCATCGCCGATTAATGTAGCGCTAGCCTGGGCGCTGGATAAGGCAAAACCGAAAATTAAGAATATTTTATTTAAAGATATCAATTTCATTACTACTTCCATTTGATTTTTAAGAACTTTTTAATGCATCTAAGTCTTTAGAGGCGCGACGATTAAGCAATAAGTCAGCCAACTATTAAACCCTTTATTTTCATACGGTTACAAAATCACACTGTTAACACTGTAAAGAAGTCCGACAAGTTAAATAAATGATTTTTATAGATATTTATTATCTTCTGCTATTTTTCACCGTGAATGAAATTAATGGAATAATAAATTCAAAAACGGCATTCTCCATAACGAAGGTAAAAGGTGCTCGCGAATATGACGACTTTGATTATTGAACGTCATTTTTCACTCACCGTGGTTACGCTGTCTTTCGTCCCAACTTTCGCGGCTCATCAGGCTACGGTAAGCAATTTGCCGATAGCCAGATGCAAGGCTGGCGCTTAACAATGCAAGACGACATCACCGTTGCAACCAAATGGCTGATAGAGAAGAATATTGCCGACCCGAATAGAATATGTATCGTGGCCGCAGTTTACGGTGGCTATGCCGCCGCCATGGCCACCGTTAAAAGCCCTGATTTATTCCAGTGTGCGATTAGTTTTGCTGGTGTGATGGACTTAGAGCGGTTAGTCAATAAAAGCCGCCACTTCTTGAATAAGAAACTCGTTAGATAACAAATTGGTGATGATGAGGACGACCTAGAACCCCGTTCTCCTTATTACCACGCAGAAAAACTGAATATTCCGCTCCTATTACTACATGGAGAAGACGATCGCGTGGTAGAAGTAGGACAAAGTCGCGAGATGTGCGATGAACTCGAAAACTTAAATAAGGATGTAAAGTATGTTGAATTAAAAAATGGCGACCATTACCTGTCGATCCAGCGCAATCGTCATCGAGTGTTTGCTGAAATGGATATTTTTTTGAAAACCCATTTAAGCAGTAATGCCCCCATTCAGACATCGGATACAAGTGAATGATTTCTAGCCAAATAGACTCAATGAGCATGCAGCCAATAGATGTTGCGCGCTCGGTAAGCACTATTCGCCCCGGTACTTAGCTCTTAAGCGATGTTTGCCCCCATAGGCACAGCAAAATTAACGTTATTCCAAACCATCCCACTGGTGAGATAACTTCACCTACGACCAGAACAGCTAAAATTGCCGCCACCACTGGCTCTAATAATGTTAAAAGGGAGGCGCTACTCGCCTTGATATGACGCAGGCCATATCCAAAAGCGAAGTAACCCAACGCCATAGGGATCACCGCCATATAAAAAACCACGATTGTATTAGTGGACGATGCAAATAAATTATCACCGGAAAACAGCAAAGAAGGTAAAAGTACCATTGCCCCAAGTCCAAATATGCTACCCATAGCGGCTTGCGACTGCACTCCCTTATCTATCATTGTTTTCGCCCCCCAGGCATAAATCGCGTAAGTCAGTCCAGCAAGTAAACCTAAGGCGATCCCCATCATTTTATCGGTATTATTCTCTCCAGTTGATCATTCACTAAAGGCCAATAATGCGATACCAACTAACCCCAGAGCAAAACTGACAAACCACCGCTTAGTAATATTGACTTCTTTGCTAATAAGGCACTCAAGCACAGCGGCGAAAAACGGCGCGCTCGCGATAGACACCACTGTACCCACAGCCACACCAGCGAGTCCCATAGCAGTATAAAAAGCCAAAGGATAAATCGCTAACGCCAGAGCACTAAATAACCACAATCGTTTTAACAATAAAATCTTAAGATAATGATGCCGCACCTGCCTATATGCAGAGACAGCCAAAATTAAACCTCCTCCTCCCATCGCAAAAGCGCCCATAGCAGCAGGACTAACATTCGGGGCAAATGTAGCAGCCGTGCCGGTTGTCCCCCACAACAGTGACGAAAACAAAATAGCCCCGACCCCAAATTGATACTCAGTATTAGCACTGCGAATAATAGCCATGTAACGTTCCTTAGTATTTAGCCATTGCTGTTAATGAGATGATAAGCACCTTACTCACAGAGTACTTTGCTAAACGGACGCATTTGTTGCTTAAAAGGACGTTTCTTTAGGCCTTAGAAAAAGCTCTTGGCGACAAACCAAAGTAACTGGAAAAACGTCGACTGAAAGCAGAAAGGTCACTGTAGCCGACGTTCTGGGCAACCAACTGAACTGGCAGGTCCGTGTGGGCGAGCAAGGCTTTTGATTTTTCCATGCGCAATTGGGTAATGTATAGATGAGGCGTTGTATCAAAACTCATTTTAAAGCGCTTTTTAAACTGAGTTGGGCTTAAGCAGGCAATGCCAGCCAATGTATTAACACTGAGTTCATCACCAATATGATCGGTTATCCATCGTTGCACGCTGCGCATTCTTTCATCCGGTACTAAAGCATGCTGTTGCTGTTCTAACAGCATGCTAAATACATCGAGCACTGAGCTTTCGATCCCACTGTCAACCTGATGCTCCAGTTGTTTTTCCACGAACATTAAAAAGCTTAACAAAGGGGGCGAGATAGAAAATACCGCTAATGTATTATCCAATAAGTGAGCGGGGAGCATATCCATATCCGCGACGATAAAACGCGCCGCTTCATCAGCCTTAAAACCGTGCTCGGTGCCAGTCGGGATCACCACACACTCCCCTAACGTCACTTTGCCCATATAGTGATCCATTTCGATGGCAATATACCCCTGAATAGGCAAGACCAATTGATGATGGTTGTTATGGGTATGACGTTGAAGCTGCTTAGAGTAAACACGAATACTGAGGCTGTTTTTCATTTACGAGGCAAGTTGCTAACGTTAACACCCAGTATAGCGTTGATAACTTTGCTTTTGAAAGCCCATTGCTGCGCGCGACACTGCACTTTCATTACCCATAGTGCGCTAAGCCTAGCGCTGGTTAAAAAATGTTAATCAAATATATGTTTTCAATACAACACCGATGGTAACCACAGGGTCAATTGTGGGATAAATGTCACTAACAGCAGCACTATGACTAATGGGATCAAAAACGGTAGCGTGGCTTTGGCACAGCTTTCAAAAGGCACGTTTGTCACCCGAGATAAAACGTATAACACCATGCCTACCGGTGGAGTTAACAAGCCTATCATTAAATTCAGTACCATCATTACGCCAAAGTGTACCGGATCAACCCCTAGACTAATCGCTACGGGTAATAACACTGGGGTGAGAATAGTAATCGCGGCGATAGTTTCCATGAAGCAGCCAACGATGAATAGGATGAGGGTTATCAGTAACAAAATAGCCACTTTACTGTCTGTAAAACCCAGCATCCATTGGGTGAAGCTTTCGGTTATGTGCTGGGTGGTTAACACCCAAGAAAAAATCGCTGCACCGCCTATTATCAACATGATAATACTGGTGGTTTCTATGGTTTCAATACTCAGAGCAAGCAGTTTTCTAATGGTTAATGTTCGGTATACCAGCGCCCCTAAAAATAGGGCGTATGCGCTGGCTGCTATGGCCGCTTCAGTGGCAGTAAACAAACCAAGCAATATGCCGCCAATGATCAACACAGGCGTCATCAGTGATAAAAATGCGCGTCTAAGCGTCGATGTACAACGCAGTACAGAAAAACCGGCATCTTTGGGATAATTGCGTTTTTTAGCATACCAAGCCACCATTATCATCAACGCAAGTGCCATGATTAAGCCAGGTATTATCCCTGCAGCGAATAACTGACCGATTGACGCAGACGACATAACAGCATAAATAATCAGCGGCAAACTGGGTGGAATGATCGGTCCTATGGTAGATGACGCAGCGGTTATCCCCACCGCAAAGCCAGCATCGTAGCCTTTGTCACGCATGGCTTTAACTTCAATTGCGCCTAACCCACCCGCATCAGCCACCGCCGCGCCAGACATGCCAGCGAATAATATCGACGCCCCCACATTTACATGCCCTAACCCACCGCGTAGCCAGCCCACCAGAGCATTAGCAAAATCAAAAATGCGCTGAGTAATCCCCGCAGAATTCATTAACGCCCCTGCTAGCACGAAGAAGGGAATGGACAACAACGGAAAACTATTCATACCGCCGACCATACTGTGTAACACCACTAGGTTCGGCATGTTGCCATCAAGCGCAATGGCCAAGAGGGAAGAAAGGATTAATGCAAATGCCACCGGTGTGCCCAGCGCAATAAGCAATATTAGGGATAAAAACAAGACAAGCACGATCATAACTGACCCACTGCCGGTTTGAATGTATTGCACACTAAACGCCAATTCGCTACTACCACCAGCCAGCTTCGCGCCCCCATGAGCAACAAACAAACACACATCAAAACATATACCCAACTGATTGAAATGGATAAAGAAGCCAGTGTGTAGACTTGTAACGAAAGCGCAATTTGAACCCCGTAAAATGTCAACAGCAACACAACAGTTAGATTAAGCATGGCGATGAATAACTTAGTCATACTCAAGGTTTTAATGGGCAAATAACGATGTAACAAGGTAACGCCGATATGGGCATCGTTACGACTGGCAATGCTTGCTCCTGAAAACGCCAGCAAAATCAGCAAATAACGAGCAATTTCTTCGGACCAACCTAAAGAAGCACTTAATACATAGCGGCTAAAAAATTGTGCAAACAACAACATCGCCAATCCCCAAAATATGAGCAAGCTTATGATATCTTCGCTTTTAAGTGGCTGCTTGCTAAGCATAGTATCGCAAGGCGTGGCATCGGAAAGGGACATAATTTACTCTTCTGCTTGATTTAATTGTAAGAGACGGTCGTAGTTTTCTTGACCTATGGTGGCAATAAACGGTTTATGCAATTGCAGTGTCGCTTGGCGAAACGGGCTTTTATCTACATGGTGTACCTTAACGCCATGCGGCCCAAACCAAGCGATTAATGCCTGCTCGTGAGCACGGGTTTCTTGGGATACATTAAGGGCCGCTTCTTGTAGTACCTCTTCGAAAATGAACCGGTCGTCTGGACTTAGCATCTTCCAGCGACGCTGGCTGATAATAGTGACATTCGAGCCAACCATGTGCCCTGTTAGGCTTATGTGCTTTTGCACCTCATAAAGTTTCTTGGCTTTTATTGTCGGTAGAGGGTTTTCTTGTGCATCCACAACCCCTTGTTGCAGAGCCATGTACACTTCTGAAAATGCGATAGGGGTTGGGTTGGCATTGACCGCCTGAGGAAACAACTTGAAAATCGCCGCATTGGGCACCCGTATTTTCAGCCCTTTCATATCTGTTAGGGTTAAAACGGGAACGTTAGCACTCACATGGCGCTCACCATAATAGTTGTTCGCCACGATATGGTTGCCCTGAGTTTTTTCACTATACCCCTGCGCTAATTCTGCAAATAATTCGCTGTTGTTAAACTTCAGCCAATGATCATACCCAGCATAAATATACGGCATATCTGTAATGCCGAAAGGCGGATAAAGCTGGGCAATGAAACTGGTCCCCGTGTAGATAATATCCACACTGCCCAAGCGCAAGCTCTCATTTAAAGCCGCTTCTTTACCCAAAATTGACACTGGAAACACATCAATGTCATAACGCCCGTCGGTGCGCTGCTTTATCTGCTCGCTGGCCCACATCGCCCATTTGTGCAGAGGCTCGCTAGTTTCATAAACATGCCCCCAATACAACTTCTCGGGTTTGGCGTGTAAAGCGGATGGCAGTAACAACAAAAAACACAACACGTAACGCAACAACATTATTTGGGCCGACAAGAAAAACGATAATTATTATTAGTTAATTGTTAACAATTGTAAAGGCAATGTTATTTCCTTCTCGCAGTTGACGTGAATCTCTAACCAATAAAGTAAATGCAATGAAGCAGAAAAATCTACGTTAACTGTTACTCGCTACTTACTTTGACGTTGAGCAATAATTAGAAATTTGTTAGCCAATGGAAACAATCAATTGAATCTGGCTATGAGGAGTATGTGGATAAATAAAGAGGCGGGTGTTTCCAGCCTCTTTATTACCGCTAAAGATACGTGGGCTATTTTATCTGCTTAGCGTTGCCAATAACGCAACGCACCCAGTGTTTTTACAAAGGATTTGGCGCTAATGTCATTTAGATCGATCCAGCCTTTGTCCTCTTTATCAGCAAGCCCCGCCGCTTCGAACAATGGCATAGCCGATGGCGTATAGCCGATGAACTTCATGTGGGCATGGGCATCGGTAACAAAGTCTTTCGCTTCAGGGACTTTCGCCAATGATTTGGCTCCCTCCTCGGTGACAAGCACGAGCACTGCATCATATAACACCGAAGGCCCCCCGTTAATTACTTGTTGGGCACTGATACGCTTACCTTCACTGCATGTCACACCGCCAACCTGTGGCGCTATCACCTCATGATTCGCGCCTAGCGCTTTCAATGCATCTGTTACCTTATTAAAGATTGCGGCGTCCACGCCATCAGAGACTAATATACCCAACTTGCGCCCTTTGAAGGTATGGGTACCGTTTTTCAAAATACTCAATGCGTCCGACACCGGCAGATCATCCCGAGTCTTCATTGCTGCTTCTGCCGCCTGAGGCATATTCTCCAAGCCCAGACCATCGGCAACCTTTTTCGCTAGGGTTTCATCAATGTTTAACAGATGTGAAACCATTCGCTCACGTATAGCCAAATGCTCAACTTTTGATAACTCAAATACCAGCGCATTTTGTATATGCCCTTGCTCTATATCTGTTTGGCTAATATAGAACTGGCGCGCTTGGCTGTAATGGTCCGCAAAGGTTTCAGAACGATAGCGCAATTTATCACCGCTCACTTGCTCAGATGAACTCTGGTAACCGTGAGCCGGGCATGCCCGTGGATTGTGCTCTCCTCCTTCCCATGAATTAGGCTCATAGTTAACCCGCCCTTTGGGGTTTTGCATGGCCATATGTCCGTCTTGTTGGAAATGACGCATTGGGCATTTAGGTGCATTAACTGGGATATGGGTGAAATTTGGCCCACCGAGGCGCTTAATTTGCGTATCTAGATAAGAAAAGTTCCGCCCCTGCAACAGAGGATCAGGCGTAAAGTCCAAACCAGGTACAATATTTTGCGTGCAAAAAGCGACTTGTTCCGTTTCAGCAAAAAAGTTGTCTACAACCCTATCCAACACCATTCGACCAACTATTTTTACCGGTACCTGTTCTTCAGGGATAAGTTTGGTCGCATCAAAAACATCAAACTCAAAATCATCTGCAAATTTTTGGTCAAAGACTTGTACACCTAATTCCCATTCTGGATAGTCCCCTTCTCCAATCGCCTGCCACATGTCCCGACGGTGAAAATCAGGATCGGCTCCGTTTAATTTCACTGCCTCGTTCCACACGACAGATTGCATTCCGCCTTTGGGCTTCCAATGAAATTTAACAAATTTTTCGTTCCCTTTAGCACTAATGAATTTAAAAGTATGCACGCCAAAGCCTTCCATAAAGCGCAAAGAACGTGGGATAGCTCGGTCAGACATAGCCCACATAACCATGTGCATCGATTCTGGTGTCAAACTAATGAAATCCCAAAAATTGTCATGAGCTGTTTGTGCTTGAGGGAAACCACGGTCGGGTTCGGCCTTGGCGGAATGAACCAAATCCGGGAACTTCATAGCATCTTGAATAAAGAACACAGGAATGTTGTTACCCACTAAATCCCAGTTGCCTTCTTGCGTGTAAAACTTCACCGCAAAACCGCGCACATCTCTCGCTAAATCCGGTGAACCTTTATTTCCCGCGACAGTGGAGAAGCGAGCAAAAACTGGCGTTTTCTCTCCCTTACGCTGAAAAATATCGGCGCACGTTAACTCATTTAATGCTTCGTATGTCTCAAAATAACCATGTGCTCCATAACCTCGAGCGTGAACTACGCGCTCAGGAATTCGTTCGTGGTCAAAATGGAACAATTTCTCTCTAAGTACATGATCTTCCATTAACGTGGGGCCACTGGCTCCTGCTTTTAAGGAATTTTGATCATCGCTCACAGGGCACCCTTGAGCAATGGTCATAATGGGGTGAGTATCCGAGGCAGGTTGGTGTAGTTCACCACCCTTGCCTTTATTTCCGGTATATTTAAATGATTCAGTCATGACTAGTCCTTCATTGCATCGAGAAAAGTAGGATGGATTACTAGCGCGCAGAATAAACGCGGTAGAGAAACTGACCAGTGCAATAAAAAGGCCACTCGCCAAACCGCATATTCATAAGGGCTAACTCACCACATAGAGGAAATCACGGCTTATTGCTCGTCCAACAATTTCAAGCATATGTGTAACTTTTTCAGCCACAATAAGCGTAATTAAAAAGCGGAAGTGTAAGATTAATTTTCCATTGATTATCTTCAAAGCCGAACCCTGTAAGCTAACGTCGTTTACCTATATTGAGTCAGGAGTTAATTATGTCTTTGTCAAAAGTTGCGTTAGTCACGGGTGGGTCAAAAGGGATAGGTGCGGCAATAGCGCGCAGATTATCGGCCGATGGTTTTTCTGTGGCAATTAATTACGCCAAAAATGCCGAACCAGCACAGGCTCTGGTAGCTGAACTGCAGAAAGCTGATCGCCGTGCCTTTGCCGTTCAGTGCAATGTTGCTAATACCGACGACGTTATCGATATGTTCGATATCGTTGAAAAAGAATTAGGCCCAATCAAGGTGTTAATAAATAACGCAGGCATAATGATCAATGCACCTGTGGCGCAGAGCGAAGAAGCTGATTTTGATGAGCAAATCGCAGTCAACTTAAAAGGTACGTTCAATACGCTTAAACAAGCGGCTAACCGCATGCCAAATGGCGGGCGCATTGTGAATATTTCCACCAGTGTTGTCGGCTTGAAATTAGAGAACTATGGTATTTACGCGGCCACAAAATCAGCTGTTGAAACTCTCAGTGCTATTCTAAGTAAAGAATTACGCGGCAAAGAAATTACCGTGAATACAGTCGCACCGGGCCCCACAGCCACAGACTTGTTTTTAAATGGAAAATCACAAGAAATGATTGATCGCCTAGCGAAAATGAGTCCACTAGAGCGATTAGCCACGCCTGATGATATTGCTCGTGCGGTAGCCTTCTTAGTTGGCCCAGACGGCGCGTGGATAAACGGTCAAGTTCTGCGGGCGAATGGCGGCATAATCTAAGCTTACCCTTCACTTTAAAGGCTATAAGCAACTAAGTATTTAGCGATAGCCTTAATATTGTCCCAAAAAAACTGTATTTACTTGCTCCATGCGTTTACGCCTGCATTGCTTTATAGCCTCTCCTGACAGCTTGACAGAAATAAACAAAGGCACTGACAAAACTTTACCTAAACGTGGAGTTCTTCAGCATTATTGCTTTGCGCTATTCGATTTAGTCAGCTCGTTTGCTACTGTCGTTTTAGATATATTTCTACTGGCGTATTTTTGCCAGAATGGCTTTTACCTGAGGGCAATAAATGCTGCTAAACCACCGTTATAAGTTTTTATACATACACATCGCCAAAACAGGTGGAACAAGCATTCGTTCGGTTTTGAATAAATTACGCTGGCACGATCCCATGTATTATCTTATGTTCCCCTGCCACAAACTAAGTAATATGAGCGGACACATTACTGGGACGAAGTTTCCACGTCACTCGGGTGTTATCGCCGCTAAAGAAATGCTACCCGATGCCTTTTTTCGTCAGTTATACAAGTTTGCCTTTGTACGTAACCCCTGGGATTTACAGGTGTCCTCATACCATCATATTCAACGTGAAAAGCCACATTTACTCAACGGGATCAATAACTTCAACGACTTTATCAAATATAAGTTTACCCTGAGCAGGCCGTATATTTTCCATTTTGATATTGCGACAAAATTACAGAGCGACCATCTAGTCGATTTAGATGGCAACATTATTGTGGATTACATTGGCCGTTATGAAACCTTAGCCGACGATTTTACTGCTATTAGCCAGCACTGTGGGATGAAACATTTTTCCCTTCCCCATAAACGTAAAGCAGACGACCGTCAAAAAGATTATCGTCGCTATTATAACCAAGATTCTATAGAAACTGTTGCACAGCATTATCAACGCGATATCGAATTGCTCAACTATCAATTCGAATAATGCACAGCTTAGGTAACTAATTACT
>NZ_BAER01000060.1 GCF_000315055.1 Paraglaciecola polaris LMG 21857 | reverse complement strand
CCGCACCGGTGATCATGTTTTTAACATAATCGGCGTGTCCAGGACAGTCAACGTGTGCGTAGTGACGAGCAGGTGTATCGTATTCAACGTGAGACGTTGAAATAGTGATACCGCGCTCACGCTCTTCAGGAGCGTTATCGATTTGATCGAATGCAGATGCAGAACCGCCGTACGTTTTTGCTAGTACAGTAGTGATTGCAGCTGTTAATGTTGTTTTACCGTGGTCAACGTGGCCGATAGTACCGACGTTTACATGCGGTTTAGTACGTTCAAACTTTGCTTTTGCCATTGTCTATTCCTCAGCAAATATACATCAAGAAAAAATTATTATTGAGATGGGATGAGAAGAGTGGTGCTGATAGGCAGATTCGAACTGCCGACCTCACCCTTACCAAGGGTGCGCTCTACCAACTGAGCCATATCAGCATTTTCACAAAATGGAGCGGACGGCGAGAATCGAACTCGCAGCTTTAGCTTGGAAGGCTAAGGTATTACCACTATACGACGTCCGCACATTCTACTCTCATACATATCAAGTAAAAAGTGGTGGAGGGGGCAGGATTCGAACCTGCGAAGGCTGAGCCGTCAGATTTACAGTCTGATCCCGTTGACCGCTTGGGTACCCCTCCAGATTGATGGTGCCGACTACCGGAGTCGAACTGGTGACCTACTGATTACAAGTCAGTTGCTCTACCAACTGAGCTAAGTCGGCACGTCATCAAGTGGGTGCGGATATTAGAGCAACATTTACCATCGTGCAATAGGCAATTATTAAAAAAATCTATTTTTTGTGTTGTTTGCTTAAAATTACAGCTAAATTACCCTTTAATTGACGGATTGAGTGTTTTTTCAACATATAAATAATCTCAGATTAGGCAACTAAATATTCGAGTAAACCAAATAAAACTAAATTTTCATGAAAATAGAGATGGTTAGCTGTATTTTTTTTCACAAAACCTTGCCCGCCCCCTGTGATGATCAATGAATATTCATTACTTATTGTCGCTATTTGCTGTTCCGCTGCATAAATAAATCCCTGTACCCCGGCAACACATCCCATATTGACGCAATCAACAGTCTGTTTACCGAGCAATAATTCGTCGGGGAACACATCATTAGCAAACACTAATTCAGTATTTTTTATCAAACTGTCACGCATTAAACTAAACCCAGGGCTTATCCACCCACCTAAATGGTTAAAACCGGAAACCAAATCGCATGTATTAGCCGTCCCTAAATCGATTACCGCATAGGTGTCAGTTCGACTCAAACGCCGCCCAGCTAGAATAGCGAGCCAACGATCAACACCTAAAGTGGCATAGTTTTCATAAGCGCATTGCATACCAAACGCACGGGCTTGTGTTTTCACTAAGGTTAACGGGACATTCAGTTCTTTGCATAAGCAGGCAAGCTGAGCAACCTGCGCTCCATGCCCCACTGCGGCCACAATCACACGATGACATTGTCTAATCGTATCTTTTAAGGTCTCTATGCTATTACTACGAGATATCACTAATGGCTGGTTAAATACGGGATCGCTTTCCCTAACGGTCATGCTCTTTATATAGCTGTTACCCACATCCAATAATAAAACCTTAGTTTGCTCTAACACTGATTTCTCCACCGTTGTATGCATGAACACCATTTTCTTGTTGCAGTAAGAGCGCCCCAGTAGCATCTATCCCTTTACAAATACCCTGCACGGTTCTATTACCAATAATAAGAGTAATGGGTTTATCACGAAAAACGTTTCGCTCACGCCAGGTATCCAAAAACGAGGCAAGCCCAGATTGACTAAAAACGTCTGCACAGTGCGTCAACTCGTCCAGCAACAAAGCGCTGATCCGATTGCGGTCAAACCCATCTGGGTTTAACGTCGTTAAATCAATCCAAGGCTGGTCGATTTGCTCACTGCCTAAATCAAGCGCCATATTTAGCCCTACACCTATAATGCAGTCACAGGCGCTGCCCATTTGTCCCTCGACTTCAATTAAGACGCCAGCTAATTTTTTGCCTCTCGCATAAATATCATTTGGCCATTTAAGCTCTATACCTTGGTAGCCAGCTTTCTCCAGAGCCTGGGTAATGGCAACACCAACCGCAAGGCTCAAACCACCAATAGATTGATAGCCCCCAGCAAATTGCCAGAACTGCGACAAGTATAGACTCGCACCATAAGGAGAGACCCACGTTCGCCCGCGTCGTCCTCGACCTGCAGTTTGTGCTTCAGCGAGACATACATCGCCGCTAGTTAAAGTACTGATACGGTCTTTGAGATACTGATTAGTCGAGTCGATAACATTCAGTAACTTAAGTTGCTTGGTATCAAAGCGTTGGCAATGCAAGGCGATCGCTTCACCATCAAGCAGTTGAATAGGCTCCGCCAGTCGATAACCCTTTCCTGTGACACTGAATATATTGAGGCCCAGTTCACCCAGCGCCTTAATATATTTAGAGACTGCCGCCCGTGAGATCCCTAGTTGTTCCCCTAGTGCTTCTCCAGAACAAAACTGACCGTTCGCCAAAGCATGAACAATATGATTACGAATGGTATCGGTTTGTTTGTTTGTGCCGTGTTTCATAGTAAAATCTTGCCCTTGGCGCCAATGAGTTGTACTTCGTGCTCCAGATCAATGTTGAACTGATCGGCAACGGCTTGTTTTATACGCCGTGCCAATATCAAAAGTTGCTGCCCAGTGCCTCGCCCAAGATTGGTCAGCACCAGTGCTTGCTGAGGGTGACAACGGATATCCCCTTCTTGTTGCCCTTTGAAGCCGAGCTGGTCAATTAACCAAGCGGCAGGCACTTTTACCTGTCCTGCGTCAGTTGCATAATGAGGGACGGTTGGCCAATCTTTTTGCAGCAGGCCAAATGCCTGAAGCGTTAATACCGGATTTTTGAAAAAGCTGCCTGCGTTACCCAACACCTTAGGATCGGGTAATTTTGCCTGTCTCACCGCAACCACTTTATCAAATATTTGCTTAGCACTAGGATTACGAAGTGCTGCTAGCTCCCCATAGGTCAATACCGGTTGCCAGTGCTTGGTAAGGGAAAATGTCACACTGACGATCATTGCTCTTTGCCACAAAGCATGCTTGAAAACACTGTCCCGATAGGCAAATTCGCAGTCCTTCCCATCAATGCTATACAGTTTATTATCGGCATAATCTATATATTGCACAGACTGAATAAACCCTCCGACTTCTACGCCATACGCGCCAATATTTTGAATTGGCGCAGCGCCGACAGTACCTGGAATAAGGGCAAGATTCTCAAAGCCTTTTATATCGTGCTGCAGACACCAAAGAACAAGTTCATGCCAGCTTTCACCGGCGGCCACTTCAAGGGTGTGACACAAGTCATCATCATGTAACTCAATTCCCTTTAGTGCCATCTTAATCACCGTGCCTTGGTAATCTTCGATAAAGGCGGTATTGCTGCCCTGCCCCAATAAATAAAAGGAATGCTTATTATTGTGCGCGATGAAATCATGGGCGGTGTGAATGCTGTCGATATTGAGCACATTTTTACTGCTCGCGGGCAGAGCAAAGGTGTGTAAGTGTTGCAGAGATTTCAATAGAACAACCCATTGGCAATTTTGCGCTATTCTAGCCAAGGGAGGAATGAAAACAAAGACGAGATTACAATTTTCAGCCGAAGAGCAACTCAAACCAAATGCACACTTTATCCAGCCTAGTCGTTGACTCGATTAAACACTAAGAATACGTAACTCAGTTTTTTTGAGTACGCAGTAAGGCAAGTATATATGTGCAGCAACAATAAAGCCGCCTACTTGAGGCGGCTAAATAGCATTAATTTACTATAGGTTGGGAGTTTTCTGTTATTTTTAACGTAGGCTGCCCATCGATTGCTTTAACCGCTGCAGCTAGCGCGACAAGCAAGGTATCGCTTTCAAAGTCCGCGAGGGTACTGCCGTTAATGGCAATGAGCACTTCTTTGACTTCTTCATTCATACCGCAGATATATAATAACTTACCTGCTGCACGTGTATCAGAAGCGATGGTATCAACAGCCATAGCTGCGGATACATCCATTGCTGGTACACGAGAAAAATCAAGAATGAGCACTTCTGAACCAGGCTCAACCTGTTGACGCACGTGGTGCCCTAAATCAGCAGCCGCTCCGAAACTCAATGGACCAGAGAAGTTAAATACGTTTACTTTACCGTGACCCTGTTCAAGTAATGCTTGCTCTTGGGGATCATTAGACATTTGCGGGATAGCACGCAGTTGCTCAATTTGGATCTGTGCGATTTGACGTACATAAGCTAAGGCAGCCAAAACGACACCCACACCAACAGCCGTTATCAAGTCGACAAAGACGGTCAAACCAAGGACGAGTAACATCAAAGCGAAGTCCCAACGAGGGCCATTGTGCGCGCGCTTAATGTAACGCCAATCGATAATGTCTAATCCTACTTTAACCAAAATACCCGCCAATACAGCGTGTGGAATATTTGCAGCGAGTGGGCTCAAACCTAATACAACTGCTAGCAGCACCAAAGCGTGGATCATTCCGGACAGTCGAGTTTTACCGCCTGAGCGAATATTAACGACTGTACGCATGGTTGCACCAGCACCAGCGATACCGCCAAACAAACCAGCAACTGTGTTACCTATACCTTGGCCGATTAGCTCTTTATTACTTTCATGGCGCGTTCTGGTCATGTTGTCAGCAACAAGCGAGGTCAACAGGCTATCAATTGCACCTAACACCGCAAGAATAAATGCCGCTTCTAATACAAGCCAAAAATGGCTCTGTTCAAACACAGGTAGATGCAAGCTAGGTAGACCACTTGGTATGGCACCAAGAACAGGCACACTAGTGACAGCGAAACTAACAAGCGTACCAATGATCAACGCAGCAAGTGCGCTAGGCATGTACTTACCTAATTTTGCAGGCCAGTAATAGGCGATAGCCAACGTAAGGCCACCCAGCGCAAGCGTGACAAAATTGATATTAGCAATAGCGTGGGGCAAATATGACAAGGCACCTAAGGTTCCGCCAGGAGGCTCATGTCCAAGTAATCGACCGAACTGTAAAATAATAATGATTGCGCCAATCCCGGTCATGAAACCAGAGATTACAGGGTAAGGTACCAAGCGAATATATTGACCTACGCCAAGCACGCCGAATATGACTTGTAAAATACCAGCCAAAATAACGGCGGTAAATATAAGCTCAACATTGCCAGACAAACTTGCAAACAAGCCGGCAAGTACAACGATCATCGGCCCTGTGGGGCCTGAAATTTGTGAAGGAGTACCACCAAATAAAGCGGCAAAAAAGCCCACTGCAATAGCACCATACAAGCCAGCTAATGGACCTAATCCAGAAGCAACGCCGAGTGCCAATGCCAGTGGCAAGGCAACAATGCCGGCAGTAATACCGCCGGTTACATCACCTCGTAAATTTGAAAAATCAATTTTCATTTAATTCAATATCCTGGGGGTTGTTATAGGCCAACGGCCGTTTTGAATGCGGTATCGCTGGTGTAACACTCTTCCATCGGCTTGAAGCTTTCACTTGCAGCGTCGTAACAAAGAACCTCACCTGTCTCGATATTGTAAACCCAACCATGGATTTGCACTTCTTTACAGGCTAAACGGCCTGCAACAGAGGGATGCGTTTTAAGATGTTGTATTTGAAGTAAAACATTTTCCTTGGTGACTTCTTCAAGATGCTCACTACCTACGCTGCCATGCTTATGCTTAACCACTTCAGTTGCTCCTCGGCAATGGCCTAGCCACTCTTTTACGTGAGGCAGTTCATCTAGCGCTTCAGGCGCTAATGCCCCTTTCATTGCGCCGCAGTCGGTATGACCACAAATAACAATATGCTCAACACCTAAGGCCGCCACAGCAAATTCAATAGACGCTGTCATACCACCCGTTTGATTACTGTGAGGGGGAACAACATTACCTGCATTTCGGCATATAAATAAATCGCCGGGGCCCGTTTGTGTGACCATATTTGGGTCAATGCGTGAATCAGAGCACGTAATGAATAACACTTCTGGATTTTGACTCGTCGCTAGCTTTTTGAAGACTTCTTTATTTTTTGGAAAAACATCTCGTTGAAACTTTGCTACACCTGAGATCACATGATCCATGACACACTCCTAATGTTAAAAACGGTAAAAACCGTTACCACAATAAACTGATACCTATGTTGCCTGATAGCTTTATAGAAAAATACACCGGCTCGTGATAGCATCTAACTATCAGAGACACATTTAGACACCTAACCATGCCGCAGTTACAACCTCAACCATCGTTAAAACAGTTAAAATATTTTGTTGCAGTTGCCCACACACTCAATTTCAGACGGGCGTCTTATCAGCTGCATATCAGTCAACCAACATTGACGAATCAAATCATTAAACTTGAGGAAGGACTGGGGCTGAAGCTGTTCGAGCGAACACGTAACGGCACTATGCTCTCCCCCGATGGCAGAGAATTATTAAAGCATGCCGAGCAACTCCTACAAACGATGACAGAGTTTCAAAGTGTTGCTAGAGAGTTAGCGCAAGGCCCTAAAACCACCTTCAAATTGGGTATTCCTCCCACACTTGGCCCTTACCTACTGCCCTTTGTATTGCCCCAATTGCACCAGCTTTACGATAAGTTGAAGTTCTATGTGCGCGAGTCTGCCCCTAGTGAGTTGCATACGGGTCTATACAAGGGTGACTACGACTTGATAATTTCGCCGTTGGCAGGTCTACCCAACGACTTCGTAGTTGAGCCACTCTTTACTGAACCGTTGAAATTAGTACTTTCTAGCGAGCACCCCATGAGTAAAGACTTACTGATAGAGCCTAAGCACCTAAAAGGCCAAAGGATCCTAACACTCGAAGACAAGCACCATTTTCATCATCAAGTACTGGATATTTGCAACGAATTAGGCGCAGAATTACAGCGGGATTACGAAGGAACTAGCTTAGATACCTTAAGGCAAATGGTGGTTATGGGCATGGGTGCGGCTTTTCTACCTGGCTTATATGTGCACTCAGAAATGCACGTGCCTGAGTCTCTTCATGTCTGTGAAATTAAAAATAAACCCATTTTGCGTCAACACGCCCTCGCGTGGCGAAATACGTCACCCTCAAGAGTATTTTTTCGAGAGCTAGCCGATCGTTTCAGAAGGATTATAAAGGCACGCTTGAGTCATGTAGTAGAGGTCAGCACACCTTAGTTGCAGCGCGCACCTTCTTTGCTGGGCAATGTTTCAACCCGTTAAGATTGAACCACGACAATACGAGAAAATTGTTCGTCTGTGAGATCTGTTTGTTGCCAAGTGTCTTTATGCAACACGGTCCAAATCGGCACATCCGAAAGCACAGTTGATACCTGCTCTTCACAAGAAAGCGCCTTGAAATACGCCTCTTTTGCACTCCATGTCCGATAAAAAAACCACACATCAGCAGGCGTGCCAAGGCTAGTAAGCTCGTCAGGGTGCATAAACTGTTGGGCTAATTCACATAGGTTCTTTCTAGGCTTAATGACTTCTACATCAATCCCAATTGCTCTATCTGCCAACACAAAATTAATCTCGCTGTCACTATGGGACAAGCTATAAAAAACGGGGCTGGGTAGATTGGTAATGCTAGGCAGTGCATTATCACGTTCGGTAATTTCCCAGTCATTAAGAGGGAGCGCAAAAATCTGCGTTAGGGCCTGGCGGATGACCGCTCTGCTGAGCAAGTACTCTCGTCTTCTTCTAGGATTAGAGATACGTCTGAGGCGCTTTACTTCTGAATCACTCAAAAAAGGGNGCACCGTTGACTCCATCTCCAAGGATTCATTTCCAACGTTCATTTGCCAAAGTTGGAAATGCGTAAAGCAACGATATTTAATCGGCAAGCGTTACCACTTCACCCATAAGCGCAACACCTGCGATGAAAGTGCCCGTATGGCACTCGTATTGGGTATCGCTGACAACAGTATTTTTCTTATAGTAGCTCGCGATATTGATCACCGCATTACCACCTTCTTTTCGGGCACGCTCTTGTAAGGTTAATAACGCTGATAGCAGCACCCACTCACAAGCTTCAATGTCCGTTTTATTAAACGCGTTAGTCTTTTTGTTGGTAGGAAAACTACCCAAACTTTTTACCACATTACCATGGCTTTGCTCACCAAAATAAAGCGCAATATTTGGGTCTAAACGATTTTTATAGACATCAGACTGCATGGCGTCTTCAATCGGAGACATATGCATCACATCTTTTGCCACGCTCGGTAGGACAAAAAATAATAGTCCTACACCTGCCATGACTGCTGTTAATTTCATTCTTTTCACTACTCCTTTTTAAGTCCAATCGGTTGATTACTCCATGCACTATGCCCATATTTAAAGGCGTGCGACAGCAGAGTAAATACAAAAAAATTATCCGTCAACCGTTTAGTATTGATAATAATTTCTACCTTTATTGCAATAATAAGTCAGTGACGTAAAATGCAGACGCATTTTAATATTAAGCGGTTATTATCGTAGCGGAGTTGTTTTGGTAGCATTCAAGTTGGAGGCATGGACTGCAGTAGCACCGTCTCTTGAAAGCAAATCTGATTGGCAGGACTGGATTTCGGATTCATTTTCGATGAAAGACAGCACGCTCAACGTAGACCTTAAGCACATTCCCATGATGTTGCGCCGACGATTCAATGCGTTAGGTAAGTCTGCTATGGGGGCCATCGGCCTGCTCAACTTAGACAATCAGAATATCCCCTGCGTTTTTGCGTCGCAACATGGCGACACACATTTAACACTGTCATTACTCGAAGGGATCGGCAGACAAGACGACATGTCGCCAACAGGTTTTAGCCTAGCAGTACACAATGCAATCAGTGGTTTATATACCATAGCAACGAAGAATGAATCTGCCGTCACCGCAATATCTGCGATGCGAGGCCATATTGCCAGTGCATTGTTTGAAACTCTGAGTCAATTGCAAACGTCTGAGCGGGTGTTATGCGTTATTTATGATTCCCAATTACCTGAGCTTTACCGTCCGTATAGCCAATCAACTGATTTCCCTTACGCAATTGCAATAGTATTTAGCCGAGAACGCGGCGATTCACTTAGTTTCGAATACTCCCCCCCTTTGAGCAGTGCCGAACGTTCCACTGCCTATGAATCAGAATTAAGAGCATTTGTCGCCTTTCTACTCAGCGATTCAGGCACATTTACCTGTAGCAATAATGGAACAGCTTGGACGTTAAAAAAGCAGACACAGCATGTTTGCTAAAATGGCGTTCGCCTGGCGCTGGTTTGCCACCGCATTAAGCTTTTTTGTCTTTGGCCTAGGCGGCATTATCATTCCTATTATTGTGGTGCCTATATTGGCTTGTATGCCTGGTAATGCACTGGCGCGAGAAGCTCGGGGGCAAAAATTCATTCATTTCTCGTTTGCTACTTTTATTCAATTAATGCGCGTTATGGGGGTGTTAACCTATGAAGTGCATGGCATGAAGCAGCTCCGTGAGGCAGAATTGGTGTTAGCAAACCACCCAACTTTGCTTGATGTGGTCTTTCTTATTGCACTAATACCAAACGCAAACTGCGTGGTAAAAGGCGCACTGACTAGAAATCCATTTATGCGCGGGGCAATACGCGCAGCAGGGTACACAATCAATAACGGACCTGCTGATGAAGTGATAGTGGACGCTCAAAAGGTGTTTCACAAAGGCCAGGTGATGATTGTTTTCCCCGAAGGGACGAGAAGTGTACCAGGCCAACCAAATAAGTTAAAAAGAGGCGCGGCGAATATAGCCGTGCGTGCTGATGTGGACATCACGCCGGTTATCATTAGTTGCGAGCCTATCTCTTTGACCAAGCAGCACAAGTGGTATCATATTCCGTCACGCAAGATGCACTTTACGATCACTGCGAATTCAAAAATAGACATACAGAACTTTAAACAAGAAACGAGCAGCATCATAGGTGCGCGAACATTAACTGAGTATTTAACTACGTATTTTCATACTGAGGTCGGGGTAAGTGACAGCGTTACAAAATGAATTAAAAACAATGATTATCGAGTGTCTGGATTTAGAAGATATTGATGCCGATGACATTGACAACGAAGCACCATTGTTTGTGGATGGTTTAGGTTTAGATTCTATCGATGCCTTAGAGATCGGTTTAGCGCTACAAAAACATTATGGCATTAAGCTTGACTCCAATTCAGAAGAAACAAGAGCCCATTTTGCCAATGTGAATGCGTTGGCTAAATTAGTGCAAAGCCATAGAACCTTATAAAGTAAGCACCCCATTATGAATAAATCGGACGAAACATTTCAAAAAGTCGTAGCCCTTTTTGAAGAGCTATTTGAGATAGACCCAACCACCATCAAACCTGAATCTAATTTATATGAAGATCTGGATATCGATAGTATTGATGCCGTTGACTTAGTTGTAGAGCTCAGAAAAATGACGGGGATTAAAATTAAGCCTGAAGATTTCAAAACCGTAAGAACCGTTAACGATGTAGTCGTTCAGGTAGATAATTTGCTCGCTAAGTAAGTATGAAAAAACTTTTTACGCTGCTCGTCATTCTTTTGAGCATTAGCTACCCATTTATCGTTTATTGGGGATTGCAACGATTTGAGGCCAAATGGATATTGCCCCTAGTATTGATCATTTTGTCCTTACGCTGGCTGTCCCTAAAGCAGAAGTCTGAACAAAAAGTAGTGCTGTTCACCGTATTAAGTTTATTTAGCATCATCATCTTAGCGGGGCATCAGGTAGGGCTAAAGTTCTATCCTGTTATGATGAATTTAGGTTTTTTCATTTTATTCGCAAGCAGCCTGTTTACACCGGTAAGCTTCGTCGAAAAAGTAGCGCGAATGAAAGAGCCAGATTTACCACCTGATGCCATTATCTACACACGAAACGTCACCTTGGCTTGGAGTGTGTTTTTCATCATCAACGGTACAATTTCCTGCTTAACCGCTTTGTTTGCAACCGATGAAATTTGGTTGCTGTATAACGGGTTAATTGCTTATGTGTTAATGGGAATATTGGCTGCTAGCGAGTGGCTAATAAGATTAAAAGTAAGAAAGGCCTAGCATGTCGTCTCCTATTTCTTTGTCCAACTGGATGGTGTTACAACCTGACTGCGTCGTCGCCATTAATCGTGACGAACAGCATACGACTAGTATGTTTGTAGCTAGGGTAAGCGTCTGGAAACACACTTTATCCCAGTATTCAGGTAAACGCTGGGCCGTTTATCATTCTGACCCCTATGAATTTTTGGCTATCATTTATGCGCTGTGGTATACGCATAAATCAGCCTGTATACCCGGTGACGATAAGCCTGCCACTCTTGAGCGCTTGTGTCACCAAGTAGATGGTTTTATCGGTGAGTTACCCAATGCCATTCAACCCGCAGATATCACTCGTCCGCTAGCAACCGCGCACATGGATTCCTGGCGCGAACTCAATCCTCAGCAGATTGCAGTTGAACTGTACACATCGGGCTCAAGTGGCGCGCCAAAGGCGATCATTAAGACGCTTGAGCAGTTAGACAATGAGATACATTGTCTGCAAAACCAATGGCCGGCACAAGCCGACGCCGTAGTGCTGTCGACCGTTAGCCACCAGCATCTGTACGGATTAATCTTCCGTTTACTGCGCCCATTTTGTGCGGCGCAGCCAGTCTATTGTGATATCTGTGAATACACAGAAGATGTATTCAATGTCGCACGTAAACAAAACCGTTTTGTTCTCGTTTCTAGCCCATCGCATATTAGCCGAATCAATACCCTGCTTGACTGGCAAGCACTCGCTGGGCAATGCGTGAATATATTTTCCGCCGCAGCGCCCCTCGAAAAATCCCACGCCATTCGCTTGAGTCATTTATTGAACACATCTTTATGGGAAATTTACGGTAGTTCAGAAACTGGCGTGATTGCTTGGCGTAATCAGTCCGTAGAGGCTCACAGTGAGTTATGGCAGCTATTGCCTAGCGTTGTGCTGACTCAGAGCGACGATGAACAAGTACATATTACCTCCTCTTTTATCGAAGGTGGAAAATCCTTTGCACTTAGCGACCGAATCGACATGCATCCACTAGGTCGATTTGCCCTAAAGGGACGCGTGGATACCATAGTAAAAATTGAAGGGAAACGGGTGTCACTAACCGGCATAGAAACGCTGCTAAATGCACATGCCTGGGTTAAAGAAAGCAAAGCACTGATAGTGACACGCAAGCGTACTGAAATCGCGATTGTTCTCGCCTTTAATGACGAGGGTGAGCAAGCGTTGTTGTTGCAAGGTAGAAAACCCATCATCGCGACGCTACGCTCGTTACTGTCTAACAGCCTGGAAACTATCGTTATCCCCAGACGCTGGCGTTTCGTTGATGCTTTACCCTACAACAAACAAGGGAAGTTGACGCAGGCCTCTTTGCAGCACATTGTAAACTGTCCAGCCGACTTAAAGTGGCCCACCATTAACACGCGAGTACAAGACGAGAACAGCGTAAGAATCAACTGTCATATCCCTGCAGAAATTCGATATTTCAAAGGTCATTTTGATAAAGCACCTATATTACCTGGTGTCGCTCAAGTGCATTGGGCGCATAAGTTGGCCATCGCCCACTTTGCTAATCTGAACCGCTTTTATCGTTTAGAAGTCATCAAGTTTTCGCAGGTAATTCAACCCAATGAAAATATAGATATTCAAATAACATTCAACCCAGCTAAACAACAGGTATCGTTTTCTTTTCAATCAGAAAAAGGCGTACATTCCAGTGGGCGAATTTGCTTTGACTAATGCTAGTTTTAAGCCCGGGATCCTGATCCCTGTGTACAATCATGAACATGCTATTGAACACACACTTGCTGACGTTCTTGAATATGGCTTTAATGTTTTGTTGGTAGATGATGGCAGTGATCAATCATGTGCAGAAGTGCTTCAGGCATTAGCCGAAAAACATACTGATAGAGTTACCCTGTTACGCCTACCTAGCAATGGTGGTAAAGGTGCAGCCGTAAAAGCTGGATTAAAAAAACTGCGTACAATGGGGATGAGCCATGGTTTGCAAGTGGATGCAGACGGACAACATAATTTGGCTGACATTCCTGAGTTTATTGACCAAGGCCGAGCGAAACCTGAAGCGCTCATTGCGGGATATCCACAATACGATGAGACCATTTCTAATGGCCGACTATATGGGCGTTACTTGACCCATGTCTGGGTATGGATCAACACACTGTCTTTCACCATTAAAGACAGCATGTGTGGTTTTAGACTCTACCCAGTGCATAAAATGGTGACGTTGCTAGAAGCCGAACCCTGTGGAAATAGAATGGATTTCGATCCTGAAGTTATTGTTCGGTGGCGCTGGCGAAACGGCCACATTGTGAACGTACAGACCAGGGTTAACTATCCTGCTGATGGCGTATCTCACTTCAAGTTACTCCATGACAATGTACTCATCAGTTGGATGCATACACGTTTGTTCTTTGGCATGTTAATACGCTTGCCTCGCTTGCTATGGCAGAAGTTTTAAATGAATAAAACACAACCACACTGGAGCAAGATCCAAGAAAACGGCACTGTGTTAGGTATAAAAACTCTGCTATTAGTTTACCAAATCTTTGGTAGAACCATATTCAACCTTGTCCTCTTTCCCGTGATGGCCTACTACTACCTGAGTAATAAGCCTGCCCGTGAGGCGTCAAAACAGTATTTGTCATATCTCAAGCCTTATTTAGCGGGCGAGAAGCAACCGAGCTCGTTCAGGCATTTTCTACAGTTCGGAGATATGCTGCTCGATAAGCTACTGGTTTGGATGGGAAAGCTTGATTTATCCAGTATCGAGTTTAAAACACCCTCGGTCGTAGAAGGCATCAGCTCATCGAAACGTGGCGCACTTATCCTTGTTTCCCATTTAGGCAATATTGAAGTTTGTAATGCTCTGCGCCAAAAACTTGCAGAGGTAAAACTGACCATCCTCGTCAATACCCAGCACGCTGAAAAATTCAATTCATTGATGAATCAACTCGACAGTAATACGCATGCCGAGCTCCTTCAAGTAAACGAGCTTTCTCCTGCGACCGCGATGATGCTGTCTGAGCGTATAGAAAATGGTGAGCTTATCGTTATCGCTGGCGACCGAACACCTGAACATGCAGGACGAATTTCGAACGTATCATTTTTAGGCCACAAGGCGCCTTTACCTCAAGGGGCGTTCATTTTAGCGAGTTTATTGAAATGCCCTGTGTATTTATTATTCTGCCTCAAACAACAGAACAAATATGCAATATACGTAGAGCTATTTTCGGAGCGTTTAATATTCTCCCGTAAAACTCGCCAACAAGAATTAGACATTAGCATCCAAAAATATGCGCGGCGGTTAGAGCACTATTGCATGGAAGCCCCTTTGCAATGGTATAACTTTTTCTCTTTTTGGCATAAAAGCACAGATAATCCATCACTTAAAAAGACCAAAATGTAAACCGCTAAAAGTGCATATTTACTTCGAGCTCGTTACAGATGCTCGACATTTGATTAACAGGTTACAGATTCAACGGAAGCAACATAAATGGTAGAAGCAGAAACTAAAATCGTTATACCGTTTCACGACATTGATGTGATGCGCATAGCTTGGCATGGTCATTATGTAAAATATCTCGAAATCGCCCGTTGCGAATTACTCGATAAAATCGCGTATAACTTTCCAGAGATGGAAGCGTCAGGTTACGCTTGGCCCGTGATTGATTTACATATTCGTTATGCCTCACCGCTAAATTTCGGGCAACAGGTGATTGTAAAATCCAAGATTGTAGAATGGGAAAACCGCTTGAAAATTGCTTATCAGATTGTCGACAAAGAGTCTGGCAAACGATTAACCAAAGCAACCACTACCCAAGTAGCCGTTGATATTCAAAATAAAGAAATGCTGTTTGAGTCACCTCGGGTATTATTTGACAAGCTGGGAATTCGGCCATGAAATACTTATGGCTATTGGTATTTGTGCCCTTCTTATATTCTGCTCAATCTTCTGCTCAACCTTTTACTCAATTTGATGTTGTGGCGTTAAATCAACTTACGTTGTCACCAGGAAGTTTATCTGGCCAGTTTAGCCAACAAAAGTATTTGGCAGATTTTGATATGCAACTCGCATCATCTGGCGAGTTTGATTACACCAAAAACCAATCTGTTAACTGGCACACTCTTGCACCTATAGAAAACAAAATCACTATGACCCCACAAAGTATCACTAGCGTGCAAGGCAACACTCAGGTTATGCATTTACAGGCGGATTCAAATCCAGTGGTCAGTGTGCTGAGTGATATTTTCTTTTCGGTGTTAACGTCACAGTGGCAACAACTGGAAGTGTACTTTACCCTAAGCGGTCAAATTGATGACGGCCAATGGCAAGTGGTTTTAATCCCTAAAGATAGCGCAATTTCGCAGGCCGTTAGCAAAATAGAACTACAGGGTGATGCATACCTTCGTCATCTCAAGTTTATAGAAAACAACGGCGATTACACCGACATCACGTTTAAAGATTTGAGACACGAGTAGTGACACCCACGCTGAAAAAGCTGGCACTGCCTGTATGGCTCGCATTGCTGGCATCATTATATTTTTGTGCATTTCATCAAGCCCCTACGTTTGACTCAAGCATTATGTCGCTACTGCCTCACTCTCAGCAGCAACCCATGGTACAGAGGGCAATAGACAAGACCTCTGCAGGCTTTTCAAATCGAATGTTGCTTTTGCTCAGTGGCGCAAGTGATGTTCAAGTACAAGGTGAATTATCAGGCATAGCTGAGGCATTCCAATCACTAGAACACGTGACAAAAGTACAATGGCGAGTGGATGATGACTATTTGGCAAGGTTTCACCAACAGTTATTTCCTTATCGTTTTGCGCTGCTTGATAACAAAAGCCGACAAGCATTGCGCAGTGGTCAGTTTGACCAATTTGAGCAGCGTACATTAGCGAAATTGTATAGCCCGTTATCGGCGGATAAAATTGATCTTATCGAAGATCCTTTCGGTTTCTTTACACAATTACGTCAGCAACAAAAATCCGACGTGAACGTTCAGTTCGCGCAGTCTTTTTTAAAGGTCAAAGATACCAAGCAGCCGACTTACTTGCTCTTGGTCACGTTAAGCGGCGATCCCTATTCGTTAGATGTGCAAAAGTCCATTATAGATGCGCTTAAAAAACAACAGCAGTGGCTTAACGATGAAGACCTTACTTTGCACGCATCAGGAATGATTTTGCATGCAGATGCGGGGGCGCAACAGGCTAAAAGCGAAATATCCACCATCGGTATTGGTTCATTACTTGGTATTACTATTGTGTTACTCATGGTTTTTCGACACGTAAAGCCAATTATTTTAATGCTTATACCTGTGGCCATAGGCTGCATCACCGCAATTGCCGTGACTATCTTGATATTTGGTAAAGTGCACTTGATCACGTTGGCCTTTGGTGCTGGCTTAGTTGGGGTATCAATAGATTATGCCCTGCATTATATTTGTGAAAGACGATACAATTCAGCCCAAAAGGGACTGTCATCTATTCTCCCCAGTTTAGTGCTGGGGTTAATATCCAGTGTGCTGGCCTATGCTGTGCAAATATTCGCGCCCTTTCCAGGATTGCAGCAAATGGCCGTGTTCTCTGTCGTCGGTCTTATATCCTCTTGGCTCACTGTGGTATTTCTGTTACCTGTGCTTACGCAAAGAAGCAGCGAAAGCCCCATACCGCTAGCCACAACGCTGAATGCTTGGCGGACCGAAGTGCCTCGATTTAAAATGAACTTGGCAACCTTAACGCTTTTACTCTTTTTTGTGTCTGGTTCTGTGTTTGTGATTGCCAACGGCAATCCTCAGGATGATGTGCGTTTACTGCAAACCTCTCCCCCTTCGTTGTTAAAACAAGAGAATCGAATACAACAAATGCTTGGTACCAGCAACAGTACGCAATTTGTTTTGCTCACGTGTGATTCATTAGATATGTGTCTACAAAACGAACAACTCTTGACCGAGCAGCTCATACCCCTTGTAAATATGAATAAGATCCCCCCTTTTCAGGCTCTATCAGAGCATTTATCGTCTACGCCAGTACAGCTTGAAAATTATCAATTAGTGGCACAGCTCTACCGAGCAAAATTGCAATCGCTATATTCCAAATTAGGCCTAAATGAAGCCCAACAACAAAAAGCAATATTGGCGTTTGAAGCTGCTCAAGTGAATCAATTGAGTGTCAAGCAGTGGCAAAAAATGGAAGTAAATGAAGGCTGGCAAGATTTGCTAGTGACTGATGACGTAGATAGTAGCGCTACCATTGTACGCTTCACCGGGTATCTAAATAACGAGGCTAAAAACAGCCTGGAAGATATCATTTCGACACGCCCTAATATTCAGTTAATCGACCAAGTAGCAAATATATCGAACGTTTTACAAACCTATCGTATTCAGATCAGTCAGCTCGTGTTCGCCGCATATATGGCAGTGCTATTGTTACTCACGTGGCGATATAGAATGGGAGTATGGCGGGTTATCGCCCCCCCGATTCTGGCTTCTTTATTTGCGCTTGCCGCAGTAACCCTGATCGAGGGAGGCGTCAATATATTCCATTTATTGGGCTTGATACTGGTACTAGGGATTGGTTTGGACATGGGAATTTTTATGACTGAGTCAGCAAGTAATCCACAAACATGGCTAGCTGTCACTTTATCTAGCTTAACCAGTCTACTCGCTTTTGGCCTTTTAACATGGAGTCAAACACCGGTGCTACACCATTTTGGCTTAACGGTATTAATAGGCCTCTCGTTGGTTTGGCTAATGACTCCCAGCATGTGTAAACACGATAAATAATAAAGTTTTGGAGTGACATATCATTGAGTGATCAAATCGAACAATTCGACGTTGTCGTTATCGGTGCAGGTCCTGCAGGAGCAGTATCATCTTCGTTATTGAATAAAAAAGGTCACCGTATATTAGTGCTAGAAAAGCAGCACTTCCCTCGGTTTTCAATTGGGGAGAGCTTACTCCCTCAATGTATGACCTATTTAGAGCAAGCTGGCATGCTCGAAGCGGTGCAAGCATCAACCTTCCAACATAAAAACGGCGCTGCATTTAGTCGAGGAGAAGAGTACGAATATTTTGATTTCAGAGAGAAATTTTCAGCCGGTTGGGGAACCACTTTTCAGGTTCAACGAGATAGCTTTGATAAAATACTTGCTGACGAGGCGCAGAAGCAAGGCGTTGTGCTGCGTTACGGGCATAGTGTCATTGCCTGTGACTCAGTAAATGGAGAAAGGCAGTTGTCGGTACAAACAGATACGGGTGAGCGCTATCAAGTACAAGCAAAGTTCGTGCTTGATGCCAGTGGGTTTGGTCGCGTGTTGCCCAAACTGCTAAACCTAGAACAAGCATCCTCCCTAACGCCTAGACAATCAATTTTTACCCACATCCAAGACAATATTGACGAACCTGATTACGATCGTAATAAAATACTTATTACGGTTCATCCGCAACACCATGAGGTGTGGTATTGGCTCATCCCTTTTAGCAATGGTAGAGCATCTTTAGGCGTGGTGGCCCCCACTGAACTGTTGAGTAAAATACAAGGTAGTCCGCTCGAGCAATTACAAACGTTAGTTTCTCAAGGTGGCAAGCTGGCGCATATTCTAGCGAAAGCAAAATATGATTCCCAAGTGAGAGCGTTAGGCAGTTACTCTTGTGATGTCACCCGATTATATGGCGAAAATTATGCATTACTGGGTAATGCGGGGGAGTTTTTGGACCCTATATTTTCCTCTGGTGTGACAATCGCGATGACATCAGCAAGCCTTGCTGCCAAGGCAGTGCATAAACAATTATCAGGAGAGCAACCTGATTGGGAACGCGAATATTCAGAGCCTTTAAAAACTGGAGTGAAGACATTCAAAGAGTTTGTGGAAGGTTGGTACGACCAACGCTTTCAAAATGTGGTTTTTTCGAAGAAAAAAAGTGCGAGTATTACCCGTATGATCAGCTCAATTCTTGCGGGCTATGCTTGGGATATCGAAAATCCTTATGTAAAAAATCCGGCTCGATTATCGACATTGGCTGAGTTATGTCAAAACGATTAATATTAGTCACCGCACTGCTTATGGCGGTAAACGCATGTAGCTCAATGAGTCAGGCACCACTAAAGAAATTTTCTTTGCATTTGCTTGCGCCGAAAAGTGGCCCCAAACCTGCACTTTATCAACAGAAACTCTCGCTGTACACCAAAGGTAATGTCAGTCAGGTACTTGTTGTATTAAAAGTTGAGTATGCTGGAATAAAACTTAGAGCCTTGCTACCAACAGGGCAATCTCTTTATTCTATCAATTACGATGGTCAAACCCTGTCAAAGCAAAACTTGGCGAATGTTGAGCTGCCAGCTGAAGAGATGTTAAGCATGTTGCAGTTTGCGTTGTGGCCAAGCGATATTTTGCATGAAACGTATAACGCTTCAGGGAATTGGCAAATAGAAGAGACAAAAAAATTCCGACTTTTGACGTTAAATGGAAAGAATACATTACGCGTGGATTTTGTGAATCAAAACACGCTGCACCTAACAAATTATCCTCACCAATATAACGTTAAGGTTGAGACCTTGGAGCATAAAAGGTTGTGAAAAAGAATCACTGTTATTTAAATGCCATGGGCATAGTTTGCGCTGCCGGCAGTTCAGTGCAACAAATCAAAGATAATATGCATACCGGTAAGGTGAACCTAACCCCTTCTGATACTTACCATAAGGGTACCTCATTCCCCTTGGGTAAGGTGACTGATGACTTACCCAATATCCCTACCAGCGATAAAAAATGGAATAGCCGTAATAATCGTATGGCACTTGCTGCTTTAGAACAAATACGCCCACAAATAGATAGCGCAATAAAGCAATACGGAGCGCACCGTGTAGCGGTCATTATTGGCACAAGCACATCCGGCATTAATGAAAGCGAGCGTGCGATAGAAAAGTGGCTAACGACGTCAGTTGTGCCGGAAAGCTATGACTATGGGCTTCAAGAAATGGGTGCTCCAGCCCAGTTCATAGCAAATGAATTAGGGGCGACAGGTCCCACTTACGGTATTTCCACTGCCTGCTCGTCTGGTGCCAAAGCATTGGCAACAGCACGCAGATTACTTCAAGCAGGATTATGTGATGCCGTTGTTGCAGGCGGTGTTGATACACTTTGCCAATTGACTGTTCAAGGCTTTAGTTCCCTACAAGCAATCAGTACTGACCGCTGTAATCCTTTTAGCGCTAACCGCAATGGCATCAACATAGGTGAGGGAGCCGCATTATTCCTTGTTAGCCAACACTGCTGTGGCGTCGAGCTTATAGGTAGTGGCGAGAGCAGCGATGCCCACCATATATCAGCACCTGAGCCTAACGGCAAAGGGGCAATAAAATGCATGCAAGAATCACTGAAAGATGCAAATGTGTGTGCTGAAAATATTGACTATATCAACCTACACGGCACAGCCACCGAATTAAACGATCAAATGGAATCAAGGGCAATAGCTCATGTTTTTACTAACAACACTTTATGCAGTTCTACCAAACCCTTTACAGGGCACACGCTAGGTGCTGCAGGGGCAATTGAGGCGGGAATTTGCTGGATGATGCTAGATAACACTTCTAGCTCGCAGTTTGTTCCTCCACATTTATGGGACGGACAGCGAGATCCACAATTACCTAGCCTAAATTTAGCCTCCCTGCTTTCTGACAACAAGGTCCAAATCAATACCGTACTCAGTAATTCATTTGCGTTTGGTGGTAATAACATCTCACTTATTTTCGGGCGGATCCAATGAGCGAACACCTAAACCTACGTGATTTTGTGCCCCATTCTGGCGATATGAGTTTGCTAGATCACGTTCTCGATTATGGAGAAGGTTGGTTGCACGCTAGCGTCCTTATTACCGAGCACTCTATATTCATTGAAGATAGAGGCGTATCTGCCACTGTAGGCATTGAATATTTAGCTCAAGCGGTTGCAGCCTACTCTGGCAGCAAGATGCGCCGGACAGGCGAAAAGCCGAAGCTGGGTTTTTTGCTTGGTATTCGACGCTATGAGTCATCTATTGACTATTTTCCAATCGGCAGTCGCATAACCTTAGAAGTTGAATTAGAAATGGAAGCCGATAACGGCCTTCACGTCTTTCAAGGATGCTTAAAGGGAAATGGTTTCGAAGCGTCAGCTAGATTAAATGTTTTTCAGCCTGCTGATGCAGACGAATTTTTAAATGGAGTACTGTAATGACACAGACTGTTTTAGTGACTGGGTCGAGCCGAGGGATCGGAAAAGCGATAGCCCTTAGATTAGCCAACCAAGGATTTGATATTGTTGTGCACTGCCGAGGTAACACAACTCTCGCTGAACAAACGTTGGAAGAAATAAAAGCCATTGGCAGAAGTACTAGGCTTCTGTGTTTTGATATTGCAAACAGAGAACAAACTCGAGACATACTAGAGCATGATGTTGAAGAACACGGTGCTTATTATGGTGTCGTATGCAATGCCGCTATCGCCCGAGACAATGCATTTCCTGCCATCACCGAAGATGAGTGGGATTCGGTAATACACACAAATTTAGACGGTTTTTATAATGTGTTACACCCTATTATCATGCCTATGATCAGACGCAGAAAACCGGGCCGCATAGTGACCCTTTCTTCTGTATCTGGAGAAATGGGCAATCGAGGTCAAGTCAATTATAGTGCTTCAAAAGCAGGTATTATTGGCGCAACAAAAGCCTTAGCCGTAGAGTTAGCGAAACGGAAAATCACAGTTAACTGTGTTGCTCCTGGTGTTATCGAAACAGACATGACGGAAGATTTACATTTCGACGAAGCGATGAAAATGATCCCCATGCAGCGAATGGGGAAAGTAGAAGAAGTCGCAGCGGCAGTGAGCTTTTTAATGTCCGAAGATGCCGGTTATGTCACCCGACAAGTTATATCTGTAAATGGTGGTATGTATTAATGAAAAGAGTTGTTGTAACAGGAATTGCGGGCTTCTCGCCCATCGGAAATGATTGGGAAAACATATTAAGTCGACTTCAATCCGGTCACACAGGAATTGTCGCGATGCCGGAATGGGATAAATACGAAGGATTAAATACCCGCCTCGGTGCTCGAGTGGAAAACTTTACGATCCCAAAACATTATTCGCGCAAAGATCTTAGAAGTATGGGACGTGTGGCACAACTTGCCGTCGTCAGCACTGAGAATGCATTAATTGACGCAGGATTACTCGGGCATGACATATTACAAAGCGGTATGACTGGGGTCGCCTATGGCTCTTCTGCTGGAGACACTGACGCCATTGCAGACTTCGGCAATATGCTATTACATGACGATTGCGACGGGTTAAACGCAAACACGTATATCAAAATGATGTCGCATACCTCGCCAGTAAATATTGGTGTCTATTTCGGTCTCAAAGGCCGTGTTTATACCACGTCAAGTGCTTGCACCTCAGCAAGTATGGGAATAGGTCAAGCTTACGAGGCCATTAAATTTGGTCAGCAAACCGTCATGCTAGCCGGTGGTTGCGAGCATCTATGTGAAACTGAAGCGGCCGTGTTCGACACCTTATACGCAACGAGTACAATGAACGAAACCCCCCATCTGACGCCGAGACCTTTCGATGGTGCCCGTGATGGGTTGGTTATTGGAGAGGGCGCTTGCACACTCGTGCTGGAAGAGTATGAACATGCAATAGAGCGTGGTGCTGAGATCTACGCTGAGCTCATTGGTTTTGCCACAAACTCTGACGGCAGTCATATTACTCAACCTTCGTCGGAGACAATGGAAAAGGTTATTAGACTGTCCTTGCAGGACGCAGGTATTAACCCAGAAGACATCGGTTATGTCAGCGCCCACGGTACCGCCACAAGTCGAGGCGATATTGCTGAAAGCCAAGCCACGGCCGCAGTCTTTGGCAACAAAACACCTATCAGCTCATTAAAAAGCTATACAGGACACACACTTGGCGCTTGTGGCGCGTTAGAAGCTTGGGTCGGCATCGAAATGATGCGCAATGACTGGTTTCACCCCACAGCAAACCTGCAAAACGTGGACGAAAATTGCGGTGATCTGGATTATATTAAAGAAGAAGGCCGAAGGTTACACATCGACTATATCATGAGTAATAATTTTGCATTTGGCGGCCTCAATACATCCCACATAAAGCCTAGCGAGATGTTTGCTGTATCCACTATCATAAATATCCTACCAACATCGACGATACATAGTACAAACATTGACTTGGATGAATGTCTGGGGTGCAACACCAGGGATCGGTTGCTCCTCAGGATTTACGCAAACAATTGAATTTGAGTTCCCCTTGTGTGAGTGGGTATTATACCAATCCGCATAAACATGTGATCTAATGTACTTATCTCAAAGCCACCTAACATTTCCCTTGAATAATCACACTGAGCAATAATTAACAGCACTCTCTGACACAGTAATACCAATCACCC
>NZ_BAER01000061.1 GCF_000315055.1 Paraglaciecola polaris LMG 21857 | reverse complement strand
AGGTTAATCTAAACTCTCGGCGCGCTCGGCTAAGTTGGTCAGTACATCTAATTCTGCAACAGCATCAGCGCTTTGCATGAGTTCAGCTAATTTGGGCAGCAGTAAATCAAATAACTCTTCATATAAACGCTTCTCAAGTGCCAATGAGCGACTCTGGCTACTGAGAACATTGTCTTCATGCTCTTTGAGCTCAGGAATAATGTAACGTTCGTTGTTTTTCAAGGTTTGGCGACGCACATATTCAACTGGTACCAGATCGGACTGGCTGCGGCTGACCTCAATAAAATAACCGTGCACCCGGTTATAACCCACTTTTAAGCTAGCAATGCCGGTTCGTTCTTTTTCTCTTAATTCCAATTCTTCTAGGTAATCCGTGGCACCTTTAGATAAGGCACGCAGATGATCGAGCTCTTCGTTATAGCCTTCTTTTATTACCCCCCCATCACGAATGAGCACGGGGGGCGCTTCAATCACCGCATGTTCGAGTAATTCGGCGAAGTCTGGGTATTGACTTATTTTGGTCGCGAGCTGAGGTAAATCACTGTGTTGAGCATTTTCTATTTCGAGCTCGAGATAGCTTTGAATATCAGGCAGTAAAGAGAAAGCTTGGCGCAAACGTGCGAAGTCTCTTGGGCGTGCGCTACGCAAGGCTAGCCTTGCCAGTACACGTTGCATATCACCAATTTTCTTTAATGCGTCTTGTAATTGTGCATACGGGGAATTCATGAGTGCATGAATATTACGCTGACGCTTTTTAAGAACGGTGACATCAGCGAGCGGCCGGTGGATCCAGCGTTGCAATAACCGACTGCCCATGGGGGTAGCTGTTTTATCTAATATGCTGGCTAGCGTGTTCTCCGTGCCACCCGATAAATTAAACGTTAGCTCGAGGTTACGCCTTGTGGCGGCGTCCATAACAACCGTATCATTATGTGACTCGAGCACAATTCGGTCGATGTGCGGTAGGGCCGAACGCTGGGTATCTTTGATATATTGCATTACGCAGCCAGCAGCACAAATACCGATGTGATGATTTTGCACACCAAAACCGGATAGTTCGTTGGTCCCAAATTGACTGGTGAGCTGGGTCGTGGCGGTTTGTAAGTCATATTCCCATTGTGGGCGACGACGTAAGCCCTTACGCTGATTGATCAGGTGGCTGTAAGCAAAATCATCTGGGTATAACAGCTCTACTGGGTTCGTGCGTTGTAATTCTGCCGCGAGGGCTTCTTCACCGCTAAGTTCACATAAAGTAAAGCGTCCGCTGGTGACATCTAAGGTGGCGTAGCCAAACACCAAAGCCTGATTCGCTTTTTGCGCAGGGCAAAATACGGCTGCCAATATGCTGTCTTGTTTATCATTGAGTAGGGCTTCGTCTGATACTGTACCTGGGGTGACAATGCGCTGCACTCTGCGCTCGACAGGGCCTTTGCTGGTAGCTGGGTCGCCGAACTGTTCAACAATAGCCACGGATTGCCCCATTTTCACCAAGCGGGCTAAATAGTTTTCAACCGCGTGGTAAGGCACGCCAGCCATCGGGATCGCATTACCGCCAGATTTGCCTCTAGCCGTTAGTGAGATATCGAGCAATTCGGATGCTTTTTTTGCATCATCAAAAAAGAGTTCGTAAAAGTCACCCATGCGATAAAACAACAGAATATCTGGATGCTCAGCTTTAATTTTCAAATACTGTTGCATCATAGGTGTATGTTGCTGCAAAGCGGCTAAGCTTGCGGTAGCTGGCTCTACTGATAATGTGTTCGTTTTAGGCATTCTGGACAGCACTCTTGTTGGTATCGCTTTTAACGCTTTGTTTCATTCTGAATGTTTGGCATGCTAATAAAATCCGCTAGGTCAGCATTAGCGAGTCAGATAATCTCATGATGGATGCAAAATATGACAAACAATTTAATTCAATTAGCACAACAACTCGGTGAAACGCTACAGCGATTAGGCTGGCAAGTTACCTGTGCGGAGTCGTGTACTGGAGGGGGCATAGGATACGCCATCACAAGTACATCTGGAAGCTCAAGCTGGTTTAAAAGTGGCTATATTACTTACTCAAATGAAGCAAAACACTCGCTGTTAGGCGTGAGCGAACAAACCTTGATCGACCATGGCGCGGTATCCCAGCCTGTCGTTGAGCAAATGGCATTAGGCGCAGCTAAAGCTGCAGGGGCTAATGTTGCGGTATCTGTTAGTGGTATTGCTGGACCCGATGGGGGAAGTGCCGGAAAGCCTGTGGGAACGGTTTGGTTTGGTTTTGCCATTAATGGTGAGGTGTTTACGGACGGTAAATGTTTCAGTGGTGACAGACATCAAGTTCGAACACAAGCGATCGAATTTGCGTTGAGCCGATTGCTCAAATTGTGTTAGCAATATTATACGAGTAAAGGTACGTCCTTAGCGGAAATTTATGCGAAAAATGGCTATTTTGTCGTTAAAAATTTCGTCCAGAGCACGCCATTGGGCGTATTACATAAAGTTGTACAGCGGTTTTATGTTCATTGGAAAAGCGCAAATCAAGAGCGTTACCAAAATGGCGCGGTTAACGCGTCTTACTTAACCAATAATGAGCATTTAAATATTGGCGACACAACACTGCTTTTTCATTTTATTGCTTCAAGTGCACTGCAACGAGTTACCAAACAAGTATTTGCCACACCGCCAGCCTTTATGAATATGCAGTTATTTTTTAACCCGCTTAATAGTCATCAAAAAATTACTGGCACCGAGATACGTAATATCACCTTAGTCTTGCGCAGCAGCAAGAGGCGCTAGTTGGTCCAGATGTAGTGCACTTTCGTCTTGCTCTGGAATATGAGCTGGGTATTGAGCTTATTCCTGTAAGTCATCGCCAGTGGGATTCAGAAGAAGCGCTAGCGATACGTATGCAATATAACGGAAAATTACCCAGCGATTCGATCAGTAGCGGCGTTAAAGTTGCGTTTAGTGCTGGAGACTTGCTGGTTTTTTCAGCCAATATGCTGCATAGAGGTATTTACGGACTAGAGCGTATGGTATTGGTTATTTTACTTTGTGACCCAGAACCTGCTTTGCTTAAATCCGCACCCAGTGATTGTTTGCCTAGTCAGGAAATACTGTCAACACTCGATAATTCAGGCCTGTTTGAACGTGCTCTTAGCTTGAGGAAGTAACCCAATGTTAACGGTGAGCAGTGTAAAGACAGAATAATAACTCTATTTATAAAAAGGAACCATCATGACAGTTAAGGGTACATTTGACGTTGATTTATCCCCTCAGAATGATAAAAACACGCCCGCTGGGCGCATGCTCATTGAAAAAAAATACACAGGGGCAATGGTTGGCTTAGGTTTAGGCCAGATGATCAGTAAGCATACGGACAATGGTGTGGCCGTGTATTTTGCGATTGAAGAATTTGTTGGTTGTGTGGATGAAAAAGATGGCAGTTTCACTTTATTGCATCAGGGCAAAATGTCCGCTGAGGAACAATCATTGGAAATTTCCATTTTAGCGGGCTCCGGCAGTGGAGCACTAACAAATATCTGTGGCAACATGCGTATTATTCAGCAAGATGGTAAGCATCACTATGAATTGGATTACCAGCTTTCACTATTGGTTTAGTGCGGTACAGCATATCAATGGACAGTGGATATGCTAATGGCCTTTAATTCGTTAATCATATTAAGCCGTGCTTTGCACAGGGAAAATAATGAAAAAAATAACCGGTAGTTGCCTTTGTAATAGTGTACGTTTTGAATGTGAGGATGCGATTGAGCACTTTCATTTATGCCATTGTACTCAATGCCAAAAAGCAACAGGTTCGGCGCACGCATCGAATTTATTTACAGGCGTTAAAAATATCACTTGGCTTGCTGGTGTAGAGTTGATTAACCGCTACGATGTGCCGGGACGTGCCATATCCAAAGCGTTTTGCAGCCAGTGCGGAAGCGCGGTTCCTTACGCATCCTTATCAGGCGAATCGCTAGTGATACCGGCGGGTTGTTTAGATGATAGCCCTGATATCACCCCCAAAAGTCATATTTTTTATGCAGAGCGCGCCAACTGGTATGAACCTGCTTTAATGAGCAAAAAGTTTAATAAGCTGCCAGATAAATATTGAGAAAGTGAAATGTCACTAAGGAAAGTCTAGAGTGGTGTTTACGCGCTTCGCTTAACACGGCTGGCGAAGTATCTCGTCATCTCATTCAAATTGAATGACTCACTGGGAAAGCCGCTGGTGGAATATGACTATTTTTAGAAAGTGACTTGTAACTGTATGGTTGTACAGTATAATGACAGCATAGAATTTGAATTTCAGGAGACCAATAAATGGTGACTACAGATAAAAGCAAAGCATTAGCCTCAGCAATGGCACAAATTGAAAAGCAATTTGGCAAAGGCTCAATTATGAAATTGGGTGAGAACAGAACAATGGACGTAGAAACAATTTCTACGGGTTCATTGGGCTTGGATATTGCGCTAGGTGCTGGTGGTTTCCCAATGGGACGAATAGTAGAAATCTACGGACCTGAATCAAGCGGTAAAACAACCCTGACCCTTGAAGTTGTTGCTGAAGCGCAACGCAACGGTAAGGTATGTGCTTTCGTCGATGCAGAGCACGCATTAGACCCAATATATGCAAGAAAGTTAGGTGTAAACATTGATGAGCTTTTGGTCTCACAACCTGATACTGGTGAGCAGGCATTAGAGATCTGCGATATGTTAACTCGCTCTGGTGCAGTGGACATCATAGTTGTCGATTCTGTTGCTGCGCTTACACCAAAAGCTGAAATTGAAGGTGATATGGGCGACAGCCATATGGGGCTTCAAGCTCGTATGCTTTCTCAAGCAATGAGAAAGCTAACCGGTAACCTTAAACAGTCGAACACTATGATGATTTTCATCAATCAAATCCGAATGAAAATTGGTGTGATGTTTGGCTCACCAGAAACAACAACCGGTGGTAACGCACTTAAGTTCTACGCCAGTGTTCGTTGTGATATTCGACGTATCGGTGCGGTGAAAGAAGGTGATGAGGTGACGGGCAATGAAACCCGAGTTAAAGTTGTTAAGAACAAAATCGCACCACCCTTTAAGCAAGCAGAGTTTCAAATTATGTATGGTGAAGGGATAAACAGAGACGGAGAATTAATCGATTTAGGTGTAAAACACGGATTTGTTCAGAAGGCAGGTGCTTGGTATAGCTACGGTGATGAACGAATTGGGCAAGGTAAGGCTAACTCAACTAAGTACCTTAAAGAGCACAAAGAGGTACGAGACGAGCTGAATAAAAAGCTTAGGGATTTGTTGCTAAGCCCGAAAGAGTCCTTGCCAAAAGAGCCTTTGGAATCGGCACCGGAAGAATAATTGGTTTAGAGGAAGTAAGTATTTTACTTTTTATTTAAAATTGAAAACCGCCAACTGGCGGTTTTTTTGCTTAATATTCTAATCGACACGCCATTTATTGAAAGCGCAAGGTTAGTGCTAGTCATTACGTTATCCTGCTCAAATTCAATAAAATGTATGTGCTGAACTCCTACCAATTTTATAGGTTAGACATGATATGAGAGTATATTTTGTGACACCTTTCACCTGAAAGTATGCCGATGATATATGACTATAAAAGGCTTTTACCGCTGAATAACTTAGCTCAAGGCTTGATAGCGGGGGATTTGAAGGGATTTTTTACACTCATGTATTTTCAGGAAACACTGTACTTTCAACAGCCTATAACCGCTGGGCTTAATAAACCTAAAAAATAAACTGGCACATTGTCAAGTTTATTTACATGAGCATTATGCATAAATAAGTGTTATTTCTCACCTCCTTGTTTTTTATAGTTTTTTCGTTTTTGGCATGATAGATGCTCTATACAATCAAGCAAGTAGTGTGATAACTCGCGAGCAGTATTATTTGCAATATTAAATTCTCTGGTAAGTAAATTTAGCTAAAGGGATATACATATGAAAAATTTATTCGGTTCAAAAACAATCATTTCTACAGCGGTACTTCTGGCGATTGTCGCCAGCCAGCAAGTTAGCGCTGCAAGTATTACATTTGGTGGTCAAGCAGCAGGTGATGGTTCTGGGCAAACCAGTAGTCGTATTAGTGACCCATCGCATGCGATAAATAATGGTACTAATGGTTTCTTCGTTGAAACTTTCGATCAAGCAACCAATATTGATGGTGCCCCTGCTGGCGATACACAATATAACGAACCAGGCCTTGCGGCTGACTCTGCTACATGTGCGGTAAATGGCACTGGTGGTGGAATCACTGTAAATACTAGTGCTAGTACGGCTTTTGGTGTGCGTAAAGGCTCAGTTCCGAACGTAGCCGCCCAACCTCTTAATGACTCGACTTGTTATGGTCACACGCCGGCAGAAGGAGGCGACTTGCCTTCATGGGTAGAAATTGATTACTCCGGATTTTTGGCTGCTCAAGGTGGAGGCGTCCGGATCGATTACCTTGGTTTTTACTGGGGTTCTGTCGATAATTACAACGATTTTGAGTTCTTTTCTGGTGACGACTCAGTAGCAAAAATTACCGGACCTGAGTTGTTAGCGCTTTCAAATGCAGCTTCAGGTGACCAAACTGACCCAGATTCAAATCGCTACGTGAATATTGACTTTTCGTTTGCTGAATCCTTCGACAGGGTACGAGTATCAACCAGCGGTATCGCAGGGGAGTTTGACAATATTGTTATCGGTTTAAACAATCGTCAAGTACCCTCTCCAGCAGGGTTAGCTTTCTTGGGTCTTGGCTTGTTAGGTTTGAGCTTTAGTAGAAAGTTTGGAAAATAAGACACATCAACATTTATTGTTTGAAAAGCCGACTAGTTCGGCTTTTTTTTTACCTATCGCACGTTTGACATTGGATATACCGCATTTTCATTAAATTGCATACACTATGTATATAGGTGAAAACACTTTCGTTACTTGTTACTCACGAAGTATCTTATTTTAATTAATGTTGTCTTTGCATTAACTGATTACGTCACTGGAATGTCATGTGGTAATCGCCGAACTTCCCTCGGTTGGACGCGCAGAAATTAAAACATAAACTGTTGAGCAATAAGCGTAAAGTTACAATACTGTAGGGTACTAGGTCGTTTGTTTGTTAGCAGGAAAAGCCTATATATTTTTTGCACATCGTTTTATGGGCAACTCCATGTTCGTAGACTTTAGGGGAGAAGCTGGTAAAATAATTATTAATACAATTCACTCGGCAACCTAGCTGCCGAAGGTGCTAAATTATGAAATTAGAAATCGAAAAAAGGGATCTTTCTAGTCTAAGTTACACCGAGTTTGTAAATTCGTATTTAATTCCAGAAAAGCCCCTTATTATCCAAAATGTTTTCACGTTCGACACTACCGTTCTCACGCCGGAATATATACTTGAACATTTTAGCAATGAAAGTAAGCGAGAAGCGGGGTGGTTTGATTCGGATTTGGTCGATAGTGGGCCCATCCGTATTCCCGAACTGGTAAAAAAGGTGTTATCTAGGGATGATATGTCTGTGCGCCAATCTCCCATGCGCTTGTTCATGCAACCAGGGGGACACGTAACATTACCTCATTATGACGGAAATAGTCTGCATGGGCTCAATTTACAAGTTTTGGGCACTAAGCATTGGATACTGACTTCTCCTAATACACCGCTGCCTAATATTCCGTTTATGTTCGCTGGCTCAGTAGGTAAAAACTTTACGTACGATCCACATAAATATGATTTTTATGAGTTTGATACTGAGGTCGGTGATTTATTACTTGTACCCCGGTATTGGTATCATGAAGTGCATTCTATTGATCCAGTCAATCTAAACCTAAATTGGGTTTTTACACCGAAAACACCGAATCAAAACAGTATTTTAGGGCGACGGGAAGTGGAAATAGTTAAATTAAGAAAATCTATGCCTCTGGTTAATAAGGCGTTCTTTCCTGATAAGTTTTCAGAGTATGGTGGACAAGGCAAGCAGTTGATTGATACGTATAGCGAGAACGTCGGTACGCTGCGTATGTTCACTCGCTTGCTTAAAGAACTTAGCGGATATCCGCGGTTGCTCTTTTTAGCTAGTCAAATTAAAGCTAGGGCAAATGAATTTTCAAAAAATAACTTCAATGTAAAATAATGACAAACAACAGCCGCTTATTGAAAAATGCTGGTAAATTAAGCTGATTTTTGGCGGCGAATACGTTGATTGCTTAGCTTCTAAGCTTACGAGTCGCCATACTAATTACCAAAACTGCAGTTCAACCCACCTATAACATACCGCGACACGTTAAAATTAGGGCTATCAAATAAATACTAAATAGATGTCGGAAGACATATCGACCTTTAAGTGATAATAACCCTAAACGTGTTTCGATACTTTGTGGTAGTCCTTAGCCCAGCTTTCAGGAAACTTGCCTTGTAACACGTAGGAGAAACTGATTAATTCTGCGATGACATTGTATAACTGTTCAGGGATCTCTTGGCCTAAATCCAATCCTGCGAGAAATTCGCTTAGGTAAGGATCTTCGTGGATCAACACGCCGCTTTCTTTGGCCAAGGCAATTATCTCGTCAGCCAATTCGCCAAAACCTTTGGCTACCACCTGAGGCGCGTTTTTTTTATCACCCTCATGATGCTTTAGCGCAACGGCGCTTTTCGCTTTAGGGTTGTGCGTATTGGATTGCTCGCTGTCTGTCATATGATCCTTGTTGTTATCTTAAATATTGGGAATGTTGATTAGACCTGAGTTTGCAGCAAGTGATAAGGTCGTTGTCGTAAAGTGTCAGGAATTTTGCCCAATTGGCATTGGCTTTTGGTGATATCAATCCCTAGTGCCGTCAGGCGTTTGTTGAACAGAGGTAAAAAATTCATCACTTGGTGTTTGGTCTGCTCGTTGGACGTATAAAAATCTAGCTCTAACGTACCATGACGTAGTTTAGCTTTGGTTAACACTTCGCCTAAATCCCCAGCGCTTAATTTAATGGTGAGGTGCCAGACCTTATTATTTTGGGCATCGTCAGCTTGCTCTTCTGGTGACGATTCGTGTTCACGTCTAATCAACAATTCTATATCTTGCAGTTTATTAGCAAGAGCGGAAGGAAGGGTATAATAGAAGGTATCTTGTCCCTGTAAAAGCTGCTCTGCATTGCCAATTTTACTGCTTTGATGACCGGCAAATAAACGGCTGATTTCGCGCAATATTTGATGCTTTTGCTCTAGTTGAGCAAATTCACTTAACCCTTTTGAATTGACATTTGTGTTTGTTTTTCCTGTTGAGTTCGGTTCAGTAACGGATTGAGTGTCGAGCAACGAGTTAAGGGCGCGTGACAGTTTTTCGCCTTGGGCAGGCTGGCTGCGTGCAAAACGCGAGGCCAGAGATATTTGGATTAAACTGATTAATCCACTAAGCATACCTTGCCCAGAAACAGGGCTAATAATTTGTGTGGCACCTAAGCTAAGGGCTGGGTTGGTGAGTAGTTGACGTATCTGACTCGCATCTTGTTCTTTTCCTTGGGGGATGCCTTGTTTTATTTGCCCCAAAATCTGTTCTTTCAATCCTTTAACCGTCGTTTCCTCTATGAACTGAGTATCATTTAACGCCGCAGCTATGCGACCTAAAGACTCACTGGGTTGTTCTGCTCGAGCTTGTACAACCCGTAATAAAGTGTGCAGTACTTCAATGGCTTGGGCTTTAACTTTTGGCGTCATATCTGGGGCGGTAATTGTCTTGGTATTCAATGTCTCCGATGCTGCCAGTGAGGCGTTATTCGCTTGTGTTGCTGCGCTTTGAACTTGCGCATTGTTCGATGGTAGAGACTTTGACCCGATGTTTTGTAAGGTGGCGGGTGCATCCTTCACGCTGCTGGAGGGTTGTGTTGCCCCAGGGGTTTGATTGGCGCCTAGGAGATCGGCATTGCCTCGAACTCGCTTTGAAGGTACTCCGTCTATGCTACTTTGTACCACTGGACGGTTTGCGACGGTTTGTCTAGCGCTATTAAAAGCATTAACGATTTGATTTATACCCTCGCGAACCGCATTCACTAGCGGAGGGTTTACCTTAGTAGGTCTTTCGCTGTTAGCTGAAATTTCCGAACCACTGATTACATGACCTTGGGACGCCGGTTGACTAACGTTACTAACCGGTTGATTTGATGTTACGACCGTTGTGTTATTACTCAGGTTCACGAGCGCGCGCTGAGTTTGTGCGTCCAGTTTCAAATTTAATGTTTTAACCAGCTCTACTACAGCACTCACGTTTTGCTGGGTTACGTTTAGTTGAGCGCTGCTTTGTGGTGCTGCTGATGCCAATACACCACTGTTTTTAATAGCTGCACTGCCATCGCGATTGATGCTTAATTGTACTCTACTTTCCGAGATGCCCAGAAGCGTATTAATAAGTGCAGTATTGGTTGAGGATAGGTTCGTTAGGCTGCTAGGTGAGGAAGTTAGCCCGGAATTACGATTAGCCGTTGAATTCTGCAACATCTGGAGCAGAACTTTACTGTCAATGCTCAATTGTGGCGCAGCGCTTGACAATTGTGTAGCACTGATCGGCGCGGTGCTAGTCAGCATATGTTTAATGACCGGCTGCAATTGTTCAACTGAAGCCTTTACTGGGGTAACTTGCGTCCCTGATGTTGCCGTAAGCAGAACCTGCCATTGGTTAGCAATGGGTTTCAGTTGTAGATTAACCGTATCACCAATCGCTAATGCAGGTTGGGCATTTGTTGTCACGCTGAAGTTAACCTGTGCCTGATTGGCTGTGCCGGTGATACTGAGTGATAGTGTGTTTCCTGTATTGCTAATAATTTGCGCCTGGGCGACGAGTAGAGAAGGTGGTATCCGCGCCGCTTGTATCTGATTGGGCGGTAAACTCAAAATACGCTCAAGCTGTTGGCTGCTTATTACGTTCGCTCGAGGATTGTTGTTGGCAGGAACTTGCTCGGTACTGATAAATTGCAAAACAGGATTACCAAGAAGTGTGGTGTTTTGAGCATGAGCGGCGCTTTGATTTGAAACTGCGTTTTGCCCTAAGTTAACAATGCTGCTAGTGGTAGCCGGGATGGCCGAACTCGGTTGGGGGGCAGATACACTAGGGCTTGCAACTGAACTGGCTGTGGTCGCTGAGGAATTCGCTGAGTCGCTCGTACTATTTACACTAGCAGTTGTTACGCTAACGGTATAGCGCTGGCGCGGATCTAAGCGCCCGTTAATATCTGCACTGGGTAAAGTAACCGCTTGGCCTTGTGCTGTACTACTGACACTTACTTGGCTAGCGGATACTTGCTGAACGACAATTTCTGCACTTTGGCGCTGTGAACTCGACGTCGCTGCTGCTTGCTGGGTTTTCACCGAAGCTTGGGCATATTGAGTCGATGCAATGGGAGGGCTGTCAGACATAAAGAATTTATCGGCCGCAAGCGAGAAATATTAAGTTAAATGTAGCATGAAGCGAGGGGTATTTTACAACGTTCACCTTGTGTTAATAGACATGTATGGCACCTACCAGAGCTGTGATTTAAAGAGTAGATAGAACCTTTGCAATATAACGTGACGAAATAAAAATAACCGCGTGTCGGTTTGCGTTCGCTTATTGATCATTAAATCCTACTTAGGGATCATTCTTTAGGTCCTTAAAAACTCAACTTTAGTACATGAATTGATACGACTTATTTACTTATCTAAGTATTCCGCACTGTTGGGCTGTGGTATTATCGCGGCGTTTTTTTGTCGATTAAAGGTTCATTTTGCCATTACTTTCTGCCCATCAATTAGCCGTGTCAAAACGGGATAGGCTGCTGTTCAGTCAGATAGATTTATCTGTTGCGGCGGGGGAGTTGATGTATGTCAAAGGACCAAATGGAGCCGGTAAAACCAGTTTACTCCGAGTACTAACCGGTTTGGTTAGTCCCGATGAGGGAAGGGTGCATTATCGCCAGCAAGATATTGTAAAATCACGTGATGTCTTTCACCAACATTTACTTTATTTTGGCCATGCATTAGGGGTAAATCGAAGCCTCAATGGAGTAGAAAACCTGCATTACTGGTGCTCTCAGCACGGTGTGCAACCCGACGAAGGGGAAATTTATCGCGTGCTAGGTGTCTTAGGCCTAGTTGGCCTAGAAGATATACCCGTGAATAATTTATCAGCAGGGCAGCAACGAAGAGTTGCGCTGGCAAGATTTTGGTTAAAAACCAGTGCTGAAGTGTGGATTTTAGATGAGCCCTTTACCGCACTGGACGTACAAGGTATTGGTCTGCTGAATGAGCGAATTGTTGCTCACTTGGAACAGGGTGGCTGCGTAGTGATGACGTCACACCAAGCATTAGAGGTGAATTATCCTACTCAGGAGTTAGTGCTGGAGTATCGTATATGAGCGCTTCGTTAACGGCCATATTACGCCGTGATTTGGCATTGGCATATCGCCAGCGCTCAGAGTTAATGCAACCCATGATGTTTTTTATTTTGGTCATCAGCTTATTTCCGTTAGGAATAGGACCCAATCCTGAAATTTTACAAAAAGTAGGGCCTGGCGTGATCTGGGTGGCGGCGATTCTTTCGTCATTACTGGGAATGGAACGTTTATTTAAAGATGATTACAACGACGGCTCATTAGAGCAAGTTATGTTGTCCTCTACCCCTTTGCCTATGGTGGTTTTAGTTAAAGTTTTTGCCCATTGGCTTACGAGCATAGTGCCACTTTTGTTGTTGTCGCCTTTATTGGCTCTATTTTTAAACTTAACCCAAGAGATGTACTGGGCCTTGTTGCTTACGTTGTTATTGGGCACACCCTTGTTGAGTTTAGTGGGGGCAATAGCAGTCGGATTAACCTTAAGCTTGAATCGTGGCGGTGTGTTGTTGGCCCTTTTATTGTTACCTGTGTTTATTCCATTGTTGATTTTTGCCACCGCTGCGGTGGAAGCAGCTTCATTACAATTACCTTATAACGCACAATTGGCCATTATTGGCGCGATGTTATTAATCTCTTTAGCTATGGCGCCGTTTGCCATAGCTTATGCATTACGAGTGAGTCAAAACTGATGTGGAAATGGTTACATCCTTACGCGAAAACCCAGAATGCTTATCAATTGTGTGAGCGCTTACTACCCTGGTTTGTTACTTCTGCATTGATCTCATTTGTTATCGGTATCGTATGGGGCTTGGCTTTTGCGCCTGCGGATTATCAGCAAGGTGATTCATTCCGTATTATCTATATTCACGTGCCGAGTGCGATTTTATCCATGGGGGCTTATAGCGCCATGGCAATTGCCGCATTTGTAGGCTTGGTTTGGCAAGTACGTACTGCATTTATGGCCATGGTCGCGCTTGCACCTATAGGGGCTGTGGTGACTTTTATCGCATTATTCACTGGTGCCGCATGGGGCAAGCCCATGTGGGGGACTTGGTGGGTATGGGATGCGCGCTTAACTTCAGAATTGATTTTATTATTCTTGTACCTAGGCGTGATTTCTTTGTATGCCTCTTTCGAGGATAAGCATCAGGCGGGGAAAGCCGCTGGGGTAATGGCCATCGTGGGAGTGGTTAACCTGCCTATTATTCATTTTTCAGTGGAATGGTGGAATACCCTGCATCAAGGCGCAAGTATTACCAAATTTGATAAACCGTCAGTCGCCCCTGACATGTTGTGGCCGTTACTTATCAGTATTTTAGGGTTAGCCTTGGTCATGGCGGCTATTTTTATCCGACGATTACAAAACGAGATTGTGCGCAGGGAACTAAATCGTCCTTGGGTGCAGGAATTGGTTAGCGCCGCGAAGGAGAAATAACCAGTGCAATTCGATAACTTAAGTGCGTTTTTTGATATGGGCGGCTACGCGTTTTACGTGTGGTTATCGTTTGGTGTCAGTTTACTTGCGCTGGCGCTATTAGCCGTGGATGCGGTGCAGCAAAAACGAGTACTCTTCGAGGCCGTTAAAAAAGAACAGGCACGTAAGGTGCGGATTAAAGCTGCTCAAGCATCCGCCAAATCAAATACCAGAAATGACCCGCAAAAAGAGGAAGTATCCAGTGAATCCTAGACGTCAAAAACGCCTGATGGTGGTGTCTGCTATCGTGTTGGTGATAGGCGCCGCGATCGGCTTAATGTTATATGCCTTGAGCCAAAATATTGACTTGTTTTATACCCCGTCAGAGGTCATTGAGGGCAAGCAAATCGGTCAAGCTTTGGAGATCCCCAAAGTAGGCCAACGCTTACGTATTGGCGGTATGGTAGTACCGGGCTCAGTGAAGCGAGACGAAGATAGCTTAGCCGTGAGTTTCGACTTAATCGATACCGGCCCCATAGTGACCGTTAGTTATCAAGGCTTGTTGCCTGACTTGTTCCGTGAAGGGCAAGGTATTGTTGCCACAGGCGTACTAACAGCAGAAAACCACATCGAAGCTCACGAAGTCTTGGCAAAACATGATGAAGAATATATGCCACCTGAATTAGCGGAAAAAATGAAAGGTATTAAACATGTTAAACCTTCTGAAGCGTATTCAACGCCAAAAGTGAGTGGATAATATGGTCGCTGAGTTAGGTAATATTTCGCTGGTTTTAGCTTTGTTGTTAGCCATATCGTTGGCTATCTACCCTATGTGGGGGGCGCATAAAAACCACCTTAAATTGATGCAAATGGCTAAACCGCTGGCCATTGGTATATTTGCTTTTACCCTGATCGCGTATATCTGTTTAACATGGGCCTTTGTGCATGACGACTTTAGTTTAGCGTATGTAGCCAGTACCTCTAACAGTACGTTGCCTTTGATATACAAATATACGGCTGTGTGGGGCGGCCATGAAGGCTCGTTCTTGCTTTGGGTGATGATTTTTTCTATATGGACGGTGGCTGTTGCCCTGTTCAGCAATGCGATCGAACTAAAAATGGTCGCCCGCGTATTATCGATACTCGGTATGGTCGCCATCGGATTTTATTTATTCATGTTGCTAACATCGAACCCGTTTGATGTGTTGCTGCCTTTTTATCCTGTGGATGGGCGAGACTTAAATCCACTGCTGCAAGACTTTGGCATGATCATTCATCCCCCTATGTTGTACATGGGGTATGTTGGCTTCTCGGTGGCGTTCGCTTTTGCGCTCGCAGCGCTTATCTCTGGGCAATTAGATTCAACTTGGGCCCGTTGGTCTCGACCTTGGACGATTGCCGCTTGGTCATTTTTAACCGTGGGCATCGCACTTGGTAGTTGGTGGGCGTACTACGAACTCGGTTGGGGAGGTTGGTGGTTCTGGGATCCAGTAGAGAATGCTTCGTTTATGCCTTGGCTTGTGGGCACGGCACTGATGCACAGTTTAGCGGTGACAGAAAAACGCAAAGTCTTTAAGTCTTGGACTGTGTTATTAGCGATAGCGGCGTTTTCCCTTAGCTTACTCGGTACATTTTTAGTCCGTTCTGGGGTCTTAGTATCAGTGCATTCCTTTGCCAGTGATCCTAGTCGCGGCATGTTCATTTTAGGTTTGTTAGTGATTGTCATTGGCGGCTCATTGTTACTCTTTGCCATCCGCGCCCCTCAACTTAAAGGCGCTGGGCGCTATCAGTTATTTTCACGAGAGGTGTTACTGGCGGGTAATAATGTATTTTTAACCGCGGCCTGCTTGGTGGTACTTTTGGGTACTTTGCTGCCTTTGGTACACAAAGAGCTAGGGCTTGGCTCTATTTCCATAGGTGCGCCTTTCTTTAACCAAATGTTTAGTTATTTGATTGTGCCTTTTGTACTGTGTATGGGGATAGGACCCTTGTCCCGTTGGAAAAACCAAGCGCCTTCGGCTTTATATAAACAGCTAATGATTGCACTCGGTTTGAGTTTGTCTGCTGCGGTGTTAGTGACGGCTAATTTTGAACAAACTTCCTACATGGCAACATTAGGTATGGTGTTGGGTTTCTGGGTAGTGGTGACCACTATTATGGAAATTCATCAACGGATAAACGCCGATAAACAATTATCGGGCCAGCCCATTATGACCGCCCTTAAAAAACTCACTCCGAGTCACTGGGGCGTGGTGGTGGGTCATCTAGGTTTTGCTGTGGCTATCATAGGAATAACCTTGGTCAGTAACTACAACCAGGAAAAACATGTACGTATGGCGTACGGCGAAACTGTGCAATTGATGGGTTATGACTTCACCTTTAATGGTGTCAGTAACCTACAAGGACCAAACTACACCGGTTACCAAGCCCATGTTGTGGCAAGCCAAAATGGTCACGTGGTGGCGAATCTAGAAGCTGAAAAACGTATTTACACCGTACAGCGAAATACCATGACTGAAGCGGGTATCGACTCGGCGATTAACCGGGACTTATTTGTTGCCTTAGGGGAACAATTAGAGGATGGCGACTGGGCACTGCGTATTTACGTCAAGCCATTTGTTAATTGGATATGGGTCGGGGCCTTTATCATGGCTTTTGGCGGAATTTTATCCATATCTGATAAACGCTATCGTATGCAAAAACTGGTAAAGAAAAAGTCGCTAGCGAGTACCGCCCAAGTTAATTCATCGTTAGCTGGTGCGACACAAACAGATGTTACGGAGTCGCATTGATGAGAAAACTGACGTTTTTTTTATTGCCTTTAGTGTTGTTTATCGGCTTGGCCATTTTCTTGTTTCAGGGGTTATTTAGTAATCCTAGAGAGCATGAATCCCCTTTGCTCAATAAACCTGTTCCCAGTTTTGTGTTACCTGATTTAATGGACACTGACATTACCTATACCACTGAAGTTTTTGTTGGCAAGGTGACCTTGCTCAATGTTTGGGGCGTATGGTGCGTAACCTGTGCGGTTGAAATTCCCTATTTAGAGCAACTTAAAAGTGAAGGTAAACATATCGTTGGTTTGTATTATGACCAGGATATTGACCCGGACTTCGGGATAAAAACCGTGGCACGAGTGCAGCAAGAAGTTGCCCAAAAGCTCGGACAGTTGGGTAACCCTTATGCGTACAATATTTTTGATGTAAAACGCGATTTGTCACTAGATTTGGGGGTGACGGGGGCGCCTGAAACCTTTTTGATCGACAAGCAAGGTAAGGTGCGTTTACATCATATTGGCGATATTAATCCTAGGGTCTGGCAGAACAAATTTGAGTCTGTATACGCTGAGGTATTGGCCGAATGATACGTTATTCAGTTTTTATTTTTAGCCTGCTTTTGCTGTTAAGTACACAGGCTCATGCCAGCGAAGAGACCTATCAATTCGACACAGATGCGCAAAGCGCGCTGTTCTTTGAGTTAACCAAAGAGCTACGTTGTCCCATGTGTCAAAATCAAAATATTGCTGATTCGGATGCCATGATAGCAGCTGATTTACGTCGAAAAGTTTACCAGTTGGTAAACGAAGGGCAATCTCGGGAACAAATTATCGATTACATGAAACAACGCTACGGTGATTTTGTTTATTATCAGCCGCCCGTCAACGCAACGACCGTTTGGTTGTGGTTATTACCTGTGCTTTTTGTGCTGTTCGGGATTGTACTTGTCGTGCGAAGCCGTCAACAGAAACCAATGATTCAAGATAAAGCCAAGTTAGAAGCCGCTGAAAAGTTGTTGGAGGAGGATAAGTGAGTATTTTTTGGATAGCCGGTATTGCACTGGTATTAATTGCCATTGGCTTTGTAGCGTACCCTTGGTTAGTAGAAGGACGCAAACGCCAAGACACCTTGACTAACACGCGCCTGATCCGCCAACGTTTAAGTGAACTTGAGCGTGAAGAACGCGAAGGTTTATTAAGCACCAATGATAGGCTAGAAACTGAAAAAGATTTAAAAATAGCCTTGTTAGACGAGCAACAAGATAATCAGAGTCACAATAGTTCGGCAAAAATGGTGCTAACAGTGGGGGGCGCAGTGAGTGTGATTGCCGTAGCGGTTTTATACTGGCAAGTGAATAACGTCAAAGCGCTAAATAACTGGCAAGAAGCGACAGTACGTTTGCCTGAACTGGCAGAGCGTATCGTGACCCAGGGAGATGCCTCGGTCACTGAGGAAGATTTGCAACAGTTTGCGTTAGGGTTGCGTACCAAATTACAAAACGGTGATGATGACGCGATAGGCTGGACCTTATTAGGCCGTGTTTACGTGGCAATCAATCATATTGAAAGCGCGATGGATGCATTTGAGCGTGCACTTGAGATTGACAGCAATAACATTGAAACCTTGGCCAGTTACAGTCAGGTTTTGTTAATGGTTAATCAAGCCGAATACTTGAGCCAAGCAAAAGTGTATTTAAATCGAATATTGCAGCTGGATCCAAAAAATACTGGTGCGTTAGGTATGTTAGCTATGGCGGCAACCCAGCAGGGTGATAAACCGCTAGCGATAAAAACCTGGCGACGTTTGCAAGAATTTGTCCCTAAAGACGCTCCTATATATCAATCTATCGTAGCGCAAATTGCTGAGCTAAGTGGCGAAAATCAAAGCGGCGAAAATCAAACTCAGATGAATAATCAAGTCGCTAAAACCGCGCAAAATGAAGCGTCAGCGGCACCTGAGGCGCTAATATCTGTAACGGTAACCTTAGATGATGCACTTGCCAACAAATTGCCGACAGAGGGTTACTTGTTCGTATATGCACAGGATGCTAGCAGCCAAAGCAGAATGCCTGCAGCGGTCGTCAAAATGCCCTTAGCTAAATTGCCGGTAACAGTGGATTTATCCGATAGCAATTCAGTTATGCCAACACTTACCTTATCCCAGTTATCACAGGTACGTTTAGTCGCAAAGATATCGACCACAGGCAACGTGATGCAAACAAGTGGAGACTTGCAAGGCTCACTGGAAATTGCGCTAGATAAATCAACAAAAGAACAATATACAATACGTATAAATGAGGAATTAAATTGAATAAACTAAAGATTGGCGCGCTATTTCTAGTGCTATTAACCTTGGGTGGTTGCGCGTCCAGTCACAAGACAGATGAACAGGCACAAGAATATAATGATCCGAAGGACCCTTTCGAATCGGTTAACCGCACATTTTGGGATTTTAACTACGACATATTAGATAACTATGTGCTGCGCCCAGTGACAGTGGTTTATGTGGATTACACCCCACAGTTTGCTCGTACTGGTTTGTACAATATGGCATTGAACTTAGAAGAGCCGTCGAACTCGGTGAACAACCTATTACAAGGTAAGCTGGATGGTATGCTGATCAGTGTAGGGCGTTTTTTACTTAACTCTACTGTGGGCTTGTTAGGCACCATAGACGTAGCCAGTGAACTAGGTTTAGTGCGCAAAGAAGAAGAATTTGGCGAAACGCTAGGCAAATGGGGCGTAGGAACAGGACCGTATTTGATGTTGCCGGCACTGGGGCCTAACGATATTCGCAGTGGTGTGGGGGATATCGTGGATACCTCTTATTCTCCTTTAGATGCGCTGAATTTCTACTTTGCAGCTTTCAGAACGGGTATTAAAGTGCTAGAGAGTCGTGCTGCTGTCATGTCTCAAGAGCAACAACTTGAGCAATCGGTTGATCCATACAGCTTTGTTAAGAACGCCTACTTCCAAAATTTAGAGTTTAAAGTCAAAGACGGTAAGGTAGAGCAAACCCAAGAAGAAGAAGCGTTAGATGATGATATTGACGCCTACTTGAATGATTTAGAGTAACGTATTTAAGCGAATGCATAGCGAAAAAAAGCCCAGCTAACGTGAGTTAGTTGGGCTTTTTAGTCTCAAGTCGGTAAATGACTGCTCGGGAGGACGAAGTGATCCTTACTGGTAACCGTTAGGGTTACTTGACTGCCAGTTCCAGGAGTCTCGGCACATGTCTGCTAAACCCTTTTCTGCACGCCAACCGAGTGCTTCGCTCGCCAGTTTAGGATCTGCATAACAAGCCGCTACGTCTCCCTCACGGCGAGGTACAAATTTATAAGCGATCGTTTGGCCACTTTGTTTTTCAAACTCTTTGACCATATCCAGTACGCTGTAACCTTGCCCTGTGCCAAGGTTATAGGTAACTAAGCCAACGTCTTGTTGCAGCTTACTGAGTGCTTTTAGGTGGCCTGAGGCTAAGTCTTCGACATGGATGTAATCACGTACGCCAGTGCCGTCTGGGGTGTCATAGTCGTTACCAAATACCGATAAATGCTCACGTTTACCCGTGGCAACCTGGGTAATAAATGGCATCAAGTTGTTTGGAATACCATTTGGATCTTCACCAATCCGACCAGATGGATGCGCGCCAGCTGGGTTAAAGTAACGTAAAACCGCGATATTCCAGCTATTGTCAGACTTGTACAAGTCACGTAACACCAATTCGACCATTAACTTTGACTGACCATAAGGGTTAGTCGGTTGGCCTGTGGGTAAACCTTCATGTAATGGCAGTTCTACCGGGTCGCCATAGACAGTCGCAGAGGAACTAAACACCAAGCTTTTGACATTATGTTTAGCCATGGCCTCGCACAATACTAGGGTGCCATATACATTGTTGTCATAATACATCAGCGGCTTTTCAACGGATTCACCGACTGCTTTAAGACCCGCAAAGTGAATAACAGAATCCACACTGTGCTGACTAAACACGGTATCCAAAATAGCCGAGTCGCGAATATCACCCTCAATAAAAGTCACTTTCTTTGCTGTGAGCTCTTCTACACGGGCAAGGGCTTCTTTTGATGAATTACACAGGTTATCGAGAACAACAACCTTATTGTTGTTTTCCAACAACTGTAAAACTGTATGGCTGCCGATGTAGCCAGCGCCGCCTGTTACTAAAATTGTTTGCATCGATTTACTCTCCTTGGTGGTCAATTTTCGGAAGGTATTTGGCGCACAAGCTGTATTGTATTGGCCTGAGCACAACAGGGTATAAGGCTGCAACCAGTGCAGCCCAAAGCAGTGAATACCAATTTTCAGTGCTTCTGAATATGAGGATAAATATAGGTAAAAGTACGCTGAGTTTTAAAACATTTAACAGTAACTTTTCTGGCCCGGTGAGTGAATTTTGTGCTTGTTGGATTCGCGCTAAACGCTCGGTCAGCGGTAAATGGGAGATGCTAGGGATATCACGGGACGAAAAATAGATATTCATTTCACTCTTGCTTATCTAAAAGAAACGCCCAGCTGCAATTCAGCAGGTAGGCGTTATTTATAATATTATATTATTAATTGTACTGCTAGCGGCAAAATACAATTAATTAGCTGGTCGGTTGACCTGTACTAAACGTACTTATGCACGTTTATGATCAGCGAGCTTTTCCCAGGCTTTAGTCTTAAAGCTAACAAGGAATATCACAATACCAATAGCGATAGTGAACAAGCTAATTTGCAAGTACAGGTCAGGCATGTCTTCTACTTTATTTGGATCAAAGTTACCGGCCAGTAAGCCTGCAATTACATTACCGATAGAGTACGTTAACACGAACACCCCCATCATTTGCCCTGCAAAACGCTTAGGTGACAATTTACTTACCGCTGCCAATGCAACTGGGCTTAAACATAACTCGCCAACTGTGTGTAAGAAGTAAGTCGCCACTAACCAATAAGGTGCAACACGTAAACCTGATGCCGCTGCTTGCGCTGCAAAGAACATTACCAAAAAGCCTGTGGCCATAATGATAAGGCCAATAGCACATTTTAAACCGTAGGAAGGCGTTAACATGCGCTTCGCTAGGTTTATCCATAATGCCGCAAAGAAAGGCGATAACAGAATGATAAAAAACGAGTTCGCTGATTGGAACCAAGCCGTAGGAATTTCGAAGTCACCGAGCATACGCTCAGTGTAGTCACGGCCGAAAAGATTAAGTGACGAACCTGCTTGTTCAAAGCCCGTCCAAAAGAAAATGGATGCCAAACAAACCAAAAATAGCGCGCCAACACTGCGCTTTTCGTTGCCGTCTAAGTTACCCAAAAAGAAGATGCCAGCATAATAGGCAAGGAACACTACGGTAATTGCGATAGCCGTATACTGAGCCATAGTTACGGGGTCAAAGCTAAGTTGACCGCTGATCATGGCGTAAGTTACACCCGCCAAAGCAAATAAAAATAGGGTAATAATCTGCCATGCGCGTTTATTTGCGGTAGCCGACATAGCCACCATAGGCTGGGCACCCGCACCGTCTAACTTATGCAGTGTTAAGCGATATTGAATTAAACCAATACCCATGCCGATAGCGGCGGCACCAAACGCCCAGTGCCAACCCATTTCTACTTGCAGGTAACCACATACAATGTAGCCAATAATCGAACCTAGGTTGATACCAAGATAATAAAGTGTGTACCCACTATCTCGGCGCCCGTCGTTGTCTGCATACAGTTGACCAACCATCGCGCCGATGTTGGGTTTAAGCAAGCCAGTACCTAAAACCACTAATACCAAGCCTACAAAAAAGGTGGAATCATTGGGAATGGCCAACACTATATGGCCAAGCATGATAATAATACCGCCGTACCAAACCGCTCTTTGTCCGCCGATTAAGCGATCAGCTATCCAGCCGCCAGGTAAACCCATAAAATAAACGGCACCTGTGTATAAGCCATATATGGCGGTGGCTGACGCAACGGTTATCACTAAACCGCCTTCTTGAATACTTGCGGTCATGAAAAGCACCAGCAAAGCACGCATGCCGTAATAACTCATGCGTTCCCACATCTCGGTAAAGAATAGGGTGGAAAGGCCGCCTGGTTGGCCTAAGAAATCTTTTGTTTTTGTTGTCATATTACCTGCCGTAAACCCAGTTAGCGTCTTTAAGTAGAAAAGAAACAAGAATGAAAGACGCTAAACAGTCTGGTTATGATTATTGTTTTTGCCGACTACTCTAACGGTAGTTAACGATTTTCAGCCACGTTTATACTAGAGCTAGAGAATGATGACAAGAAAGGTGGTGCAAAGTCAGTGTAATTATTAGCTTACTGCAGTCGGGATTTAACAACAACGTTAAGCTAAATAAACCGTTTCACTCACATTGCAAATCAGCTATCATGCTGCCCCATTTATTTGGCACTATTGTACACATTTCAGCCTTCTGAGACCCACAGGGATAGCAGTATGTTAAGAAAGTTAAAACTTCAGGTATTCGCATCGCTTGCGTTTATGCTTATCGCGCCAGTTAACGCTGTTACGCCATCTGCTCAGCAAATCGAACAATTTAAAAGCATGCCCAAGGCACAACAGGAAGCGCTAGCGCGTCAAATGGGTATAGATTTATCTGATTTAAACTTATCTGGTGGTAATAGCAGTAATGTACAGGTTCAGCCCGAAACTCAGATTAACCGTTACGTTGATGAAGATGAAATTGCTGCCCGTTTGGCAGAGCAAAGCGCCAATAAAGACAAAAGCAAAGAATTAAAACCATTCGGTTACGATTTGTTTAAATCGTCAAGCGCATCTTTTGCACCGCCTTCTAATTTACCTGTGCCTGCGGATTATATTTTGGGCCCTGGCGACAGTATCCGCGTTCAATTATTCGGTAAAGTGAGCGAGCAGCATGAATTACAGGTCAATAATGAAGGTGTGATTGAAGTACCAGACTTAGGGCCGATGAATGCGGCGGGTTTGAGCTACAACGAATTTAAAAAACAATTAACTGAACGTTACAGTGAGCAGGTTATTGGGGTAACACCTAACATCAGTATGGGCGAGCTGCGCACGATACAGGTATACATGGTGGGTGAAGCTTATCAACCGGGTGCTTATACGGTCAGCGCATTATCAACGATTACCAACGCGCTTTTTGCCAGCGGCGGGGTAAATGATGTGGGTTCACTTCGTCATATCCAATTGAAGCGTGCTGGTAAAACAGTGACTGAATTCGACTTATACGATTTATTGGTGCTTGGCGATACCAATAAAGATATGCGTTTGCAGCAAGGCGACGTGATATTTATTCCCATAGTGAAAAAACTGGTTAGCGTGGACGGCAACGTTCGTCGCCCAGCCATATATGAAGCGAAAAACAACGATACCATGGCAAGCATGCTAAATATCGCAGGTGGTTTGCTGCCCACGGCTGCGGCATCAAGTTTGCAAGTAGCAAGAAGCACCCCAGCCGACGGTTTTCAGGTGAAAACGGTTAATATGCGCGATAATCAAGGCCGCTCATTCAAATTAGAAGCTGGCGATTTTATTAACGTACCTGCCGCAGGCAATGAATTTTCAAACGCAGTCGTTATTATGGGGGCGTACTCTACGCCTGGGTTAACACAATGGCGCTCAGGCTTGACCTTGGCTGACTTAGTGGATCGTAATAGCTTGCTGGGAACAACCGATGTTGATTATGCGTTAATTATGCGCGGGGCTAAATTTTCCCGTCAAAGCGAAATTGTGCAATTCGAGCCAGCTAAAGTGCTATCAGGTGAATACAACGCAGCGCTAAACGCCTTTGATAAAGTGGTGTTTTTTAATCGCTTTACGCCTGTCAATCCCGATGCCGAAGAAGAGAAAAAGAACAAAGAATTCACAGAACGACTTAATAACTCTCGTTTCAATGCTAACCAGCAAGAACAGAATGTAAATTATGTAAACAATATTCCAGTTCAATCTGGTGCCAGCAATCAGCAGGGTAGCAACGGCCAAAATGCACAATTTAAAACGACGTTGCGCGACCAAGCGAATTCGTCAAACTCACGTAAATCCACCAATAAAAACGGTGCTGAAGAGGACGAAGACAGAAGTAATAATTTTTTACAAGAATTAGATTTAGCCAGCTTTACCGACAAATACCTCATTTTGCAGAAAACCAAATACTTATCGCGAGAAGAACTATTAGCGCCAATCATCGAGCGTTTAGAAGAAGAAAGTACGCAAAGTTCACCTTTGAAATTAGTTGAAATTACTGGTCAAGTGAAATTCCCGGGTGTGTACCCAGTGCAGAAAAACGCCAGCGTGCGTGATTTAATACTCGCCGGCGGCGGTTTATTAGAGTCTGCCTATTTACAACAGGCAGAGATTTCGCGCACTGGGCTAGACGGCGACAATGCGCTGCGCATCGAACATATTCAAATCGATTTAATTGACTCTATGTTAGGCAACAACAATATTGCCTTACAAAGCAAAGACACCCTAAACGTATTACGCACCCCTGATTGGCACGAAAATAAAAAAGTAGAGTTGCTGGGTGAAGTTGTCTTCCCCGGTACTTATCAGATCAAAAAAGGTGAAACGCTAGCGCAAATTATAAAACGAGCTGGGGGGCTTACCGATGAAGCGACCGTTAAAGCGGTTATCTTTACCCGTGAAGAGCTTAAAGAGCGTGAAAAAGAAAATTTAGACAAATCAGTCGAGAATTTACGTCAACAGATTGCCTCAACGAACCTGTCTGGTAGTCAAAATGTTAAAACCATAGACTATCAAGAAGCGAAATTGATACTAGATGAATTGCTTGAAGCTGAACCTGTAGGTCGTTTAGTCATCGATATGCCGCAAATAATCGCAGGTAACCCGACCGCTGATTTGTCTTTGAAAGATGGCGATAAATTGTTTGTGCCCAATATTTCATCATCCGTCTCTGTGGTGGGTGAAGTATTTGTGCCTTCCACGCACATGTTTAAATATGGCAAAACACTTGAGCAATACATTGCTAATTCGGGCGGCGAAAATGACCGTGCCGATATGGACGACGTTTATGTCGTGAAAGCCGATGGTTCGGTCACGATCCCTGCATCTTCATTTTGGTTTAGCTCAGAAGAAACCTTACTTGAGCCGGGCGACACTATAGTGGTACCGCGTGATGTCACAAATTATGAACGCTTAGGTTTATGGCAAACCATTACCCAAATAGCTTATCAGTCAGCGATTGCATTAATTGCAATTGGCAATCTGTAACATCGTAAACGATAAATTTGAGTAATTGATATGACTGATATACAAAATAACAGCTCAACGAACGACAAGGTTCAATATGTAACCATCTCACCTGATATGCTTCAGGCGCAGAATAACGATGATGAAATTGACCTGCGAGAACTGTGGAATGTAATTTGGAGTGGTAAATGGATTATTATAACAGTCACCGCTATTTTCGCGGTTGCTTCTGTACTTTACGCATTAAGCCTACCCAATATATATAAATCAGAAGCGCTACTTGCCCCAGCAGATGCTGAGCAACAAGGTGGCTTAGCAGGCTTAGCGGGCCAGTTTGGTGGTTTGGCATCGCTAGCGGGTGTTAGTTTAGGCGGTGCCAAAAGTGATAAAACAGGCATGGCAATAGAGATCTTAAAATCTCGTGAGTTCTTTGCGAGGTTTGCGCAAAAACATAATATTTTACCCGATTTAATGGCGGCTAAGGGGTGGGATTTATCTAGTAATACGATTATCTATGACGAAGAGCTTTATTCATATGATAAGGACGAATGGCTAAGAGATATGAAGCCACCTAGGCAGCCTAAACCGTCTATGCAGGAAGCTAATATTGAGTTCACGAAATTATTTAGTGTCGAGCAGTCGAAAGACAGTGGCATGGTGAATATTAGTTTAGAGCACTACTCACCTTATATAGCTAAACAATGGGTTGATTGGTTAATTAATGATATTAATTTAGTAATGAAATTCCGTGATAAAAAAGAAGCTGAACGAAGTATTAGTTATCTTGAGTCGCAAATAGGTAAAACCAATATCGTCGAACAAAAGACCTTGCTCTTTCAATTAATAGAGGAGCAAGCTAAAACGTTGATGTTTGCAGAAGTACGTGACGAGTACGTATTTAAAACGATTGACCCTGCCTTAGTTCCAGAAATAAAATTTAAGCCCAAAAGAGCGTTAATTGTATTACTAGGAATATTTCTAGGTGTTTTATTAAGCGTTTTTTTTGTTCTGATAAAGCATTTGCGAAAAACTTTTGAAGCTTATAGTAAGTAATATTGGAGTTTATTCATGTCAAATATATTACCGTTAATAGGTCGGGTATCGGCACTGTTTTTACAAGACCTATTGACTTCTGAACAGTCTCTGGAAGAAATAGTAAGTAGTTCATCGTTTTTAGTTTTAGGTGGAGCAGGCTCAATTGGGCAGGCGGTGACTAAAGAAATATTCAAACGAAATCCAAAAAAGCTTCACGTGGTAGATATCAGCGAAAACAATATGGTAGAGCTGGTGCGGGATATTCGAAGTTCGTTTGGCTATATCACTGGTGACTTTCAAACGTTTGCGCTCGATATCGGATCGGTAGAATATGATGCTTTCATTAAAGCCGACGGTAAATATGACTATGTCCTAAATTTGTCTGCGTTGAAGCATGTCCGAAGTGAGAAAGACCCTTTCACACTTATGCGCATGATAGATGTAAATATCTTTAATACTGATAAAACTATTCAACAATCGATTGAAAACGGGACAAAAAAATACTTTTGTGTTTCTACAGATAAAGCTGCTAATCCGGTAAATATGATGGGCGCATCTAAGCGAATTATGGAAATGTTTTTGATGCGTAGAAGTCAGAAAATTGATATTTCAACGGCTCGATTTGCCAACGTTGCGTTTTCAGATGGTTCGTTACTACATGGCTTTAACCAGCGTATTCAGAAGCGACAACCTATTGTCGCGCCGGAAGATATAAAGCGATATTTCGTTACCCCTCAAGAGTCTGGCGAATTGTGTTTGATGTCATGTATATTCGGTCAGAACCGCGATATTTTTTTTCCAAAGTTGAGTGAGTCCCTTCATCTCATCTCGTTTGCTGATATAGCCGTTAAATTCCTATCCGATTTGGGCTATGAAGCCTATCTATGTAATTCTGAAGAAGAAGCTAGAGAGTTGGTCCACACGTTACCAGCTCACGGGAAATGGCCATGTTTGTTCACTACTAGTGACACTACGGGGGAGAAGGATTTTGAAGAGTTTTTCACTGATAATGAAATTCTGGATATGGAGCGTTTCGATAATTTAGGCATCATCAAGAATGGTGAAAGCTTCGACGAAGAATTGCTACAAACATTCGAATCAGTGATATCTACAATGAAATATAAAAAAAGCTGGTCTAAAGAAGACATCGTTAATCTATTTTTCAAAATGCTTCCTGATTTTGGCCATAAAGAAACAGGCAAATACCTCGACGGCAAGATGTAACGATGAATACTAAGTTAATTGATTTTATTAAGCAGTTATATGGAACCAACGAGTTTATTCCTCTTCATGCTCCAACTTTCTCTGGAAACGAAAATAAATATGTTACCGAAACCATAAACAGTACATTTGTTTCGAGTGTTGGTGCGTTTGTAACACGTTTTGAGAAAGATATAGAGGAATATACTGGGACAGCCAAGGCGGTAGCTGTAGTTAACGGCACAGCGGCTTTGCACACAGCGCTTTATATGAGCGGTGTTAAACAGGGCGATTTAGTTATAACGCAATCACTTACCTTCGTCGCTACATGTAATGCGCTTTACCATATGGGGGCTGAGCCTGTTTTTGTAGATGTTTCTAAAACTAGCTTAGGGCTATCTCCTATTGCGTTAGCAGAGTTCCTCGAAAACAATGCCAATTTAAATTGTGACGGTGTATGCGTTTACACAAATACAAAGCAAGTTATTCGAGCAGTGATGCCAATGCATACCTTTGGGCACCCAGTAGAGCTAGATGAAATCCTCAGGGTATGCAATAAATGGAATCTTGTATTAATTGAGGATGCAGCGGAAAGTTTGGGCTCTTTTTACAAAGGGGTTCATACCGGTACAGTCGGTGAATTTGGCGCGTTAAGTTTTAATGGAAATAAAATAATCACCACAGGAGGTGGTGGTATGGTCTTGTGCAAATCCGTTAAAGCGGGAGAGCGGACTAAACATGTAACAACGACATCCAAAGTGCCGCACCCCTATGAGTTTTTCCATGACGAGCCGGGTTTTAATTATCGTATGCCAAATTTGAATGCGGCTCTCGGCTGTGCCCAAATGGAATCATTAGAAAAGTTCCTTGTCTCTAAACGTGATTTAGCAATGCAATATAAGTCCTTTTTTAAAGGGACTGATTTTCAGTTTGTTGACGAACCAGCATATGCCCATTCAAATTTTTGGTTAAATTCGGTTATTTGCCCCGATGTAAGCTCTCGTGATGAGTTGATTACAGCTACAAATCAGTCTGGTGTGATGACAAGACCTATATGGCAGTTAATGCACAAGCTTCCGATGTTTACTGATTCAAAGCGGGGCGATTTGTATTATTCCGAATTTATAGAAAAACGTTTAGTGAACTTACCTAGTTCACCCATCGGGACATGAAATGATAAAGGTTGGTGTATTTTCCGGCACGAGAGCTGAATACGGTTTATTATATTGGTTGTTAAAAGACATAGATAACGATGACGAATTAGAGTTGATATTGATTGTCTCAGGTATGCATTTATCCCCGGAGTTCGGTTTAACTTACAAGTCTATTGAATCAGACGGTTTTACAATCAGTGAAAAGATAGAAACGTTAATGTCATCAGATACCAAAGAAGGAGTAGCTAAAAGCATTGGGCTAGGAGTTCTTGGTTTTACTGACGCTTTAAGTCGCCAAAAACCCGATGTTATTGTCATTCTTGGAGACCGTTTTGAGGCATTAGCTATGGCACAAACAGCCATGATTTTGGGCATTCCAATCATCCATTTGCATGGTGGCGAAATTACGGAAGGTGCGTATGATGATGCAATTCGTCATGCAATAACTAAATTAAGTTATTTACATGGTACCTCAACAGAAGAATACCGGCAGCGTGTCATTCAGCTTGGAGAAGCGCCAGAGCGAGTTTTTAATGTCGGTGCTGTCGGCTTAGATCATCTAAATCGCGGCAGCTTCATGTCAGTTGATGAGCTGTCTGAATCACTCGGGTTTCGTTTACGAAAGTCGTTTTTCGTGGTGACATATCATCCTGTTACATTAACTGGTGAAGAGCCTGAATCTTCTTTTAAAGAGCTACTTGATAGCCTAGACGAATTTCCTGAGTATCAAGTTATTCTTACTTACCCGAATGCTGATGATGGTGGAAGAAGTATCATTCCTTTACTCGAAAATTACGCTAGTGATAATACTGGTAGGGTCTTAGCGATCCCGTCACTAGGACAAAAAAGATACCTTAGTGCAGTTAAGTATTCATCCGCTGTCATTGGTAATTCGTCAAGTGGCATTATCGAAGTACCTTCTTTTGATGTTGCAACTATCGATATAGGTATACGGCAAAAAGGCAGATTAGCTGCAAAGAGCGTCATTCATTGTAAGCCTTACAGAAAAGATATTGTAAATGCCATCGCTGCTGGGATTAAGAAAACATATAAAACTAACGATGAAGTCGTTTTAAATCCCTATGGGCAAGGTGATGCATCAAGTCAAATAGTAACTTTACTCAAAGAGTTAAAAGTAAATCCATTTAAATCATTCTACGACTTGAATGTGGAGAAAATAATATGACGTTAATTATTGCTGAGGCAGGTGTAAATCATAACGGACATGAAGAACTTGCATTTAAGCTTATTGATGCAGCTTACAAAGCTGGGGCAGATATAGTTAAATTTCAGACTTTCAAAGCATCTAAGTTGGTTACAGCCAATGCAAAACAAGCTGATTATCAAGTAACTAATACCCAAAAGAAAGAGTCTCAACTGGATATGCTCAGTCGGCTAGAATTAAGTTTTGAATTGCATTTGGAGTTGGTTGAATATTGCAATAAGTTAGGGATTGAGTTTCTATCTACGGCATTTGATTCTGAAAGTTTAAAATTTTTAGTTCATGATTTAAAGTTAACGAGATTAAAAATACCCTCTGGTGATTTGACTAATGCACCGCTAGTGCTTGAGCACGCTCAAACTGGCTGTGATTTAATTGTTTCTACAGGAATGGCTACGCTTGCCGAAATAGAAATAGCATTAGGGGTTATAGCCTTCGGTTATGTCGCGAGTAAAACGGAGACGCCCAGTATTCAAGCTTTTGAAAGAGCATATTACTCAGAACTCGGACAAAAGATGCTAAAGGAAAAAGTTACAATTCTTCACTGTACGACAGAATATCCGGCACCTTTGCGGGATATTAACCTTCGTGCGATGGATACAATAGCCAGTGCGTTTAAACTGGCTATTGGTTATTCAGATCATAGTGCGGGTATCAATATACCTATTGCCGCAGTTGCCCGTGGAGCAAAGGTAATAGAAAAACACTTTACATTAGATAAAAACATGGAAGGGCCAGACCATAAGGCTTCTCTGGAGCCTGATGAATTAGAAGCAATGATTCGTGGGATTCGAGATGTTGAGTTAGCGCTCGGTGATGGTTTAAAAGGCCCGATGCCATCTGAAGTGAAAAATAAATCGGTAGCAAGAAAAAGTCTTGTTGCTGAGCAAGTTATTACGAAAGGAACTGTTTTTAGTGCGGATAACTTAGCTATAAAACGTCCTGGCACAGGACAAAACCCTATTGATTATTGGAGTTTACTTGGTTGTGAGGCAAAACATAACTATCAGTTAGGCGATCTAATTAATGAGTAACGGCGTTTTGTTAATTGGTGGTGGAGGACATGCATCAGTACTATTGGAGATATTGATTGAACAAAGAATTAATATTGTTGGTTATGTATCTCCTTATGCAGCGACTAATCAAAAATTATTTTCAGATGTCAATTGGTTTAAGTGTGATGAAGATGTATTACAGTTTGATAAATCAACGATTGAGTTAGTCAATGGTATTGGCTCTTTACCAGGCTGTACATTAAGAGCTGACTTTTATTATAAATATAAAGAACTAGGCTATAGCTTTGCAACACTAGTTTCAAAAAAAGCTGACGTGTCAGCGTATGCCTATTTAGGCGAAGGTACACAAGTAATGCGTGGCGCTATTATCCAAACAGGGGCAAGCGTTGGTTACAATAGTATCGTAAACTCTGGTTCAATAGTTGATCATGATTGTTCTATAGGAAGCAATAACCATGTCGCGCCAGGCGCTACGATTAGTGGACAAGTTACCTCTAAAGCGAATGTCCATTTTGGTACTGGCTCCTCAGTTATTCAGTCGATCAATGTAAATGAGAATGTTGTTATCGGAGCGGGAACCATCATCACTAAAGATGTAGATAAAAATACAATTTGCTATCCCGCACGCATTTTCAAAAAGGTTATAGTTTAAAATGAGTAGTAATTGGAAAAAAATACTAGTTTTGCCTCTAAGCACTATACAAGACGTTCTAAAAGTTATTGATAGTGAGTCTCTGCAACTTGCGTTAGTCGTTGATCTTGATAATCGTCTATTAGGCACAGTAACAGATGGTGATATACGAAGGGCATTAATTAGTGGTGTTCCTTTATCTCGCTCTATTTCTGAAATTATGTCTACTACCCCTACCGTTGTCGATTGTAGTACGTCTAAAAGTCAAATTTTAGAGTTGATGAATATTAAGCAACTCCATTCTATTCCTATTTTAGATGACGGTATTGTGGTTGGGTTAGAGACATTTCATCAAATTACACAAAAAGTTAAATATGACAACCCTGTATTTTTAATGGCCGGTGGTTTCGGAACTAGATTAAAGCCTTTAACTGATAACTGCCCTAAACCATTATTAAAAGTGGGTGATAAGCCAATATTAGAAACCGTACTGTTAAGTTTTATAAAATCAGGTTTTCACGATTTTTATATTTCAACTCATTATTTACCTGAGATGATCCATGAGTATTTTGGTGATGGTACTAAATGGGGGGTGTCAATTAACTATGTACATGAAGAACAGCCTCTTGGCACTGGTGGGGCTTTAGGTTTACTGCCTAAAGATTTACCTGAACTTCCTGTAATTATGATGAACGGCGATGTACTAACAAAAGTTAATTTAGAAGCTTTGCTTGCCTTCCATAATGAAAATAGTGCCTATGCAACCATGTGCGTTCGTGAATATGAATATCAAGTGCCGTTCGGCGTAATCGAAAGTGAAGGAAATAACATCAAAAGTATGGTCGAGAAGCCTATACAGCGCTTTCATGTAAATGCCGGAATATATGTAGTTAGTCGAAAAATTATTGAACAAGTTAATAATAACGAAGTAGTCGATATGCCTACACTTTTGGAAAGGTATTTAGGTCAAAGTGTGCTTATGTTCCCATTCTATGAGTACTGGTTAGATATTGGGCGAATGGATGACTTTAACCGTGCTCAAATTGATATTAAGACGTTGGGAATTACCCAGAAATGAAAAAAGTTGCCGTAATTGGTTTAGGCAATATCGCTACTCGTCACCGTCATAATTTGAAATTTTTGTTTCCAAATGTTGAACTATTTGTAATGTCTGCAAGCGGGCGTATTCCAAAAGAAAATATTAGTGAATGTGATGGCATTGCAACGAGTATTGAAGAGCTAATTCAAGCGCAAATTGAATTAGTGATTGTCGCTTCGCCCGCGCCTTTTCATGCGCAACATTCTATCCCTTTTATTGAAGCGGGTATTCCAACGTTAATTGAAAAGCCAGTGACAACATCAGTAGAAGATGCAAAAGAAATTAACAAAGCAATTGAATTACATCAAACTCCTGTATCAATTGGGTATTGCTTGAGGTACTTGCCGTCAGCACAGAAACTCAAGATTTTGTTGGGGCAGAACATAATTGGTACGCTCTATAACGCGCATATTGAGATTGGACAATATCTACCTGATTGGCGTCCCAATAAAAGCTATCGAGATAGCGTTTCTGCCAAAAAGATATTAGGTGGTGGTGCTTTATTTGAACTCAGTCACGAATTAGATTATGCGCAGTGGTTGTTGGGACCATTACATGTAAAACATACTATATTACGCACTTCAGAAGAATTAGCTTTAGATGTTGAAGATATGGTTGACATTATCACATTAACTGAATCAGGGGCTGTAGCTACGATACATTTGGATTTTTTACAACGCAAAGCTCATAGGAAGTGCAGCTTTGTTGGCAGTGAAGGCCGTATTGACTGGGATCTGATATTAAATAAACTGACTTTGATTACGGCGGCAGAAACATCTGTACTATATAGCAATCCAAAGTGGGATAAGAACCAAATGTATTTGGCGATGATCGTCGATTTTGTGCAAATGATAGAAAAAAACAAACATACCTGTATTAAGTTTATTGAAGCTATAAGAACTGTTTCACTAATTGATGAAATCAAACAGCAAGCCAGTAATAATTGAGATAATAAATGAAAAATTTTGCATTTATTTTTGCTCGAGGGGGTTCAAAAGGCCTACCGGGTAAGAATATTAGAGCACTAGCAGGTAAGCCGTTGATTCATTACTCTATAGAAACCGCTAAAAAATGCCCTTCCATTGATGAAGTGTTTGTCTCCACCGATGATACAGCCATCGCAGAAATTGGTCGCCAAGCAGGAGCTGTTATTATAGAACGACCTATAGAGCTCGCTAGTGATACGAGTCCCGAATGGCTTTCATGGAGACATGGTATTGAATGGGTAGAAAGTCATTATGGAAAATTTCAATACTTTGTCAGTTTACCTGCTACAAGCCCCCTTCGTAATGTTTCTGATGTAGAGGGTGCAATTGCTAAACTAAGAAGCAGTTTAGCTGATATATGTATTTCAGTTACTCCTGCGTCAAGAAGCCCCTATTTTAATATGGTTAAAGTTTTAGATGATGAAACTTGTGAATTAGTTATTAAACCTGAGGGAGCTGTAACTCGAAGACAAGATGCTCCTGATGTTTTCGATATTACAACTGTAGCTTATATTGCCACCCCAAAGTTTATTAAAGATAATGATAGCTTGTTTTCAGGGAGAGTCACTAGTGTTGTTGTACCTAAAGAAAGGGCTGTTGATATCGACGATATCTATGATTTTCTATTCGCTGAAGCGATTGTTTGCGGAATAAAAAATGAATAATTTATTAGTAGGAGAGAGTATTTTAGTTATTGGTGCCGCTGGATTGTTAGGGACTCAAATTACTAAACATGCTCTCGAGCAAGGTGCAAATGTTATCGCAGTAGATCTATCTTCAGATAATTTACAAGCGAGTTTATCAAAAAAAGGTGTTGATTTAACTAACTTAAATCTTAGTTGTTCTAGCTTAGATATTACAGTTGAAGAAGATGTAATCAATTTTTTTGAAAGTGGTATTGAAATCACGGGAGCTGTTAATTGCACTTATCCTCGTAATAAGGCGTACGGCGCTCATTTTTTCGACGTTAAAATATCTGACTTTAATGAAAACCTGTCACTTCACCTAGGAAGCGCTTTTTTGTTTACTCAGCAGTGTGCAAAATACTTTAAATTAAATGAAAAGCCTTTTTCGTTAGTAAATATATCTTCTATTTACGGTGTCATTCCCCCGAAGTTCGAAATATATGATAATACAGCGATGACTATGCCAGTGGAATATGCAGCGATTAAATCAGCGATGCTTCATTTAAGTAAATACGCTATTAAATACGTTAACAATAGCCTATTTAGAGTTAATAGCGTAAGTCCAGGTGGTATTTTTGATAATCAACCTGAGTCATTCTTAAATGCGTATAAAGCATTAACGAATGGTGAGGGAATGTTAGATGGGAATGATGTTATAGGTAGCATCATATTTCTATTATCGACAATGTCAAAATTTGTTACTGGACAAAATATCATAGTAGATGATGGTTTTAGTTTATAAATATCAGGAGAGTTTAAATGAGTGAAAGTGTTTTTTGGTGTAGTTCGTGTTTGAATATGTCAACTAGGCCAAGGATTACGTTTGATGAAAAAGGTCGATGTAATGCCTGTATATGGACAGAAGAAAAGAAGAAATTAGACTGGTCACCGCGTCAAGACGAACTCTCTGATTTATTAGATAAATACCGTTCAAGCAACGGTAGCGGTTTCGATTGTGTAGTACCTGTTAGTGGTGGTAAAGATGGTTCATATGTAGCTTATACTCTGAAAAAAAAATATGGTATGAATCCGCTCGCTATTACCGTTCGCCCAGCCCTCTCGTTAGAGTTGGGTGATGAAAACCTACAAAACTTTATTGAATCTGGTTTTAATCATATTCATATATCCCCTAATGCGAAAGTAATGCAAAAGCTAAACAGACTTGGCTTTATAGAAAAAGGTTTCCCTTATTACGGCTGGCTAATTGCTATTAAAACAGCGGTAATACAAACGGCAATGAATTTCAACATACCTCTGATTTTTTATGGTGAAGATGGTGAAGTTGAATATGGCGGTTCAACAGAAAGCAAACATAACCCTCTATACAATATTGAATATATGAAACGAGTATACTTCGAAGGAGGCTATGATAAAGTTTTTGAAAGTGTGCTAGCTGATGAAGAAGTCAAGGAAGGCGATTTAGCATTTTGGCAATTTCCTACTGAAGAGCAAGTTTCAAGTAATGATTTAGCTTTTACTCATTGGTCTTATTATGAAGCTTGGGATTCATATAGGAATTATGTTGTGGCGAAAGATCACTGTGGTTTGAAAGAAAAAGAAGAAGGGACAGCTGGAACATTCACTAATTTCTCACAAAATGACCAAGCGCTATATTCATTGCACGCATACTTAATGTATCTAAAATTTGGTTTTGGTCGAGCGACTCAAGACGCTGGTATTGAAATTAGACGAGGTGCAATGACAAGAGAGCAAGGGCTTAACTTAGTAATGGCATATGATAATCAATATCCCCATGAGTTTTTGGATTTATATCTTGATTACTATGAAATGACTAAAGATGAATTTGATGCAGTACTTGATAAATATGCTAACAAAGACCTGTTTGAAAAAATTGATGGTATTTGGGAGCCTAAATTTACGGTAGGTGTAGCTTTCGAAGTATGAAATTAGTTATTGTTGATTATGGTATGGGAAACCTTAAGTCGGTTACGAGTGCACTTCGTTACTTAGGATTCTACGATATTGAATTATCGAATGAGTTTTCTGTACTACAACGGGCAGATAAACTTATATTGCCCGGAGTAGGAAACTATGCTAGAGCAATGAGCAAAATAAACGAACTTCAATTGACATCTAGCATTCGACAGTTAGTTTTGGATGAAAAAAAGCCAATACTTGGAATCTGTCTGGGCATGCAGTTGATGGGGCAATCAAGTACAGAAACTGCCCATAATACCGGGCTAGGTTTGATTAATGGTGTGGTAGAATCATTCGTGCGCAAAGACCTAAAAGTACCTCACGTTGGATATAATCAAGTTACTCCATGCACCAATAGCAGACTTTACTCTGCTCTTCATGCTAATCCTGATTATTATTTTACCCATAGCTTCAGAATGACTTCAAACGCGGATATCGGTGTGACAACTTGCATCTACGGTGAAGAATTTGTTGCGAGTTTTGAAATCGACAATATCGCAGGCGTACAATTTCATCCTGAGCTTAGCCAAACTAATGGCCTTCATTTATTAAAAAACTTTGTAGAGTTATTCTGATGTTGCGAGACAGACTTATTTTTGGACTGATTTATAATAACGGTATTTTTATGCAGAGTAGGAATTTCCGGCTGCAACGTGTAGGCGATATAAACTGGCTAGAAAAAAATTATAAATTTCAAAAAATATCATTTTCCCTTGATGAATTATTAGTGGTTGATGCAACTAGGGATACAAAGGATATCGAAAAGTTTGCAGCGGTAGTTTCCCGCTTAGTTGAAGACGTTTTCATACCAGTAACCGCGGGCGGAGGTATCCGAAAAATAGAGGATGCGGAGCTTTTTTTCAAAAGCGGCGCTGACAAAGTGATACTTAATTCACCTCTATTTGATAACCCTGACTTAGCATTGGAAATTATTAATAGATATGGGGCTCAGAGTCTTGTTGCGTCTGTAGACTACAAAATTATAGATGGTGAACCGATTGTTCATATTCATGATGGTAGAACTGCGATCCCAGTTTGTTTAGAAAATTACTTGCTACATCTAGAAAATTTAGGTGTTGGAGAGATCCTTTTTAACTCTATAGATAAAGATGGTACTGGTTTTGGTTATGATATAGATAATATAGAGAAATATGCAAAATCAGTAAATATGCCATTTATTGTAATGGGTGGAGCTGGAAATGAACGTCATCTTAGTTCAGGACTTGCTGTTGACGGAGTATCTGCTGTCACGACTGCGAACCTTTTTAATTTCATTGGTAATGGTTTGCCAAATGCTCGGAGCTATATGCTAGAGCATGGTGCTAATTTGGCTCACTGGGAATAGCATCTGTGTTGTTATTAGAAATCTATAAAAAAATTATCTTCTGTAATTCTGCTGATCGTATTGGCCCTGATATGCCATTTAGTCATTGGAAATTACATTTCAAATCGTCGATGTTAAAGATCTGTAAAATGAAGTTTAAATACTTTGGAGAAAATGCGGATTTTCGAGCCGGTGCTTATGCAGTTCACTGTTCAAACATTTCCCTTGGTAAAAATGTTGTTGTTCGACCTTCTGCGATGTTTTTTGCTGACGAGTTCGCTGAAATTGTTGTCGAAGATGACGTTATGATGGGGGCTGGTGTTCATTTTTACGTGAATAACCATAAGTTCGACCGGCGGGATGTTCCGCTTATTCAGCAGGGTTATTATCCTTCCGTTGGAATAACAGTAAGAAATGGAGCATGGATAGGTGCTAACTCTATTATTCTTCCTGGTGTAACTATTGGCGTCAACGCAGTTATTGGAGCTGGTAGTATAGTGACAAAGTCAATACCTGACTACTCCATAGCTGTTGGAAGTCCAGCAAAAGTTATATCTAAAATAAATTAGCATTATTATAGTTACTCAAATCTAAGAGGTATGGTCATTTTCAAAGATAGCATGTTATACCTTATTGGAGAATTGTTGGCTAAAGCAATGCCATTTCTTCTTTTACCATATTTAACTAGAACGCTTGGACCAAGTGGGTTTGGGGATCTAACTCTTTATCAGGTAATAATTGCATTGCTGTTTATTGCTGTTGGTCTAAATCAAGATGGCGCAATTTCAAGATATTATTACGTGTATGGCAAAAGAGCCATTGGGTTAATTAATTTTAGTGGCATACTTTATTCATCAGTAATATTTCTCTTTAGTTGTTTTATATCTTACATTTTTTCTAGTGAGATACTTTTTGCTTGTTCATTTTGTGCTTATACACAAAGTCTCATTGCGAATCAGCTGACATTTAGGCAGATGCAAAGAAAAGTAAAAGAATATTTAGCTATTCAGTTTTTCAATAGCTTCCTGTCCGTTATTTTCACTGTTTTACTATTTGAGTTTTTCAATCCATCAGCAATTGGTCGAATTTACATTGTTATTTTGTCTCAGGTTTTGACTATTGCATTTTCAGTGATGTTAGTGCCGGGTGGCGCCCTCGATAGTTTTCGGAAAGTTAAGATAAACTTACGCTCGATTAAAATTTCATTCTTTTATCTTTTTTCGTTTGGTGCACCACTTATTATTCATAATTTGAGTCTTTTCTCTAAGGGGCAGCTCGATCGTGTATTCGTTTACGATACCTATAGTGATGGTGAGCTCGGTATATATGCTGCAGGCTTCCAAGTTGCTTCCATACTAGCTATCCTGTTAATGGCTGCCAATAAAGCTACGATACCTTACTACTATGAAGGCTTAAAAGCCGGCAGCATAAACTTTCTAAATGTAAGCCGATGGGTCAAGTTATCTTTATTTTTAGTCCCTATACCTGCATTAATTGCCTTTATCGTACCCGAAAGCTTATATTTAATATTTTTGGGAGATGAATTTGCTGAATCAAAAATATACACTTGTATCTTCTTATTAGGTATCGGTATGACAATGCCATATTATATTTCAGTGAACTATTTATTCTTTCATGGAAAAACAGGCGTTGTATCGTTAAGCACTGTTACCTCCGCTGCGTTGCACATTTCATTACTTTTCACTATTGGTCAAAAGCAAATGATTTATATGGCTAGTGCGCTATTTTTGACAAATCTACTTACCTTTACATTGGTATATTTCTATTGTTGGAAATTTTTTTTAAAAACTAAATTAAATCAAAGGTAAATTAATGATGGATCTTTTTATTTGTCATACGCCGCTTCAAGCAAAAATAGCATTAAGAGTAATTGAGACTAAAAAGATAAAAGAATATGAAGTATTTTACTTTACGCATGTAGATAACATAACGCAAAAAAACTACTATCAGAAATTAGCAACCAAAGCGGCTAAAGCTAATTTTTATGTCTGCGTTACTAGATTTCCTCGCTATTTTTTAGAGATGAAAAAAATGTTCAAAGGTAAGAAATTTAATTCTGTCTATGTGGCAAGTATTGAAAATATCTACACCCATTTAGCATTAACATATAGCAAATTTGAAAATTTGTCTACA
>NZ_BAER01000062.1 GCF_000315055.1 Paraglaciecola polaris LMG 21857 | reverse complement strand
ATTTTAGAGTGTTTTTTGCACTAAAAGGCTGGTGTGGCTATTGACGTCCAAGTATCAAGGTTTACAATGCTAATCAGCTTGAAATTACGGCTGTAACTGCTTAAATAATCGTTTGCTAATGCAGAATTAACTTGTAGTATTAAAGCGACTATCGATAGCACATTTGATAATCAAATAACCGGAGAACAAAAATGAAAGAAGGACGCATTAATGCTAACGGATTGGATTTCACCTATTTGGAGGAAGGATCTGGCCCGTTGGCTCTTTGTGTACACGGTTTTCCAGATTCGCCGTATAGCTTTCGTCACCTGATGCCAGAATTGGCAAAGGCTGGTTATCGAGCCGTCGCGCCATTCATCCGAGGTTATGCTCCTACGGCCATTCCTGAAAATGGTGATTACTCTACAAAAACGCGCGCTGCCGACTTTAATGCACTGCACGAAGCCTTAGGTGGAGCAGGCGATGCGGTATTGATTGCACACGACTGGGGTGCTGTTGCTGCCTATGGCGCTTTGGCAGCAGAACCAAATCGCTGGAGTAGCGCCGCGATAATGAGTGTGCCGCCACTCGCGATATTCGGCAATTATGTTTTTCAATACGAGCAAATTAAACGTTCTTTCTATTTCTGGTTTTTCCAAATGGATATTTCTGAAGCGATTGTTGCTATGGATAATTTTGCGTTTATCGATGGCTTATGGGCTGATTGGTCGCCGGGTTATGATGCGAGCGAAGATTTGTATCAGGTGAAAAAATGTTTCAGCAATCCGGCTAACCTGAGGGCCGCAATGGCTTATTATCGCGACTTATTCAATCCTAGCCTTTTTGGTATGCCTGATGAGATGGAAAAACACGCTGCAGTTTGGGGGCAGCCTATTTCCCAACCAGCGCTTTATCTTCATGGAACAAATGATGGTTGTATCGCGCTTGATGATGCGGGTTTAAAAGACGTGGTTAACTATTTGGGCGTCGGTTCGAAAGCCGAATGGGTGAAAGACGTTGGGCACTTTCTGGTGCTGCAAAAACCAGAAGAGGTGAACCAGCGAATCTTGCAGTTTCTTAAAACATCAAAAGTATAGTTTTAGTAAACTGCTAAGCTGGAGTGTGGTGTAGGTTACATAGGTTTTTTTTCATTAAAAAGATGACTATATTAAGCGTATTAAAGGGGCAGGCTAAGCAACTAAAGCAACATACGCTGACGGTGTATTTCGCCGCACGTGACCCGCGCACTCCCATGATTGTTCGAGGGTTGGCTTTATTCGTCGCGGCGTATGCGTTTAGCCCTATTGACCTGATTCCTGACTTTATTCCAGTTATCGGCTATCTCGATGATTTATTATTGATTCCATTGGGCTTAGCACTGGTCATCAGATTTACCCCTCCTGAGGTGTTAGTATCGGCTCGTGAGCAAGCTAAAAAAACGTTAAACTGGCCTGTCAGTTACGTTACTGCTGGATTTTTCGTACTGTTATGGCTACTTGCACTGTGGTTCTTTTGTTACTGGATTGTCGGTATCGTCTGACAATAAAGAAGGCTGTTTGATATAAAATAATCGGCTAGACAGCTGAGTTTAACTCGGTGCAAAATAACAGGCCGCATTAAAAATAGAGAGATAAATAAATCAGGTGATAAATGGCTAAGGCGTGTGCGAGACATATTTTGCTTAAAAGCAAAGAACAGGCGGAAGCGCTGAAACGACAATTAAAAGATGGCGCGGATTTCGCCAGTCTGGCTAAAAAGCACTCGCAATGTCATTCAGCGAAACGTGGTGGCGACCTCGGTGAGTTTGGCCCAGGTAAAATGCTGAAGGCTTTTGACAATGTCGTGTTCAAAAAACCGCTGTTAACGGTACACGGGCCGATTAAAACTAAGTTTGGTTACCACTTAATTGAAACTATTTATCGTACTTAGTCCTTTCTTTAATAGTATTCGACCGGCTCAATAGCATTCGCTGTTTCGTGATAAGAAATTTCAAGGCTTAAATCTTGTAATAGGACTTTACTAACGATACGCTAGCTATCAGGCGTGCCCTTTAATAATAAAAACGGATGTTTGAAGTAGCCGATTAAATCTGAATAAATTCTACTCTCATATGTCATTTGAAAAATTCAAACCCGCTTATTTACACCCGAAATACTGGCTTTCATGGTTAATCGTTGGTTTCACCTGGCTGCTCGCTCAGATACCCAGACCCTGGCAAAGCGGTATCTCGGGTTGGGTTGCTCGCAGACTAGCAAATAGTCGCAATAGCCGCATTAGAACGATCCGCCGTAATATAGACTTATGTTTTATTGAAAAATCAGAGGCGGAGCGGGAAAAGTTGGTCGTCGCGAACCTATCATCGTCGGTATTGGGTATAGGTAGGATTAATACCCCCGTCATCTTCCCAATCTACAATAAAAAACAGGCTATTAGCAATCGCCAAGTTATTATCAACCCATTAGCGGTACCATTATTAAGCACAAATCAATAATGCGCCGACCTTTTTAGCGTTTTGCGCATTCCGACCCGCACCCTATCCTGCCAGCCTCATCCTTGAGTAGCACCTATCATCCTCTCCCTTGCTTCCCTAATCGAACAAGCTCTCTTGTGGCGGGGCGCGGGGCTCTGCTAATTGATTCACTGCTACAGCGGCCCCGGACTTCGCATCCAGGTGAGCTAAAATCTTACTGATGATCGATGGGTTTTCAATACAAGCAATAATGCGCACCGCGCCACCACAGCAGCTACAGATAGTCACATCAATATTGAATACGCGCTTAAGCCGCTCGGCCCACGTCATGCTTTGATGACAATCAACCCGCGCAGGCTCATCAGCCTTCACGCACTGCTTTTGAGTGCTTCCCTTGCCGCGCTTAGCGGGAGTAACAAAGATACGCCGCTTGCTGTTAGGGGCCAGTACACCATGGTACCGCGTCAAATTTGCGCGTGGCTTCGGAACCAAGGCTGCTAATTTCGCCATGAAATCTAACGGCTCGAAGATAACGTGTGTTGTGCCATCTCTGTAGGGCGTCTTTAGCTGATACCTGACCTTGCCCTGCGAAGTCAGTGCCAGTCGCTTTTCTGATACCGCAGGGCGGGAAATATAGCGGCACAAGCGTTCCAGCTTTTTGCGTTCTCGTGTTTTTGTAGCCACCCCGGCATGCAGGGAGAAACCGGCGATTTTACCGACCTGGTTTGTACCAAAATCATCATCTTCCCAGGATGGGATTGTTTGTAGTGTGAAGACCTTGCGGCCCTGTTGTGGGCCCACTGCAATACGATAGGTGATGGAGTGCCCCTGAAGCTGGTTCATCGCATCGTCGTCTTGTAAATCTAGCGTCAGATAACTGCTTTCATCATCGCGCACCAACAATCCCTGGCGCTCTAAATGGCCTGCAACACGCTGGCTAATTGTTGCCACCAGCGTATTGAGTTCACTGGTGGTCGCCGCGTTAACGCGGTGAAACCTCAATTGTCCGTTGTGTTTTTCTTGGTAGACTCCGTCAATAAAGAGCATATGAAAATGGACATTAAGATTTAGCGCGGAGCCAAAACGCTGTATCAGAGTAACGGCGCCCGTTTGTGCTTGTGTGGCTTTAACCCCCGCTTTTTTGATCAAGTGCGTTGAAATGACTCGGTTAACAATGCCCAGCACCTTACTCATGACCAGAGGGTTGCTGGATAAAAGGAATCGCAGCGGGTATGGAAAACTGAGTACCCATTGACGGATAGGTTTGTGCGGTAAGACGTCATCGACTAACAGCGCTGCTGTTTCTGCCATTCGCCTCGCTCCACAGCTGGGGCAAAAGCCTCGGCGTTTGCAGCTAAACGCTACCAGGTGTTCAAGGTGACAATCTTCACAGCGGACCCGCAGGAATCCATTTTCGAGCCTGCCACATTCAAGGTATTCATTAAATTCTCGTGCGACATGGCGAGGTAAAAAATGCTCCCTCTCACTGATATACAATTGAAAATCGGGCCAATAGCGCTCGATGAGTTGATAAAGCAGTGTTTGCTCTGGTCGGTGTCGGGCATAGCTAAACACATCACCGTCAGACATCCTGTACTCAGAGCACTCGCTGTGCTCGCGGGGCAAGCTTTCCGGCCTTGGCTGGGTCATACAACGCATCCTTGCGTTATTTCATGGCGATGAGTGTGTCAGCCAAAAGTATCCATTGAAAATTCTGACTTACAACCTCATTTGAGGGGGCACCTGTTTATTTTCAGTACCCCCAGAAGTAAACACGCTGTTAAAGATCAGCCACCTACGATATGCAGGTTTATTTAACTCGCTAGGCCGCGATGTCGACGGCGCCCACCCGGGCCAGTGCGATATTCCAAGGCAGTAGGGCCTCGTAGTCTTCCACCGTTTGGCAATAGGGGATGGCTTTCAATATTTCGACATAATACCGATAAGGATCTAACCCATGGCACTTAGCTGTCCTAATCAGGCTGAAGTGAAGACACAACGCTTTAGCGCCATTCACAGAGCTGCAAAATAAAAAATTCTTTCTGGCAATGACAAAGGGTTTGATTTCCTGTTCCGTCAAATTGTTATCGGCTTCTAAGCGACCATCGTTGAGAAATTCACACAGGCCATCCCAAAACTTCAGTGTGTAGGAAAAGGCTTTGCCTAAAGATGATTTCGGCAGTACCGAGGGATAGTGTTCATCAAGCCACTGCTTAAATTCTTCCATGATGGGTTTTGAGCGCAGTTGTCGCAAAGCATAGCGCTGCGCGGGCGTCATCTTCTCATCTTTGGCTTTGCGCTCAATGCCGTAAAGTCGCTTATAGAATCGCATCGCCTGCTTGGCCAAACCGTTCCCTTCGCTGGCTAGGGCAATGGGCTCAAATTTACGTCGTGCATGAGTATTACAAAAACTGGGCTTAACCGTCTCGGATTCAAATAACAAATCAAAAAATGGATCGCCATCACAATGTAGTGTGCCACTAAAGCCCGCAAACCAATCATTCACAAACGGCTTATGTTTTATCGCATTATATTCATAAAGAACAACCTCCTTCCCCGGTGCTCCACCGCGAAAGCAGTATGCATAGGATTTTGTGGTAGCCGATCGGCCTGGTTCGCTTAATACTTGCAGCGTGGTGGCATCTAACGCCCCCACACCATAGTCTATGACTTCATCTTTCATTAAATTGAACAAGGGATATAAAGGATTAGTGCAATCGATGACAGCGCGGGCCATGGTTTGTCTTGATAGCTTAAATCCTGCCCTTTTTTCGAATTGTTTTTCTAGGTGGTAGTAAGGCTGGCGGTCGTCGAGCTTACTAACGATGATGTAGGCCAAAACAGATTCAGTAAATGACGCCTTGGGCAGGATGTGTTTAGGCTTATTTGCCGTGGTAACTTCACCGTGGCAGCCCTTCGGACAAGCCACCACTTCACGCAGTTCGACAATGACTTCATAAACCGGGGGCTGATAATTAAGCCGTTCATGACGTTCGTGATTGATCACCTTCTTTTGGCAACCGCACTGACAGATTTTGTGGTGCGCTTCTACGGGGATTATCTGCTCTTTACGCAGTAGATGCTCAGCAAAGGTTTTCTTTGGCTTTTTGGTGTCGCGCTTTGAGTGAATAGCGATGACATTGCCGCCTAGGTCATCGCGGGCTTCCTGATCCTCTTCTTCATCAGCTACTGGCTCGAGAGTCGCATCACCGTACAATGCCAGTTGTGGATTATCGAGATCGATATAGCGTTCTGACTTCTGTCCAAACCGATGCCGAATCATCTGTTTTAATTGATGCAATAATAGCGCATAGGCTTGTTCAGATTGCTGATACTTTTTTCGCAACAAATCGCATTCCAGGGTGAGCTGGTCGACTTGATGCTGTAAGGATTTTTCAGTGTCGGTCATGATGGACTGCACAGTGTTTTTATGCCTGTTATTATAGACTATTCTGATAGTCAAAAGTGAAAATAGTGTTAATAAAACCGCGTGTATTGGCATTTTTCAGGCGGTTTTTGTTGCGTAAAATCAATCCCTGACAACAACCACTGCAATTGCTGCATGGACAGCTCCATTGCTTCGTCGACAACACCGGGAAACTTAAATATCCCTTTTTCAAAACGTTTGTATAGCAGCCAAAAACCACCCGACTCCCAATACAACATTTTTAATTTGTCGGCCTTTTTATTTCTAAAAACGAAGAGCTGACCTGAAACAGGATTTTTTTGCAGCGTATCAGCCACCAAAATAACAATGCCATCGATCTGATTACGAAAGTCAATCGGCTGCCGGTAAAACCAAATAGTGGTATTGAACGGTAACAGCATGGCTGACTATCTCGTGAGAAGGCTGGGTAACAGTGCCAGTAATTCAGGGGAGTGAATCACTAGACGTGCACCATTGGGATATTCCAGGACACCTAGTGGAACGCATGCAGCTTTAGGTTGTGGCTGAAGTTGAGCCTTAGCTGTTACATTGACTGGAATAAATGCGCTTGGTGATTTGGCCTTATTGAATTTTTGAGACCAGTACACGAATTGGTGATAAACCAGCTTGTGACTGTCAGCATACTCCCGCTTAGATAGGCCGCTGCTATTGTACGCCTTAACATGAGTTTGCCATTGCTGTTTTTTCATGGGAATGCCCTCGATAAATGGAGGAGCGACTATGACAGGCCGTGCTGGCTCAGGCTAGAATGGTGTTTATAGATCGCTTACGGATATTCTGCGCACGCTGCGCCACTACAGCTGGGTAGCGACCATCCGGATGGAGGGGCATGAACATGCTCGGTCACATTTCAAAGCATCCATCGTGGTGGGGCTGGCGATTGACGCAATTGGACTGAGGTTCCAGGTCGAGGATGCGCGACGCTTTACCAAAGCCGGCAGGCAGCATCTTTTTGCAGAGGACCGTTTCGCGACCACGCTGGACGGGCGGATATTGCGTGGATCGAGCGTACAGATGCCTGGCATTGGCGGACGCCCCGGAGCGCTGGCCGCCAAGATGGCAGGCGAGCAATCCTTTCTGGATGCCGCCGGGCACATCTTGCAGCACTACATCGATGGACGACGAAGCGGACATGCGCTGCATCTCGTCGAACGCTGGGCCAATGCGCTGTACTGGGTCGGCGAAGCTCGTCGCGAGGCTTCCGACTTCATGGCGGTGGTGAACTATGGCTGTGCCGCTGACGGGCTGTCGGGCGCAGGCGGAAAGGCGAACGATATGATAAGCTTCGCCGAGACCGCGCTCAAACCCGAGGGCGAGACCGTGCCCGAGGGCGCGCTCACGGTGGCCGCAGCAGTCCACAAAGTCTATCGAGAAGGCCGCAACAAGCTTGCCCACGGCGAAACGTCGGGACTGCTAGAGGATCTTGCGGAGCCGCGCGCAGTCGGCGAAGCGCTGCTGTCGGCACTGTTCGATGTTGTGACCCCAGT
>NZ_BAER01000063.1 GCF_000315055.1 Paraglaciecola polaris LMG 21857 | reverse complement strand
AGAGCACCGCAAAGTGTGGGGCAATTGAATGAAAGCTTTTTAATTCTTTAAAAGTGCGAGAGCCTCAAATTGTACGTAATTTGAGGTGCCTATACCATGAATATTTACGCGATCAAAGTTGCCTTGCGAGGCATCAGCCCGATGATTTGGCGTCGACTCCAGCTCTCGGGTAACACGTCCTTAGCCGACCTCCATCATATCATTCAATTGGCGATGGGGTGGGAGAATGACTACTTACACAGTTTTCATATTTTCGGTAAAGATTACGGTATTGCTTATGAAGGCGGCCTGAGCTTTTCTGATAACCCTCTTACGGTCATTCTAGATGATTTTGGCTTTGATATCGGTGACCGATTTACCTACACCTATAATTTTTATGACCACTGGTTGAATGATATTCGTATCGAGGCCATACAACCGATCGACGATATAACAGCCTTCGCCCCTTATTGTTATAAAGGGCAAGGTCGATTCATCGACAATAAACCCTATTATCGCACTGATGAACAATACGCTTTATCGGCGATACTCGTCGACATTTTTCATGGAAATGAAGCTACAATAACAGTGGGGGACATTCGTTTATTGATCGAGAAATATGAAGCCATCCGCTTTAATCGGCAAGCTATTAATACCTTGTTGTCTCAACCACTGTCTGATGCGATTTATCCCTGCTGATTGTTTCTTTGCTAAAGGAGAAGACGCCCATGAAAATGCACATTCAAGTCGTGATTGATAATGACCAGGGTCAAACATACCTCAAAGAGCTGATTTGTTTGGACAAAGGAACCGGGACTGAAGACTTAGTTGGTTTGTCCTTAGCCGAATCCAAGCAACTGCTTAAACAGTTACAAATAAGTATCATCCAACATCAAGCGAAAACCTATACCGAGGCACATCGATGCTGCCCCGATTGTGAGAAACCAAGGAGTATCAAAGGACAGTCTGAAATACAGTACCGCACCTTGTTTGGTATCATCCCGGTACCGAACCAACGCCTTTATCATTGTCAATGTGCAGCATCAACGACACAAACATTCAGTGTGTTAAACGACTGGTTAAGTGACCATAATAGCCCTGAATTACAGTATATGGAGACGAAATGGTCCTCGTTAATGTCTTATGGGTTGACTGTGGACTTACTGAAGGATGTCCTCCCGATCAATGACGGGCTTAATGCAGAAACCGTCAGGCGGCACCTTCATCAGGTCGCTAAACATCAGGATAAACGTCTTCAGAAAACAGCAAGCTACCTCTTGGGTTGCCCGATGGAATGGGGCCAACTTCCCAAACCAGATAAACCTCTAACGGTGGGTATTGATGGCGGTTATGTGAGGGATTGTCGGCAAAAGAAAAATCACTTCGAAGTCATTGTTGGCAAGTGCTTCTCAAAAACACAGACCGGTAAACGCCTTGGCTTTGTGCAGAAATTGGAAGCACACCCGCAACGTCGTTTAATGCATTTACTCAATGAGCAAGGTATGCAAGCCAATCAGCAGATCTCGTTTTTATCGGATGGAGGTGATACGGTAAGAAGCTTACAATATATCATGCACCCCGAAGCTGAACATGTACTGGACTGGTTTCATGTGACGATGAGATTAACGGTATTGAATCAATTCGCCAAAGGGCTAGCACAGGCCGATCCTGTGTTAGGAAAAGATGTAACGAAAGGCTTAGAGAGCAGCAAATGGCATCTGTGGCATGGGAATGTTAAGAAGGCATTAGATAAACTCGAAGACTGTACTTTTTACCTGGATAACGAGAACGTACAATATACAAATCGTAAGAAGTTTTTAAAACAGCTTGAAGAAATGTGGACGTATATTGATAACAATCGGCACCTGATTCCTAATTACGGCGAAAAGTATCGTTATGGTGAAACCATTACGACTGCATTTGTGGAGTCCACTGTGAATGAAGTTATCGCGAAACGCATGGTGAAAAAACAGCAAATGCAATGGTCTCCAGAAGGTGCACATTATTTATTACAAACGAGAACAGCGGTATTGAATGGTGAGCTACGCAACCATTTTGAAGAATGGTTTCCTGCGATGAAGCCTCAGCGGGAATCAGTGAGGGAGTTGCCTATGGCCGCTTGATATTTTACATTCTGCCCCACACTTTGCGGTGCTCTCC